>NZ_CP114909.1:3000000-3300000 GCF_027497355.1 Micromonospora sp. WMMA1947 | reverse complement strand
CGAGCCCGGCGCCGCCGAGCGCCACCGCACCCGGCGAGTGCGCGAGGACGAGGCCGGCGATGATCGGCACGATCGCCGCGGTGATCGCGGTGACCGGCGCGACGACGGCCATCACGCCGGTGGCGAGCGCGCGGTAGAGCAGCATGACGCCGCCCGCGCCGGCCACTCCGGCGAGCAGTCCCCACCCCAGGTCGAGCGGGCTCGGCGTGCCGGGCACGACGAGGACAAGGACGAGCAGCAGCGGGACGCTGAGGATCTGCGACACCACGGTCACGGCGATCGGGTCGGCGCGCCGGGACGCCTTGCCGCCCGCGAAGTCGGCGGTGCCGAAGGCGAGCGCGGAGACCGCGGCGAGGACAATGGGGAGCACCAGGCAGTCGTACCATAATAGTGACCGTGAAGGACAGTGTGATGACCGATACCGGTGGACGGGTCGGCGCGGTGACCTCCGCCGTCGCCCGCCAGGTACGTGAGCTGCGCGCGGCGCGCGGCTGGTCGTTCGAGGAACTGGCAGGCCGGTCCGGGGTCAGCAAGGGCATGCTGGTGCAGATCGAGGGGGCCCGGACCAACCCAAGTATCGGCACGCTCTGCCGGGTCGCCGACGCGTTCGGCGTCAGCATCGCCCGGCTGCTGGAGCCGGCCGAACAGAGCACGGTACGGGTCAGCGCCGCCGACGAGGCGCCGGTGCTGTGGCGCGGCCCGCACGGCGGCCTGGCGCGCCTGCTCAGCGGCCTCGGCGAACCCGACCTGGTCGAGCTGTGGGACTGGCGGATGGAACCCGGCGAGGCATTGCGCTCCTCCGACCACGCCCACGGCACCCGGGAGATCCTGCACGTACTCGACGGCGCCGCCACGGTGACAGTCGACGGCGTCGACCACGAGGTACGCGCCGGCGAAACGGTCGAGTTCCACGCCGACCGGGAGCACGGCTACCGCACGGCCGGTGACGGGCCGGTGCGCCTGATGATGGTGGTGGTCACCCCGTCGGGCGAGTGGGACCGGCGGACCCGTTCACGCGGACCGCGCCCGAGCTGACCCGGGCGCGGTCGCGAACGGCGGTCAGGCCGACTTCTCCTCGCGGTCCCGCCGGCGCCGGCCGGTGAACTCGCGGGGCACGATCGTCGGGTTGACGTTCTCCAGGACGACCTCGCGGGTGATCAGCACCCGGGCGGCGTCGGGGTTGCTCGGCACCTCGTACATCACGGAGAGGAGCACCTCTTCCATGATCGCCCGCAGGCCGCGGGCTCCGGTGCCGCGGAGCATGGCCTGGTCGGCGATGGCCTCCAGCGCGGGCGGCTCGAACTCCAGCTCGACGCCGTCCAGCTCGAACAGGCGCTGGTACTGGCGGACCAGCGCGTTACGCGGCTCGGTGAGGATCCGCACCAGCGCGGAACGGTCGAGGCTGCGCACGTTGGTGATCACCGGAAGCCGGCCGATGAACTCGGGGATGAGCCCGAACTTCAGCATGTCCTCCGGCATGACCTGGCTGAAGATGTCGTCGGTCGACCGCTCGGACACCGACCGGAGCCGGGCGCCGAAGCCGGTGCCGCCGGAGCCGGTGCGGGCCTCGATGATCTGGTCGAGCCCGGCAAACGCGCCACCGCAGATGAACAGCACGTTCGTGGTGTCGATCTGGATGAACTCCTGGTGCGGGTGCTTACGCCCGCCCTGCGGCGGCACGTTGGCGACGGTGCCCTCGAGCATCTTCAGCAGCGCCTGCTGTACGCCCTCGCCGGAGACGTCACGGGTGATCGACGGGTTCTCCGACTTGCGGGCGATCTTGTCGACCTCGTCGATGTAGATGATGCCCGTCTCGGCGCGCTTGATGTCGTAGTCGGCGGCCTGGATCAGCTTCAGCAGGATGTTCTCGACGTCCTCGCCGACGTAGCCCGCCTCGGTGAGCGCGGTGGCGTCCGCGATCGCGAACGGGACGTTGAGCATCCGGGCGAGCGTCTGCGCCAGGTGCGTCTTGCCGCAGCCCGTCGGGCCGAGCAGCAGGATGTTCGACTTTGCCAGCTCGACGCCGTCGGTGCCGGAGCCCGGCGCGCCAGCGGCCTCGGCCTGGATCCGCTTGTAGTGGTTGTAGACCGCGACGGCGAGCGCCTTCTTGGCCTGCTCCTGACCGACGACGTAGTTGTCGAGGAACTGGCAGATCTCCATCGGCTTGGGAAGCTCTTCCCACTTCACCTCGCCGGACTCGGCCAGCTCCTCTTCGATGATCTCGTTGCAGAGGTCGATGCACTCGTCGCAGATGTAGACACCAGGGCCCGCGATGAGCTTCTTGACCTGCTTCTGCGACTTGCCGCAGAACGAGCATTTCAGTAGGTCGCCGCCGTCACCGATCCGTGCCACCTACGTTCTCCCTGCACTCGTCGGCCGGAACGCCGGCCCTGACCTGCGGGCGCCGGAGCGCCCGTCCGTCCTGTCGTCCCACCATGCTGTCGGCTCCACCTGATCCGACCGGCGGAGCGGTACAGACCCGACGTTACCCGGTGGCCGGGTTTTCTCCGACCCCCAAAACGGGTGTGTCAGAGGTCGACCGGGAACGATACCCCGATCGACCTCCGACCACACGTTGCTCAGCCCGCGGCGTGCGACGCCAGCAGACCCTTCTTGCGGCTGGTCAGGATCGTGTCGACCAGCCCGTACTCCTTGGACTCCTCGGCCGTCATGATCTTGTCACGGTCGATGTCCTTGCGGACCTGCTCGATCGGGCGGTTGCAGTGCCGGGAGAGCATGTCCTCCAGCTGCGTCCGCATCCGCAGGATCTCCCGCGCCTGGATCTCGATGTCCGAGCCCTGGCCGTAACCGCCCTCGGTGGCCGGCTGGTGGATGATGATCCGGGAGTTGGGCAGCGCCATCCGCTTGCCCGGGGTGCCCGCGGAGAGCAGCACCGCCGCCGCGCTCGCCGCCTGCCCGAGGCAGACGGTCTGGATGTCCGGGCGGACGTACTGCATGGTGTCGTAGATCGCCGTCATGGCCGTGAAGGAGCCACCGGGCGAGTTGATGTACATGATGATGTCGCGGTCCGGGTCGGTGCCCTCCAGCGTCAGCAGCTGGGCCATCACGTCGTTCGCCGACGCGTCGTCCACCTGGACGCCAAGGAAGATGATCCGGTCCTCGAAGAGCTTGTTGTACGGGTTGGACTCCTTCATCCCGTACGACGTGCGCTCGACGAACGACGGCAGGACATAGCGGTTGTGCACGGCCGCGAACTGGGGCGGCAGGCTCAGGTCGGTCATCGTCAGCTCCTCGCTCAGCTCAGGGTCCCGGCGCCATCCGGAACCTGAGCGGCCCCGATGATCACCTTGTCGATGAAGCCGTAGTCCATGGCCTCCTGGGCGGTGAACCAGCGGTCGCGGTCCGAGTCCGCCTCGATCTGCTCCTGGCTCTGGCCGGTGTGGAACGCGACCCGCTCCTGGAACATCCGCTTGGTGTAGAGCATCTGCTCGGCCTGGATCGCGATGTCCGACGCGGTGCCGCCGAGACCGCCCGAGGGCTGGTGCATCATGATCCGCGCGTGCGGCAGGGCGTACCGCTTGCCCTTGGTGCCCGCGCAGAGCAGAAGCTGGCCCATCGAGGCCGCCATGCCCATCGCCACTGTCGAGACGTCGTTGTCGATGTACTGCATGGTGTCGTAGATCGCCATGCCGGAGTAGACCGAGCCACCCGGCGAGTTGATCCAGAGGAAGATGTCGCGGTCCGGGTCCTCCGCGGCGAGCAGCAGGAGCTGCGCGCAGATGCGGTTGGCCACCTGGTCGTTCACCTCACTGCCCAGGAAGATGATCCGTTCCTTGAGCAACCGGTTGTAGACCGAGTCGTCGAGGTTGCCAATGGAGTCGCCACCGCGGGCCTCGTTCACCCGGAGCGACTTCTTGGGGATGTGCATGTCGGTCATGGCAGCCCTTCGCTCTCCGTACCGTCCTACCCGACACTAACCGCTCAGCCGGGAGGCGTACTCCCGGTCGGGGCACTGTTCGCTCTCAGCGCAGTCACCCGCACGGCGTACCCCGGAAAGGGTTTCGGCCGCCTCCCGGCGCGCAGCGCGGGACGGCGGCCGAGACCCCCGATGATCAGTGCTGGTGGTCGTGCTCGGCCTCGTTCTGGGCCCGCAGCGCGTCGAGGGAGACCTCGTTGCCCGCCGAGTCCTTGATCTTGATCTTCTCCATCACCGCGGCGAGCGCCTTGCCCCGGCGGACGTCGCCGAAGACGGCCGCGGCGGCGCCGGAGCGGACCAGCTGGTCGTAGTACTGCTGCGGGGCCATGCCGGCGCGCTGCGCCCGGTGCACGATCTCGTGACCGAACTCGTCGTCGGAGACCTGCACGTCCTCGGCGTCGGCCAGCGTGTCGAGCAGGAGCTGGATCTTGACGCCGTCGGTCGCCGCCTCGGTCAGCTCGGTGTCGATCTGCTCCTCGGTCTTCTCCTCCGCCGCGAGGTATTCCTCCAGGGAGGCGCCGATGCGCTCGAGCTGGTCGACCATCGCGGCCTTGCGGCTCTCGACCTCCTCCTTGACGACGCCCTCGGGCGCCGGCACCTCGGCGGCGGCCACCATCTGCTCCAGGGCCTTGTCACGGGCGGCGTAGATCTGCTCGACCTGCTTGCCCCGGGTGACCCGCTCCCGCAGGTCGCCGCGCAGCTCGTCGATGGTGTCGAACTCGCTGGCCATCTGCGCGAAGTCGTCGTTGAGCTCGGGGAGCTCCTTCTCCTTGACCGTGCGGACGGTCACCGCCACGTCGGCGTCGCGGCCGGCGTAGTCGCCGCCGACGAGCTGCGTGGTGAAGGTGGTGCTGTCGCCGGCGGCCAGGCCGACCAGCGCCTCGTCCAGACCCGGCAGGAGCTGCTTGCTGCCCACCTCGTGCGAGATGTTGCTCGCCGAACCGCCCGGGACCTCCTCGCCGTCGACAGTGGCGTTCAGGTCGATCTGCACGAAGTCGCCCTCCTGGGCGGCCCGCTCGACGGTCTTCAGCGTGGCGAACCGCTCGCGCAGGCTGTTGATCTGCTCGTCGATCTCGCTGTCGGCGATCTGGATCTCGTCGACGGTCACCTCGATGGTGGCCGGGTCCGGCAGGGTGATCTCCGGCCGGACGTCCACCTCGGCGGTGAAGTTGAGCGAGTCGCCGTCGTTGAACTCCGTGATGTCGACCTCGGGACGGCCGAGCGTCTTCAGGTCGTGCTCCCGGACCGCGGCGAGGATGTTCTGCGGGATGGCCTCCTGGATCGCCTCGTTGAGGACGGTCCCCCGGCCCACCCGCTGGTCGATCACCGCGCTGGGGACCTTGCCCCGGCGGAAGCCGGGAACCTGGACCTGCTGGCCGATCTCCCGGTACGCCTTCTTGAGGCTCGGCTCGAGCTCGACGAACGGCACCTCGATGGCGAGCCGCACGCGCGTCGGGCTCAGAGTCTCGACGGTGCTCTTCACAGGCGTACTCCTTGACGGATCTGGGTGTTGGTTCTGGGGCGTGATTGCGCGCATCGAGTGTAGGCGAGCCGGCCGACGGCATCGGCAGGGCCCGGGCACCGCGCGGAAAAAACCGGCGGTTCCCGGGACGATCCGGTCGCGAACGACAGTCGGGGTGGCGGGATTTGAACCCACGGCCCCTCGCTCCCAAAGCGAGTGCGCTACCAAGCTGCGCCACACCCCGGTGGCGACGAAGAGTGTATGCCGTCCGGCCACCCGCGCGGGTGACGGGGCACGGCGCGGCGGCCGCCGGGCGCGGCCGGGCGCCGCCGGGCGGGCGGCTGGGCGGCGCCGGGCGGGCGGCTGGGCGGCGCCAGGCGCCAGTTCGGGGAAGTGGCTGGGTCCGAGGGCCCGGGATGGCGCCACCTCGCCGAAGTGGCATGGATCTTGAAGGTCGGCGGGAACCTCCGGGTACGCGCTGCGCGGTGGCCGTGGTTCATTGGGTACGCTGTCGGCGCGCCCTGCTGTGGTGGGGCGCTCGCGGGCGTAGCTCAATGGCAGAGCTTCAGTCTTCCAAACTGACGGTGCGGGTTCGATTCCCGTCGCCCGCTCCAACAGCCTCCGGCCCAGGTCAGAGGCTGCGTCCCCCGATCCTGGGCCGGTCGGCCACTCCCCCGCTCCGATCTTGCGGGCCATCCGTGGGCCATTAGCTGCTCTGGCCGCCCTTGCGCCGGGTCTGCCGGGCGATCCGCTGGTCCATGGCCGAGGCGATCTCGCGGTCCCGCTCGCTGGTTGCGTGCTGGTAGATCAACGCCGCCCGCATGCTGGCGTGTCCCATTCGCTGCATTAGCTCGCGAGTGCTCGCGCCAGAGGCTGCGGCGAGGGTGTTGCCGGTATGGCGGAGGTCATGGAAGTGGAAGCCGGGCAGCCCGAGCGCTTCGACCGTCCGCGTCCACTTGGCCGCACGGCCGAAGTTGCCGGATCGCAGCAGCGCGCCCTTGTCGCCGGTGAAGACCAGGGCGTCAGCGTCGACGGCGGTCAAGGCGGCCCGCAAGCGGGCCGCGCCGGCCCGGCCCCGGCCTGCTGGCGACCTCCGGCCGGCATCGGCCGGGCCGGCCGGCCACGCTTACGAGATGCAAGAGCTTGAAGACCTCGGGGCTCCGCCCCGAACCCCGACCCTCCTCAGAGATCGGCCGGGAGCGGATCACCTCGCCGGGCACCACAAGGGCTACCAGCCTCCCCAGGCCGGGCCAAGGTCGTACGTCCAGTAGGGCGCTCCACCTTGTCCCGGCCTGGGGAGGCTGGACGGTCTGACGACTGCCCGACGAGGAGACCCGCCTTCTGGCCCCGCCTAGACGCTTGTGCGGCGCCTGATCAGTTTCCGACTGCCAGCCCGCCGGATTGCTTCGCCCACCCCCGTTGACGAACGAAGCGACCGACTGGTGCCAGCCTGGCTGACCTTGGCTTGGGGCTAGATCCGAAACATGTGTCGGCGAATGCTTCCGCGATTGCCGCGATGCCCGCCTCTTTCGCCGTTACCACCCGGCCGTTGGCGAGCGACGACCACCAGCGTGAGAAGGACCGGGCCGAGCAGGCTCACGAGGACTGCGTACGTGGCGAGGGCGCTGAACTCCACACTTGGGGAGCCCCGCCACGGGCTCACACTTCCAGCCAGTTTGTGCAGCGAGAGCTGAGCGACCGGAGTAAGTAACACCAGCGAGGCCCAGACGCCGCGGTTGTCACGATGGAGGGCCGGGCCGAGAGCCAGTAGCAGAGCGACAGCCAGCAGAAGCCCACCGGCGGCCGGTAGAAACCGGGCGGTACTGGCGGCGTAGTACCCATCGAACGCGTCATGCAGGATCAGGTAAGCCGCTGTCCCACCTGCGCCTACCGCCGCGAGTGGTACTCCAACCCGAATGAGGGTCAAAGACCCCTCCGGCAGGAGGAGCGCTAGCGCGCCAAGAGTGACTTGCGGCAGCAGGATGAACAGCGGTGGCCTGGACAGGCCGGTCAACGCGCTCAGTGGCACTGCCGCGATCGTGAGCGCAAGAGCTACGGCTACCGCGACTCGCGTCGTCCGGCCCGGGGAGACGGTTGCGGCGATCGCGGCGACCAGCCAGGCGGTCCACGCAATGAACCCGAGTGAGGCGAAGGGACTCATGTGCGGGTGGTCCCCAACGGGCGCCACGGGACGCAGTTCCGCCACCCACCAGATGGCCGCAAAGGCGGTAGCAGCGAGCAATGCCACGACCGAGGCGAGATGCACCCCGGGAACGAGATCAATGAGGCCGGCGGCGCGCAGCCGCTGACGGACGCCGCCGCGCACGAGATCCGTGATGTCGCCAGGTGAGGGCCAGCGTTGGCCAGGCTTGGCCAGGTCAAGGCACGTTCCCACGATCTCGGCCCCACGCGCCCGGCGATAGTCCGAGGGGTACACATTCAGCAGGCGCAGGTACCTGCGTTCCAAGTTGGTCACGCCAAGCCTCCGGCGGTACGCGCAGTGAGCGACCGGCCGGTGCGGGCTCGCGCGCGAAGCCGCGTCGTGGCCGCCTCGACGTTGCGCCGCAGCCGGTCCGTCTCCTCCGCCAAAGTGGCGTCGCCGGCTGGCGAGAGGCGGTAGTAGCGACGCGCTCGACCGTTCACGACCTCCTCCCGGTCGACCTCCACCAGGCCGGCGTCGACCAGCCGGTCAAGCGCCCCGTAGAGGGTGCCTGGACGCAGTGAAACTCTGCCATCGGAAAGAACGGCAACCTCGCCGATCAACCCGTAGCCGTGCATCGGCTCCTTCGCCAGCGCGGTCAGGATCAAGAAGGTCGGCTCACGTAGCGGTGTGTCCATGCCCGCAATATATCGGACGCGAAGCTATATCGGGGGGCGTTACATGATGGTGTCTCCCAAGGCCATCATGGGCCATCCATGGGCCAGTAGCCGGGGCGCGCAGCGGTCATGAGCGGGCACGAGGGGCAACTGGCTCGACCGTTGGGACCAGGCGTTTCGGGCATCACGACCGGCTGAGCACGATCTTCCAAACTGACGGTGCGGGTTCGATTCCCGTCGCCCGCTCCACCAACGAAGGCCCAGGCAGACCGCATGATCGCGGCACCTGGGCCATCGCATTCCTCCCCCATTTTCGATCTTGCGCCGTTCACCGGCGATGTCAGCCCGCCCCGGCGATCCGGTGATGCAGCGCCGAGGCGATCTCATGGTCGCGCTCGCCGATGGTGTGCTGATGGAGCAGGGCCGCCCGCATGGTGCTGTGACCCCTGCGCTAGCCGCCGCGTCTCCCCGAGTGACTGAGGTACGCGCACGGCATCTCCGCCTCCCGCTCCCAGGCGCTTCCTTTCACGGCGACGGGGTAGCTGACCTCTCTGGCCTGCCGGTCGGCGGTCTCGACCGAGAACCGTATCGACAACGGCTCGCTCTCGAACGCGGTGGAACTAGCGCACTCGACGCGCACCTCGACATCGATCCAGCCGGTACCGCCAGGTCGTAGCAGCCTCGACTGGCCGGTGTCACGGACCTGGATGCCCGGTCGTTGACCGACAGCCGCACCGACAGTGATCGGCGCGGGTCCCGTGTTGATCACCGCGAGCTGTCCGTTCAGCTGGACGACGCCCAGGGCTTCCGTACCCGAACCCCCGCTGACTCTGTCTTGAGGTAGGGCCACGAGCGCGACCGAGGCATTCCGCTCCCGCTCGTCCCGCGAGACTCGCAGCTCGCTCACACCGACACCGCCGAGCACAGCGCCGATCACGAAGGCAGCAACGAGCCGTACGTTCATCGTTCGTCCGGACACGCGGCGACCAGGAACAGCGCCGTCCGAATCCGCCGGCCGGTGATCGCGTTCGTCCAGGTCGATCACTTCGTGCTCCGCCGGCATGGCGTCAGCCTAGGGCTCTCCCCGGCCAGCATCGACCGGCCGTACAGCCGGGATCGCGATGAGTTTCGTTACCGCGTCCGGTCAGCATTCCTGTGCACCGATCTCCGGACACCGGGCAGAGCATCATGACCGCTACGCGCAGGAGGCAAGCGTGAAACTTCTCCTCACATCCGCAGGCGTCCAGAACCCGAGCATCAACGATGCGCTGGTCGACCTGCTGGGCAAGCCGATCGCTGAATCCAGCGCCCTCTGCATCCCCACTGCGGCGTACCCGATGGGCGGACCGGCCTCGGCCTGGCGCTTCATCACCGGTCAGACGCCGCTGCCCATGAGCGGTCTCGGCTGGAAGTCGCTGGGCGTACTCGAACTGTCAGCGCTACCCAGCATCGGCCAGGAGCACTGGGTCCCCTGGGTCCGGGAGGCCGACGTCCTGCTCGTGCACGGTGGCGACGCGACGTACCTGTGCCACTGGATGCGGCAGTCCGGGCTGGCGGACCTCCTGCCGTCGCTGCGGGACACCGTCTGGGTCGGGCTGAGCGCCGGCAGCATGGTGCTCACCCCCCGGATCGGTACGGAATTCGTCGAGTGGCAGTCCGCACCCGACGACCGCACGCTCGGGCTCGTCGACTTCTCGATCTTCCCGCACCTGGGCCTCGAACCGGACAACACCATGGCGTCTGCCGAGAAGTGGGCGGCCGAGATCGCCGGTCCGGCGTACGCGATCGACGACCAGACGGCCATCAAGGTGACCGACGGCGCCGTCGAGGTCGTCTCCGAGGGGCAGTGGAGGTGGTTCCCCGCGTGAGCACCCGCCCATGCCGCGATCAGCGCGCCGCGTACCCCAGGTCGGTCGCCTGCAGGCGGCGCTGCAGCCAGGTGACGACGAGTTCGTCGAAGCCCGGCGCTCGCTCGGCAGGGGTGTAGCGCCCCTCCCTGACCTGCGCGGGCCCTTCCCCCGTGTAGACGCGGATGCTGTGGTCGGCACCGGGGAAGACCACAGTCGTGTGATCGGCGTGGCGTGCGCCGTCGAGGGTGCCGCTGATGGCGCGCACGCTCGCCTCCACCGGCACGAGCAGGTCGTCCGCGCCGAAGATCGCCAGCAGCGGGCAGCGCAGAGCCGCCAGTGCCGGGGCGGGGTCGTAGTCCGCGATGCCCGCGATGAACGCGATGGACTCGGGTGTCGTCCCGGCGAGCATCGGATACCAGGGAGCGCCGTGCCAGTGCGCCTGCGCGGCGTGCACGCGCGCCGGGTCGTCGCCCGACCGGACCCGCCGGATCTGGTCGCGTAGCAGGAGAAGCGCTTGCTGGATGTCGGCGCCGCCGAAGCCCTCCGCAGCGAGTTGGTGGCGGAGCCGGTACTCCTCCTGGTCCCGTACGCTCACGCCCGGCCCCGACACCGTCACCACCGCCGCGATCCGGTGGTCCGCTGCCGCAGCGAGGTGAGCCACCCAGCCGCCCTGGCTACCGCCGATCAGCGCGACCGCGCCGGACAGCACGTCCTCGCGGCTCCGCACGGCCCGGACCGCGGCCACGGTCTCGGCGGCGCGGTCGGCCATGGTCTGACGGGTCCAGTCACCCGTCGACGCACCGGAACCGGGCTTGTCGTAGGCGAGACTCGCGAAGCCGGCTGCGGCCAGCCTCGTCTGCCACGCCCCCTGGTCGCGACCGCCCGGCCCGGAACCCTCGACGAAGACCACCGCCGGGTACGGCCCCGGCCAGGGCGGCCGGACGACGTCGCCGACCAGCTCGTTCCCGTCGTCGAGGAACGAGAACTCCGCGGTCACCGGTTCGAACAACACCCCGTCGACCGTACGAGGCTCCTGCCACCTGCCTGCGTCCTCACGCATTGGCCCCGCATGCTCGCTCGATGTCGAGCAGGTCCTGGACGTTGTTCTCCCTGATGCAGGTGAGGAACCGTCGACGGGCGATGACCCGGCTGATCCGATGGATCGGTGAGCCACCGGTCAAGGTGTAGGTGAGCTGGAGGTCGGTGGTGCCAGCCGCGGCACCGGGAACCAGCCGGTACTCGGTCACACTGTGCCCGCCCGCGAAGCACTCGACGACGTAGCGGAACGGGGGCCGGCAGTCGGTCACGCGGAGTTCCACGGTGACGGGCCAGCCGTACGGCCTGCGGGTCTCCCGCCACCTCGTGCCCGTTCCGAACGCCTGGCTGTGGAGCAGCTCAGTCGCGTCGACCTTGGTCAGCAGCGCCGGATACCGCGCGACGTCGGCGAGGCACCGCCACACCTTCTCCGGCGGTGCGGAGATCGTGTGGCTGAAGGTCATCGGCTGCAATGTCTGTCCTCTGCTGGGCGTACGGTCTCGGTCCGGTGTCGTGTTGAATCCGGGCCATGTCGCCGGCCCTCGGACCCGCCTTCACGATCCCCGGCTATACCACCATGTCCCCGCCCGGCTACGACGTCGAGTGCGACGCGACCGTCCATGCGGCAGACGGCGTGGTCGGATACCCCGCCTTCTGGTTGCACTTCCTGTCCGGACCGCTCGGCGCCCACCGGGAGTCGGAGGCCGCCTTCGGAGTGCAGGCCGCCGACTACGACGCGATGTGTGACGTCCTCAACGACCCGGAGCGCTGGCCGGCGGTCTCGGTGCGGCTCGACGGAGAGGTGTGGCTTCGGATCGTCTACCGCAACCTGGAGGACGAGGCGGGACTCGACTTCGTGGAGGATCGGCCGGGGCGGCCGGCGAAGGTTGTCGCCTCGGTCGAGGGCCACGGGTTCACGTCCGCGATGACCTGGGCGGAACTGCTCGCCGCGGCGGCACTGCCGGACGAGCGGCTGACCTGGGCGCAGCGGCTCATCCTGATGCTGCCGATGCTCGGTCCGCAGGAACTGCCCGAGGACGCCGGGAACGTCATGCACCGGGCGCTGGACGAGATCGGCGCGGCGAATCGGTCGGCCCTGGTAGAGGTCCTGCTCGACGCCATGGACTGGCGTACCCACTAGCTGGAACTCCGCTCTCATCGCCGAGAAACTGCCTGATGGCGCCGCGAAGACGCTGGTCCGGGTCACGAGGGTCCGGACCGGCGTCGGAGGACGGGCGACCGGCGACGAGCTCCGCCAGAACCGACCGCAGCCGCTCCCGTTCCGTTCGCAGGCCCGACCACGCCGAGTCGGGTAGCCGCAGCACGTTGGCGAGCAGGTCACCCGGGTAGTAGTCGCCCTCGGCCAACGGATCGCGGAGCAGGACCTGTACCGCGAGAGGCAGCAGCGCCGACACGCCGCTCCCCTGCCCGAGCATGATGCGCAGGTCTTCCACGGTGAACTCGGCCAGCGGCTTGCGTCGTAGCTCCGAGCAGCGCCTCACGAGAGACGTGGCCTCCCGGCCGGGGTCCGGCCAGACGTCCCGTTCCAACTGCTCGATCGTTGTCACGGCGGTCAGGCTAGCCCGCGTCCCGCGGCTGTCCTCCACTTCCCGGACCGCTTCCGGGCTTCGGCGCAACGCGTCCGGAGAATGGACGAACAACCGAAGACCCATCGGCACCCGCTGGTGGCGAGCCGGGCCGAGCACGAACCCCGCGGCCACGAACGAGATGGAAGCGCCTGCCTCATGACGAACCCCTGGCATGTCCTGACCGAGGCCGAGCGGGAGCAGTGGACGTACACGCCGGGAGCCGGCGTGGGACCTCTGCGGTTCGGAATGAGCCACGACGAGGCCGCCGAGGCGCTGCCCGGGTTCGCCGCATCGGTTTCCGTCGCACACCGCGACTTCGACCGGCCGACGAAGGCGGAGTTCCGCAACGCGGGCGTCGCTGCCCACGCCACGGCGGTCACGGCTTATTTCGGCAGGTCAGAGGGCCTGTTCTGCGTAGTCGTCGATGCGCGGTACGGCCCACAGGTGACGCTGGACGGGATCAGCCTGGTCGGACGCGTGCCGTCCCGGCTGGAGGAGCAGTTCCTGAGCTACGTGCTGGCGCGCGGCATCGCGCCGCAGTACGCCCCGGAAGGCGATCCGGCCTCCGACGACCTGGGGATCGTCATGCGCGTCCAGCGGACGGGCGACGTCGTGCTGTCCCGGCCGGTGTTCGCGGTCGTCCGCGAGCGTGCGAACACCCTGTGGGACTGCGTGCCGTACGACGAGTTGTGCGTCCACTGATCAGCCGGCACGGCCAGCCGCGACCGCGTCGGTGGCGGGCACTGCCGGATCCGGTCGCCTCGCGAGGACGATCACGCCGATCAGAAGGAGCACCAGCCAGAACGGCACCAGCACCGGAGCGAGCCCGCGCCAGACGGGCCACACCGGCTCGGCGAGCCGGTGCACGGCCAGGTCCGCCCAGGTGACGACGGCTGCCGGGAACAGGCCGACGGTCACCAGCGTGCCGACCACCAGGGGTACCGGCCGGCGACTCCGCGCCGCCGCCCAGAACAGCGCCGCACCGGCGGCGACGCCGAGCAGGGTGCCGGTGATGGTGGCGATGCGGAACCCTCCGGGAGCGCTCTGCGTGATGCTCAGCCTCGACCCGTATGCCGGATGCGTGAGGGTGACCGTCATACCGTCTCGCTCGGCCCGCCAGCCGTCGCACGATGCTCCCGGCACCCGACGGAGTTCCCGCCACCCGCCCGTCTCGGCGGCACCCCGCATCCGCTCCGACAACGTGCAGTCGGGGCCGTCGCCGTACTGGAACTCGGCCCGGTTACCGCCGAGGTCGTCGGCGGCCAGGAAGACGCCGTACCGGTAGCCGCGCACGGTCGTCGAGCCGCTCGGCTCGACACCGGGGAGCAGTTCGCCGGCCGCGCTCCGAGCTGCCTCAGGGCTCAGCGATAGGGCGCCCCGGCCGCCGTACCAGGACCCGACGGCCAGGCCGGCCGTGCCGAACAGCAGCGCGCCGAGCAGCGCCATCGCGACGTACCCCAGCCGACGCCCCACCGGCCCACCCCCTGTCGCCGTGCGGCACAGCGTAGGCGTCGCACGCCACACGCGGCGCCCCGCAGCGGAGGCGATCTCGGCGCTCAGTCGGAGAAGCGGGCCGATGGCCTAGTAGTGGTCCTCGATCGGCCGCCGCGCCTCGTCGAACAGCGCCGGCCCGTCGTACCGCACCGGACGCGGCGCGGGCGTCGCGGGCTTGACCTGCTCGAACTGCTCGGTGGACAACGCGTACACGACCCGGCCGAGGCCTGATGCGTTGATCGCCACAGTGCACATCGGGCAGGGCTGGCAGCTGGTGTACATGGTGGTCGCGACCGCCGCCTCGGGGGCGAGCTGCCGGGCGGCCCAGCGGGCCAGTTTCAGCTCCGGGTGCGCGGTGACGTCCCGGTCGGAGACCACCGTGTTGTGGTCCTCGATCAGGACCGTGCCGTCCGCGCCGACGAGCAGCGACGCGAACGGCCGCTCGCCGGACGCGCCCGCCCGGTCGGCGAGTTCCACGGCGCGGCGCAGGAACGCTTCGTCGTCGGGTGTCATCGACCCTCCAGGTGTCGGTGGTACCGAGCCGAGGCCGTCAGTCGGCGGCGATCTGCTCGACGGATCGGGCGGCCACGGCAAGCAGGGCCGGGTCACCGCTGCGGGCGTACGCATCGCTCAGGGTGTCGACGAATTTGATCGCGTGCGCGTCCCCGGTGTCCAGCGCCCGCGCCATGGCCTCGTCGAGTTCCGGCCCGGCGGCCGGCGGGAGGGACCGGGCCTCGGCCGGGGCGTAGGCGGCGGTGACGGCGGCGGTCGCCGCCCAGGCGGCGGCCAGGCTCGGCTGCCACAGCGCCGGCGGCAGCGCGCGCAGGGTACGCAGGACGGCGTTCGGCGCGGTGGCGGCGTGCACGAGCATGACCGAGGCGGCGTACCCGTGCGTGCCGTGCCGGAGCACCGCGGCGTCGACGACGGCGGCGAGCCGGGCGGGCACGTCGGCGGCGGCGTCGCCTGGTACGGCGGCCGCGACGGCCGGCCACCGGTCCAGGTCGGCGAGCTGCGCCAGGCGGGACCGGATGCCGAACCGCTGATCGGGTACGCGGGGCACGGCGTCGAGCGCGGATCGGGCGTCGGTTGCTGGGTACGCCCCGGTGCCGGGCGGGGCGAGCGGCTGCCAGCGGGCGGCCCAGTAGGCGAGCCCCTGGCCGAGTTCGGTCACCCGTGGTCCGGTCTCGGCGTCGAGCAGCGCGCGGACGGCGTGGCCGACCCGGATGACACCGTGCGTGGCGCCGGCGGCGATGCCCGGCAGCAGGCGCGGCCACCAGCGGGTCAGCACGTCGCGCCACGGCTCGCCGGCCAGCTCGCGGTCGAAGAGGTCGAGCCAGTCGCCGGTGCGCACCGGGTCGCCGAGCGGGTCGCGCCACTCGTCGGCGGCGATGCGCCGGATGCCACGCGGGCGTTCCTCCAGCCGGTCGGCGTACGCGTCGATCCAGCGGTGCACCGCCTGCCCGTGGCCGTGGCGCACCAGGGCCTCCGCCGCCATCGGCACGTGGCTGGACAGCCACCCGTCGCGCTCGGGACCGGTGTGGCGTACGCGCTCGTACGCCTCGTCGAGTACGGAGTTCAGCACGCCGGCAAGCGTCCGACCTGAAGTGCGGTTCAGGTCAAGCGGCGGCGGATCCGCGCCATGTCCTCCTCGGGCAGCGCGTCGGCGACCAGCAGGCGGGGCAGCAGTTCCGTCTCCAGCGTGACGGCCCGGAACACCAGCGCCACCGTCACGTCGTGGCCGGGCCGGTGCACCACCTCGACCGGGTCTCCGGCCCCGACGCTGCCCGGCGTGACCACCCGCAGGTACGCACCGGGCCGTACCTCCTCGGTGAACCGCTTGATCCAGCCGCGTTCGCCCAGCCATCCCTGGAACGTGCCGCAGGGGATGCGCGGGCAGGAGACCTCCAGCACCAGGTCCGGGCCGATCCGCCACCGCTCGCCGATCAGCGCGCCGTTGACGTCCAGCCCGCTGGTGGTCAGGTTCTCGCCGAAGCAGCCGTCGGCGAGCGGGCGGCCCAGCTCGGCCTCCCAGTGGTCGAGGTCCTCCCGCGCGTACGCGTAGACCGCCTGGTCGGTGCCGCCGTGGTGGGCCACGTCGTAGACCCGGTCGCCGGCGAGCCCGACCGCGCCGGTGCCCTTGGGGCCGGGCGCGGTGACGGCGACCCGGCCGTCCACGGGCCGCTTGTCGATGCCGGTGGCCCCGATGCCCTTCCACGGGTTCGGTTGCGGTCGGCCCACGTTGACGGAGATCACCCTCATGACGGCGACGGTATGCGGCGCAGGGCCGGACGGGCCAGTCCATTCCCCCGGGCCGGGTGAACAGCGAGGCGGCGCGGCCTGCGTACGATGCGGGCCGGACATCCTCGTCGGGTGGTGGAGGTAGCCGCGGATGGCAGGCCAGCAGGACGGTTTCGCCCTCGGCGTGGACCTCGGCACCTCGAACACGGTGGCGGTGCTGCGCTGGCCGGACGGGCGGACCCGGCCGGTGCTCGTCGACGGCCACCCGATCCTGCCGTCCGGCGTGTACGCCGACGCGGACGGTCATCTGCACGTCGGGCGGGACGCGCAGCGCCTGGCCCAGGCCGACCCGGCCGCCTACGAGCCGAACCCGAAGCGCCGGGTCGACGACGAGACGGTGGAGCTGGGCGGGCGGGCGTACCGGCCGGCGGAGCTGCTGGCCGCGACGCTGCGCGCGGTCGCGGACGCGGCGGTGGCGGCGGTCGGGATGCTGCCCCCGGCGGTGGTCACCCATCCGGCGGCCTGGACGCCGGCCCGCCGTCAGGTGCTGCACGACGCGCTGGAACTCGCAGGCTGGCCGGCCGCGGCCGAGCACACGCTCGCCGGGCCGATCGCGCCGGGCACCCGCCTGCTGCGCGAGCCGGTGGCAGCCGCGCGCTACTTCACGCAGGTGCTGCGCCGGCCGGTGCCGGTGGGCGGTGCGGTGGCGGTGTTCGACTTCGGCGGCGGGACGCTCGACGTGGCGGTGCTGCGCAACGAGGGCGCCGACCCGTGGGGCGACTCCGGTTTCCAACTGGTCGCCACCGGCGGGATCCCCGACCTCGGCGGCCTCGACCTGGACGCGGCCCTGCTCGGACGGCTCGGCGAGCTGGTCGGCCCGGCCCACCCGCGCGAGTGGGCCCGGCTGACCGACCCGACGACCACCGCCGAGCGGCGGGACCGCCAGCAGTTGTGGGACAACGTGCGCGGCGCGAAGGAGATGCTGTCCCGGGCCATGGTGGCGCCGGTCGCCGTACCGGGGGTGGAGGCGGCGGTGCCGCTGACCCGCGAGGACTTCGAACGCCTGGCCGCGCCGCTGCTGGCCCGGGCGGTGACGGAGACCCGGGAGGTGACCGCCGCCGCCGGGCTGCGCCCGGAGCAGCTCTCCGGCCTGTTCCTGGTCGGCGGGTCGACCCGGGTGCCGCTGGTGGCCCGGCTGCTGCACGCCGAGCTGGGCATCGCGCCGACGGTGCTGGAACAGCCGGAGATGCCCGTCGCGGAGGGCGCGCTCACCGACCTGCCGCTGCCCCGGCGGCCCGGCCGTCCCGCCGTGCCGGTCCAGGTCGCGTCGGCACCATCCGCGCCGACGCAGCCCGAACCGACAGGGCCCGCGCCGGCCGAGACCGACGCCGGCACGGCGAGCGCCGCCACGGTCCCCGCCGGTGCGACGAGGACGAACCCGGCCGCGCCCCTCGGCGGAGCGGACACGGCGCCCGCCGGACCGCACGGCACGCTGGTCGCCGACGGTCCCGTCCCACCGACGTCCCCCACGAGGTACGACGGCACGCCGCTCGCCGGGGGCCCGGTCCCGCATCCGAGGTACGACGGCGCTCCGGGCGCCCCCGGTTTCGTACCGCCGGGGGCAGCACCCGCCGGACACCACGCCGGACCCGGCGTACCCGGGATGCCGCCGCCCCCGCCCGGCGGAGGATGGCAGCCCGGCGTACCCGGGACGCCCTTCTCCCCCGCGCCGAACGGCGTCCGGACCGGCGGCGGCCGGCCCCGGCGCGGCCGGTGGATCGCGCTCGGCGCGGGTCTCGTGGTCGTCGCCGTGTCGGCGGCGGTGCTGCTCTGGGTGTTCCGGGACCGGCACCCGGCGCTCGACTTCCACACCGCGGAGCTGGTGAAGACGGTGGCCGCCGGTGACAACCGGCCGGACCAGATGTTCACCGCGACGCTCGGTGACCGCGCCTACCTGGCCCGGTCGCTGCCCGACGGCCACCTCCAGATGACAGCCGTCGAGGCGGGCACCGGCAAGACGGTCTGGGAGAAGCGGACCGACGCGGCCACGCAGCGGTGGGCGGCGATCCGGGCGCTGCCCGACGGGCTGCTCGTCCTCGGCGACGCCACCGGCAGCGGCACCCCGCGCGTGCTCGCGGTGCTCGACGGCGATTCCGGCAAGCAGCGCTGGCGGACCGACGTGGGCCGCGACGACGCGCTGTTCTTCGGGCCCGACACGGTGGTCCGGGTGGACCGCGACGGCGAGCGCCTCGTCGGGCTGCGGCTGGACGACGGCAGGCAGCGGTGGGAGCGGCGCAACCCGCGCACCGAGTACGGCGACGCGCGCACGAAGGTGCTGCCGGTCGGCACCGGAGCGGCACTGGACGGGCCCGGGGACGCCGAGGGCTCGCCGCTCGCCCCGTGGGCGGGGAAGGCGGACCGGCTGGTACAGGTCGGCGCGGACCGCTCGGTCCGGATCCTGGACCTGCGCAGCGGGAAGATCCTCAAGGAGCGGGGCAACGTGGCCGCTCTCGACGATCCGATGGCCGCCCGCGACGACCGGCTGTACGTGGCGGAGAACGAGCGCGGCCTGCGGCTGCTCGCCTACGACCTGGGCAGCCTCGGCACGCCCGGCGTGCTGTACGAGGCGCCGGAACAGGGCGGCCGGGTGAAGGACCTGGTCACCTGCGGGGAACGTCGCGTGTGCCTGCTGGAGACGCCCAGCAGCGGCGCCGACGGCACCCGGGTGGTGGCGGCGACCGAGGGCGAGGGCACCCGGCAGTGGCCGGCGCCGCGCGCCGAGTCGCTGGTGCCGGTCGGTGAGCACGTGCTGGCCGGGCAGGGCTCAGCGGACGCGGTGACGCTGTTCGCGCCGGACGGCACCGCGGTGCTGCGCGACCGGGACGGCGTCGCGGTCCGGCTGGACGCCGGCAACCTGCTGATCTTCTCCGAGGCACCCAGCGCGTACGAGGACGACCGGGTCCTCGCCGGCACGGCGGTGGACGGAAAGCCGGTCGAGATGGGGCAGCTCAAGCAGATCCGCAGCGAGTCCTGCTCCTGGAACACCGAGATGCTGGTGTGCGGCGCGGACAAGGAGTTCCGGTTGTACCGGTTCGCCGGCTGACCGGAAGTGAGCTTGACAGCGATCGATGCCTCGGCTGGTGTGAACGGCAGAGAGATCGACGTTCGTCAGGAGGCCCCGTGTTCGTCCGACGACGGTGGACCGCACTCGCCACCACCAGCATCCTGATCGCCGCGGCACTGGCCCATCCCGGGCCGGGCGCCGCCGCACCGCCCTCCCCCGCGATCACCCTCGCCCCCACCGAGACCGCGCTGGTCCGCGTGCAGCTCGCCGACCGGGCCCAACTCGACCGCCTGGTGGCCGGCGGCGCCGACCTGGCCAACCGCCCCCGTTCCCGCGACGGCGTGTTGATCACCGACCTGGTCCTCACCGGCCGGCAGCTCGCCGACCTCACCCGGCAGGGGGCCACCGCCGTGCAGGTGGTGCAGCGCGCCGACGACGGCACCCGGCGGATCGCCGAGAGCCGCCGCGCCGCGCAGGACCGCACCCGCGCCGGACTGCGGACGAGCGGCGCCACCGCTGTCGACACGCTCCAGTTCCTCCAGGCGTACTGGTGGACCACCGGCGGCCGGACGTTCCTCCAGGCCCAGGTCGCCACCACTGCCACCGACGACCCGGACGTGGAGATCACGGTGAACTGGCGGGCCGCCGACGGCGCCAGCGGTTCGTTCCCGCTGTACCGCTTCGAGGACTCGGGCGAGTACCAGTACCACTACGCGCTGCCGCAGCCGGTGCCGAGCCGGCCGGTGCAGCTCACCGCCACCTCCACGCTGGGCGGCACGAGCCGGCCGGTGACCCCGTCGCTGTGGCCGAACGCGACCCCGCCGCCGCAGCCCGCCGGCTACCAGAAGGACTTCATCGACGCGTACCTGACGCCGGTCGACATCAAGGCGCGCATTGCCCGGCTCGGCCGCCAGTACCGCGACCTGGTCGACGTTATCGACCTGCCGAACAAGACCCAGGGCTACCGCCGGACCGCCGCCGCCTACCTGGGCGACCCGGCGGCCGCCGCCGTCGTGGTGGAGTCGGTCCGCTTCGGCGACCAGGGCTTCAACGGCGTGCAGGTACGCACCGTCGACCCGGGCCGGCCGAACCGGCCGCTGAGCATGCGCTACCGGGACCGGGTGCTCACCATCTCGCTGGCCACCGACCGCGCGGGCAAGGTGACCAGCACCACCGACGACGTCGCCGCCCTGATCAACGCGCCACGCGGCGCCCGCTTCCGGGCCACCGTGGAGGACGGCTCGGCCGGGCTGCCGATGCCGGTCACCGGGCCGGTACGCCTCGACGACGGGCTGCAGGGCACCGAGGTGCCGGCCGGGCCGTGGACGGTGCAGGCGCTGCGCATCGGCAAGCACCGCGACGGCTCCCGAATCGGCGTGCTGGCGTACTCGCAGGAGCACGCCCGCGAGTGGGCCACCCCGCTCGTCACGCTGGAGTTCGCCGAGCGGCTGCTGGCGAACGCCCGTACCGACGCGGCGACTCGCAAGCTGCTGGAGCAGGTGGACGTGTTCGTCATCCCGACGGTGAACCCGGACGGCGCGAACTACTCGTTCCACGACTACAACTTCCAGCGCAAGAACCTGGTCAACCACTGCACCGGCGCAGCCCGCGACCCGAAGTACCGCACCATGTGGGGCGTCGACGTCAACCGCAACTACACGGTCGGATCCCTGTTCGACGGGTACGTGGGCGCCAGCACGAACTGCCTGTCCGGCAACTACGCGGGCACGGCGGAGCTGTCCGAGCCGGAGAGCCGCAACGTGATCGACCTGGCCAAGGCCCACCCGAACATCAGGTTCGCGATGAACGTGCACTCGTACGGCGGCTACTTCATGTGGCCGCCGGGGGCGTACAAGGCCGACGGGCGAGTGACGCTGCCGCGCCCGTCGATCGACGAGTCGACGCTGTTCCTGGCCAGCGCCCGGCGCATCGTCGGCGCGATCGCGACCGAGCGCGGCACCGTCACCTGGCCGTCGCAGACCGGCCCGGTCGCCGACGTGCTCTACTCGGCGGCCGGCAACTCGGCCGACCAGCTCTACTACGAGCTGGGCATCTTCGCCTGGGACTTCGAGGTCGGAAACGACAGGTGGAACGAGGCCACCGGCCAGTGGGAGGGCGTCGGTTTCCAGCCGCCGTTCGACGAGGCGCACGCCGAGGCGCAGGAGTACGCCGGCGGCCTGGTGGAACTGGTCCGGGTCGCCCGCGACTACGCCGCCGCCAACCGGCGCTGACCGCAAGCGGTCCCCGGCCGGTGGAGTCCGGCCGGGGACCGTCCGGCGTCGTGTCGGCCCGGCCGCGTCACTTCGGGGTGCCGAGATCGCGGAAGACGGTGAGCGCGCCCGGGTCGTCGATGGTCGCCGGGACCGGCTCGTCGCGCCCCTCGACCAGGCCCCGCATGGTGCGCCGCAGGATCTTCCCGGAGCGGGTCTTCGGCAGCGCCGGCACCACAGTCACCCGGCGGAACGCCGCCACCGGGCCGATCCGCTGCCGCACCAGCGCGACCAGCTCGGCGGCGAGCGCGTCCGGGTCCACGTCGGCACCCGCCTTGAGCACCACGTACCCGCTGGGCACCTGCCCCTTGAGCGCGTCCGCCACGCCGATCACCGCGCACTCGGCCACCGCCGGGTGCGTCGCCAGGACCTCCTCCATCGCGCCGGTGGACAGGCGGTGCCCGGCCACGTTGATGACGTCGTCGGTGCGGCCCATCACGTAGAGGTAGCCGTCCTCGTCGAACCGGCCGCCGTCGCCGGTCAGGTAGTGACCGGGGAACGTGGACAGGTAGGAACGGACGAACCGCTCGTCGTCGCCCCAGAGCGTCGGCAGGCAACCGGGCGGCAGCGGCAGCCGGATCACGATCGAACCGTCCGTGCCGGGCGGCACGTCCCGGCCCGCGCCGTCGACCACGCGCACGTCGTAGCCGGGCACCGGCACCGACGGCGAGCCCGGCTTGATCGGCAGCGGCTCCAGGCCGCGCGGGTTGGCCGCCACCGGCCAGCCGGTCTCCGTCTGCCACCAGTTGTCGACCACGGGTACGCCGAGCCGCTGTCCCGCCCAGGCCCAGGTGTCCGGGTCCAGCCGCTCACCGGCGAGGAAGAGGGTACGCAGCGCGCTCAGGTCGTACCGGCCGATGTGCTCGCCGTCCGGGTCCTGGCGGCGGATCGCCCGGATCGCGGTGGGCGCGGTGAACAACGCGGTCACCCGGTGCTCGGCGGCGACCCGCCAGAACGCCCCGGCGTCGGGGGTGCCGACCGGCTTGCCCTCGTAGAGCACGGTGGTCGCGCCGGTGAGCAGCGGCGCGTACACGATGTAGGAGTGGCCGACCACCCAGCCCACGTCGGACGCGGCCCAGAAGACGTCGCCCGGCTCGATGCCGTAGACGTTGCGCATCGACCAGCGCAACGCCACCGCGTGCCCGCCGTTGTCCCGCACCACGCCCTTGGGCCGGCCGGTGGTGCCGGAGGTGTAGAGGACGTAGAGCGGGTCGGTGGCGGCCACCGGCTCGCACGGCGCCGGTTCCGCGTCCGCCATCACCTCGGCCCAGGTCAGGTCGCGGCCGGGCACCAGCGGGGCCGGTTCCTGCGGGCGCTGCACCACGACGCAGCGCTCCGGCGCGTGCGCGGCCTCGTCCAGCGCGGCGGCCAGGATCGGGTGGTACGGCACCACCCGGTCGGCCTCGATGCCGCAGGAGGTCGCCACCACCACCTTCGGCCGCGCGTCGTCGATCCGGACGGCCAGCTCGTGCGCGGCGAACCCGCCGAAGACCACCGAGTGCACCGCGCCGATCCGGGCGCAGGCCAGCATGGCGACCACCGCCTCCGGGACCATCGCCAGGTAGAGCAGCACCCGGTCGCCCCGGCCGACGCCGAGCCGGCGCAGCGCACCGGCGAACCGGGCGGTCTCGTCGAGCAGCTCGGCGTAGGTGAGCGTCCGGACCGTGCCGGTGACCGGGCTGTCGTGGATCAGCGCGGGCTGGTCACCACGGCCTGCGGCGACGTGCCGGTCGAGCGCGTTGTGGCAGGTGTTCAGCACCCCGTCGGGGAACCAGCGGTACAGCGGCGCCGCCGTCTCGTCGAGGATGCGCTCCGGCGGGATGACCCAGTCGATGTCGGCCGCCGCGTCCCGCCAGAAGCCGGCCGGGTCGGCGATGCTCCGCTCGTACGCTGATCGATACGCGCCCATGCCGCCATGCTGCTCCGCGGCGCCGGACCGGCACGACGGCCGGGCGGGGTCGGTGCGCCGGAAGCACGCCCCGGCTCGCTGAACGGCCACTCACGGCGGTGGGTGGTACCGCCCTCGGCTGTTTTTGTCGGCCCCGGCCGGGGTAGGGCGGGCACATGGAGACGAACACGAAGGCGTACCTGGTGGGCGGTCCCCGCGACGGCAGCAGCCAGGACGCGGACGGCAAGGCCCTGGTGGAGATCGAGATCGACGGCATGATCCACCGCTACATCCGGACCACGAAGCAGCACGGCGACGACGGCGTGGTCTACAACTACGACGGCATGGTGGCCCCGGGCGGCGGTGAGCCCGGCGTCGAGGACCCGGCGGCCCGGGTCGCGTCGCCGAAGGCCGACGAGCAACGGTGACCGCTCAGCCCAACGGGCGACGGATGAAGCCCGCCGGGCGGGGTAAGGCAGCACGGTCCTGGTGGAGCGACGACCGGCGTCGCGGCGTACCGCGGCCGGGCGCGGGCGGGCGGCACGGATGCCGCCCGCCCGCGCGTCCCGCGAACCACCCCGGCAAACCGAGTTTGATCAATGACGGGCATCGACTAGCGTGCCCAGACGTGAAAACCAACCGGATCATCCCGATCCTTCTGACCTGCGCCGTGCTGGGCCTCGCCGCGTGCGCCGACGAGAAGCCCTCGACCACGGCCGGGCCGGCGACCACGTCGGCCTCCGCGGCCCCCTCCACGGCGGCGCCCTCGCCGTCGGCGGCCGCCATGAGCGACAAGGACCTCTGCACCGCCGCGGAGAAGATCAACAAGGACATGCGGACGAAGCTCATGGCCGTCGTGCAGGGGGGCGGCGACCTGACGAAGCAGACCGGCGCGATCCTGACCGAACTCGGCGACCGGGTCACCACGCTGGCCGGGACCGCCGGTGACGGCAAGGCGGCCACCGCGCTGAAGGAGTTCGGCGCGGAGGCCGGCAAGGCCGGCTCGGCCGCCGACCCGGGCACCGCCGCCGACAACCCCGCCATGGAGAAGGCCAGCAAGGACATCAACGCCGCCTGCAAGGCGGCCGGCGCGCCGACCACCTTCTGACGCCGACGCCCCGGGTCGTCCGTCCGGCGCCTACCGGACGGACGACCGGTCGGCTCAGTTGCCGGTCACCCAGTTCCAGGCGGAGACCACCCACTCGGTCTGCTGGAGGTATGCCACACCCACGCCGACCAGGAACAACGCGGTCACCAGGTGGGCGCCCTTGGCGCTGCGGCGCACCCGGCCGAGCTGCCGCTCCAGGATCAACCGGCCGAGCAGCCGGGCCAGCGCGAACAGGCCGACTGCGGTGAGCAGGCTGAGCACGAACGTGAGCAGCGGGGCGACCAGGTTGCCCCGGCCGGAGATCGCCCAGATGCCCCAGCACACGAACGCGAACAGGGCGCCGGCCGCGCTCAACTCCCCGCCCTTGCGCGCCTGGGCCAGGTGCCAGCTCATCGGCCGGCGCGGCGCCGGCTCGGCGGCCCACTCGCCGTGCTGCTCGACGGTCGGGAACTGCTCGGTGCGGGGCGTACGCGACGCGCGCGGCTGACCGACCGCCGCCACCCCGCGCTGGAACGCGTCCCGCTGCGGGGGCACCACCCCCGGCTGCGGGGGCACCTCCACGGTGCGCTCGGCCCACGGCTGTGTCTGGTCCGCCATCCTCGTCCTCCCCCTCGGCCGATCCCGGCCTCGCTTCCGAGGGTAGCCAGCCCGCAAATAGGGTGCCGACCCCCATCGCGGTGCGATACACACGTGCCGTGACTGACGTGCTGGTATCCCGAGCTGAGGACTTCGACGACATCGCGGCGCTGCTGGCGCTGGCCTTCCACGGCGATCTCGACCCCGACGTGCAGGCGCTCGAACGCCCGATCTTCGAGCCGGACCGGTCGTTGCTCGTCCGCGACGGCGGCACGATCGTGGCGAACGCCGCCGCGTTCAGCCGCGAGCTCGCGGTACCCGGCGCGAACGTGCCGGCCGCGCACGTGACGATGGTCGCGGTCGCGCCGACGCACCGGCGGCGCGGCCTGCTCACCACGCTGATGCACCGCCAGCTGCGCGACGTCCGCGACGCCGGCCGGGAACCGGTCGCGGTGCTCTGGGCCAGCGAGGGGCGCATCTACCCCCGGTTCGGGTACGGGTCGGCGGCCCCGCGCTACGTGCTGTCCGTGGACACCACCGGGCTGCGCCTGCCCGACCCGGCACCCACCGAGGGCAGGCTGCGCCTGGACCGTCCGGACGCGCACCGGGACGAGCTGGCCCGGTTGTACGAGCGGGTCCGCGCCGGGCGTCCCGGCTGGTCCCGGCGCGACGAGCGCTGGTGGTCGTACGTGCTGGCGGACCTCAAGGCGCACCGGGGCGGGGCCACCGAACGCCGGGTGCTGCTGCACGAGGGCGCCGACGGCCTCGACGGGTACGCCCTCTACCGGACCAAGGACGGCTCGACGGCCGTCGGGCCGCAGGCCGAGGTGCACGTCGGCGAGGTGGTGGCGGCGACGCCGGAGGCGTACACGGCGCTGTGGCGGTTGCTGCTCTCGGTCGACCTGACCCGGCGGCTGTCGTTCCCGATCGCGGCCCTGGACGAGCCGCTGCTGCGGCTGGTGGACGAGCCCCGACAGCTCTCCCCGCAGCTCTCCGACGCGCTCTGGGTACGGGTGGTGGACGTGCCGGCCGCGCTCGCCGCCCGCCGCTACGCCACCGACGTCGACGTGGTGATCGAGGTCACCGACGACCTGCTGAAGGAGAACGCCGGCCGCTGGCGGCTGGTCGGCGGACTCGACGGCGCCCAGTGCACGCCCACCACGGCCCCGGCCGGGCTGGCGTGTGACGTACGCGCCCTCGGTGAGCTGTACCTCGGCGGCGTGAACCTGTCGGCGCTGGCCGCCGCCGGCCGCGTCCGGGAGCTGATCCCGCACACCCTGGCCACCGTCACCCCGGCCTTCACCTGGCACCGCGCCCCCTCCCCCATGGAGGTCTTCTGACCGTCCGCTGCTCGGCGCGCGGGTGGGTGCGGGACGGTACGGTCGGGGGATGGGTGAGGCGGAGCGACGGCGACGGCGGCTGCGGCATCACGGCGACACCGGCACCCCGGCCGACGCCGAGAGTGCCGGCGCCGACGGGAGCACCGCGAGCACCACGCCCGTACACGACGACGTGGCGCCCCGATCCGCGCGCGGCGGCCGGCCGGGCGAGCCGGAGCCCCGTGGGCGGCGCGGCTCCGCGCCCGCCGAGGAGGGCGAGCGCGGGCTGCGCGGGCTCGTCGGCTCCGGCTCGTCGCAGGTGAGCGTGACGGCCGCGCTGCGGGCACGGGACGCGGCCCGTCCCACCGAGGACGACCTCGCCGAGGCCGAACAGCGGGTGGTGCTCATCCGCCGCAACTGGGTGCCGCGCGAGGAACTGCCCCGCAACGGGCGGTGAGCCCGCGCGGGTCCGCTCAGGCGGGCAGCTCGGGCAGGCGGCGGCTCTGCTCGTAGGCGGCCACCTGATCGATGCGCCGGCTGTGCCGGGGGTTGCCGGAGAACGGCGTGGTGAGGAACGCCTCGACGAGCGCGGTCGCCTCGTCCAGCGTGTGCTGCCGGGCACCGATCGCGACGATGTTGGCGTCGTTGTGCTCGCGGGCGAGCTGCGCGGTGTCGACGTTCCAGGCGAGCGCCGCCCGGACGCCCGCGACCTTGTTCGAGGCGATCTGCTCGCCGTTGCCGGAGCCGCCGATCACCACGCCGAGACTGCCCGGGTCACCGACCACCCGGTCGCCGGTGTGCAGGCAGAACGCCGGGTAGTCGTCGTCCGGGTCGAAGACGTGCGGTCCCACGTCCACCACCTCGTAGCCCTGCTTGGCCAGGTGGTTGGCGAGGTGCACCTTCAACTCGAAACCGGCGTGGTCGGATCCCAGGTAGACGCGCATACCGCGCAGTCTGACAGGCCCGCCTCCGGACCGGCGCGCGGGCGGCGACCCGGAGGCGGATTCGTCACACGGTCAGTGCGGCAGCTCGGCCACCACCAGGCCGGCCCGCGCCTTCGGGGTGAACCAGGTGCTCTTGCGCGGCATCTTCTCCCGGGCCAGGTTCACCGCGACGAAGTCGTCCACGGTCACCGGCGCGACGAGCACCGCCAGCTCGGCCCGGCCGGCGTCGACCTCACCGACGAGCCAGCTCGCCGGGTAGTCGCCACCCACGTACGTGATCCGCTTGTCGCCCGGGTCGAGGCCCAGCGCGTCGCGCAGCAGCAGGCGCTCGACGAGCGCGTGGTCGAGGTTCTCCAGCCGGCCGGCGCCGACGTGCGGCAGCGTCACCGCGTACCCCCGGCCGCCGAGGTAGAGGTGCACCACGCCGCCGGTCGCCGGCACGTCCACCGGGCCGTCCACCGAGGTGACCTCCGCGCCCGCGGCGCGCAGCCGGTCGAGCAGCTCGTCCGGCGTGGTGGTCAGCTCGCTGACCAGCCGGTTGTAGGGCTGGATGGCGACCGACGCGGGCGTGGTGACCACCGCCAGGAAGCGCGGGAAACCGCCGGTCTGCGCGGCCAGGCTGCGGTGGTTGCCGTCCGCGACCACCAGCTCCCCGCCGCCGGCGAGCGCGGTCAGCTCGTCCTGCGCCGGACCCGGGCCGAGCAGCCAGATCGCGTGCGTGCGACCGGACTGGTCGACGTCGGTCGCGGCGGGCGCGCCGGCCGCGTCGGTCGCCGCCGCGAGCGCGGCGTGCAGCTCGTCGCCCTTGCCGGTCTGGAGCAGGAGTACGGGCGAGAGCAGGTGACCGAGCGCCTCGGCCAGCGCGACGCGCTCACGCACCTTGGCGATGAACACGTCCTCGTTGCGGATCACCAGACCCGGCTCGTCGGCGCGGGTGGAGATCTGGTCGGTGTCGACCATCGCCCACAGCCCGTACGCGCTCTCCTCACCCGGCGCGCTGATCCGGTAGAGCACCACCACCTGCTCGGCCGGCGTGTAGCTGCCGTCCGCCTTCGCCTCGCCCAGGCGCGCCACCGCGTCCGGCAGCGCGTCGAGGAAGGACTTCCCGAGGCTGCCGGGCGCCCGGTGGGGCATCTCGATGCCCAGGGCGCTGTGCGGATTCGCCTCGACGATTGCGGTGATCT
The DNA here is from genome assembly GCF_027497355.1 of Micromonospora sp. WMMA1947. Classification (NCBI taxonomy): domain Bacteria; kingdom Bacillati; phylum Actinomycetota; class Actinomycetes; order Micromonosporales; family Micromonosporaceae; genus Micromonospora; species Micromonospora sp. WMMA1947. The sequence goes on along the minus strand of NZ_CP114909.1, from coordinate 3,271,225 downwards.
CCGCGTCGTCGGCGAACTCGTCGTAGTTCTGCGCGCCGGTGCCGCCAGTGGTGATCCAGGCCCGGGCGATCGGATGCACGACCGTCATGTCCGCTGACGCTACCCGGGCCCCGATCGCCGCCGCCGCCGGACTCACCCGCTTACCACCAGGTGAAAGGAAGGGCCCCTTGTTAACGCCTCCGGTAGAGGAAGGGTCCCTTCTTAACGCCGGGGAGGGCAGCTCAGGCGGTGGGGTTGCGGTGCCGGCCCGGGGCCGGGCGGCGCCCCGGCGGGCCGGGGCGGGAGCCGGCGTTGAGGCGTACCGTCGTCGCACCGGCGGCGGCCGGGTGGGCGGCGGCGCCGGGCCGCGACGGCGCGCGGCCGGGCCGGACGGTCTCGCCCGGCGGTGTCATCCGCGACGTGGCCACCACCCGGGCCACGCCGACCACGATCGGCGGGGCCAGCAGGTCGGCCACGTCGGCCGGGCCGGCCGGCCAGTCGCTCTCGGTCACCGACCAGTACGTCGCGCCGGAGTCCTCGGTCGCCTGCTGCGGCGCGTCGTCGGACATGCGGCGGTGCTTGGCCATGGGAACGCCTCCAGGAGCTGCCGTGCTGCGGCCCCGCGGGCCGTCGGCTGGGACACCCGGTGAAACGAGCCCCGCACCGGCCCGGTGACGGGCGGTGCGGGGCTCGGGGTGCGGTGCCGGTGTCAAGAAGGGGCCCTTCCTCTACCGGAGGCGTTAAGAAGGGGCCCTTCCTTACCCCTCAGTCGAAGATGGGGCCCTGCTCCCGGGTGCGCTTCAGCTCGTAGAAGCCGGGGGTGGCGGCGACCAGCAGGACGCCGTCCCAGAGCCGGCCGGCCGCCTCGCCCTTCGGCGCCGGCGTGATCACCGGGCCGAAGAACGCGACCTGCTTGCCGTCCGGGCCGGGCGCGTGGATCACCGGGGTGCCCACGTCGGTGCCGACCGGCCGCATACCGGCTTCGTGGCTGGCCCGCAGCGCGTCGTCGTACTGGGTGGACTCGGCCGCGTCGGCGAGCGCCGGGTCCAGGCCGACGTCGATGAGCGCGCCGGCGAGCATGTCCCGGCCCAGCTCCTCCTTGCGGAGGTGGATCCGGGTGCCCATCGCGGTGTAGAGCTTCGCCAGCGTCTCGGCGCCGTGCGCCTGCTCGACGGCGATGCACACCCGCACCGGGCCCCAGCCCTTGCGCATCAGGTCCTGGTACTCCTCCGGCAGTTCACGGCCGTCGTTGAGCACGGACAGGCTCATCACGTGGAACCGGATGTCCACGTCCCGGACCTGCTCGACCTCCAGCAGCCAACGGGAGGTGATCCACGCCCACGGGCACAGCGGGTCGAACCACATGTCCGCGGTGACACGTTCGGTCACTGTGTCTTCCCTTCACGACATCGTCGCGCCGGGGACCCGGCGCGGTCACCTCCGATCCTCACCCCGTACCGCATCGACCGGTACCGGAATGAGAGCGTGACCTCGACCACCGAGAGGGGTCCGTGCATGGAAGACTCGGTTCTCGACGGGCCGTCACGAGCGGCCGGGCAGAACCGGCGCCGCGGGGCGCGGCGAGACGAGTGGGATGGAGACGAACAGTGCCGGGAGTGCGCAACCTGACCCAGGTCGAGGCGACCGAGCGGGCCCGCCTGCTCGAGGTGACCGGGTACGACATCAGCCTTGACCTGTCGACCGCGGTGCAGCCCACCGGTCGTACGTTCCGCTCGGTGACCGAGGTCCGGTTCCGCTGTACCGAGCCGGGGGCGACCACATTCATCGAGACAGCCGCCGAATCGGTACGGTCGGCCACGCTCAACGGGGAGCCGGTGGACCTGTCCGGCTGGTCGGCGGAGAAGGGCCTCACGCTCAGCGGCCTGGCCGCCGAGAACGTGCTGGTGGTCGACGCCGACTTCGGCTACTCCAACAGCGGGCAGGGCCTGCACCGCACGGTCGACCCGGTGGACGGCGAGACCTACCTCTACAGCCAGTTCGAGACCGCTGACGCGCAGAAGGTCTACGCCTGCTTCGACCAGCCCGATCTGAAGAGCGTCTACACCTGGCACGCCACGGTCCCGGACCACTGGCGCGTCGTGTCGAACATGCCGGTGGCCCGCGAGGAGGCCGCCGGTGAGGGCCTGAAGACCGTGCACTTCACGGTCTCGGAGCGGATGAGCACCTACATCACCGCGCTCTGCGCCGGGCCGTACCACGAGGTGCGCCGCAGCCACGACGGCATCGACATGGGCTACTTCTGCCGGGCCAGCATGGCGCCGCACATGGACGCCGACGACCTGCACCTGATCACCACGCAGGGCTTCGACTTCTTCCACGAGAAGTTCGGCGTGCGTTACCCGCTGCCCAAGTACGACCAGCTCTGGGTGCCGGACTTCAACGCCGGCGCGATGGAGAACTTCGGCTGCGTCACGCACGCCGAGTCGCACTACATCTTCCGCTCGCAGGTCACCGACTTCGAGTACGAGCAGCGCGCCAACACGATCCTGCACGAGCTGGCGCACATGTGGTTCGGTGACCTGGTCACCATGCGCTGGTGGAACGACCTGTGGCTGAACGAGTCGTTCGCCGAGTGGGCCAGCCACTGGTGCAACACGCACGCCACCCGCTTCACCGACGCCTGGACCACGTTCCTGTCGATCCGCAAGAACTGGGGTTACCGGCAGGACCAGCTCTCCTCCACCCACCCGGTCTACTGCGAGATGCCGGACCTGGAGGCGGTCGAGGTCAACTTCGACGGCATCACGTACGCCAAGGGCGCGAGCGTGCTCAAGCAGCTCGTCGCGTACGTGGGTGAGGAGCCGTTCCTGGCCGGCCTGCGCGCCTACTTCGGCAAGTACGCCTGGGGCAACGCCACCTTCGACGACCTGCTCTCCGAGCTGGAGGCGGCCTCGGGCCGGGAGCTGCGCAAGTTCGCCGCACAGTGGCTGGAGACCGCGCAGGTCAACACGCTGCGCCCGGAGGTGACGATCGGCGCCGACGGCACGTACGAGCGGGTGGTGGTCCGGCAGGAGGCGCCGTCCGGCTACCCGACGCTGCGTACCCACCGCATCGGCGTCGGCCTGTACGACCTGACCGACGGCCGGTTGGTGCGCCGCGAGCTGGTCGAGACGGACGTGACCGGCGAGCTGACCGAGCTGTCCGAGCTGTACGGCAAGCCGGCCGCCGACGTGCTGCTGCTCAACGACGAGGACCTCACGTACGCCAAGCTGCGGCTGGACGAGCGGTCGATGGCGACAGTGGTGCAGCACATCGCCGGTTTCGACTCGTCGCTGGCCCGGGCACTGTGCTGGACGGCCGCCTGGGACATGACCCGCGACGCGGAGCTGTCGGCGCGCGACTACGTGGCGCTGGTGCTGGCCGGGCTGACCGCCGAGACCGACATCAACCTGATCACCGCCACGCTGCGGCAGGCGACCACCGCGCTCACCTTCTACGCCGACCCGGAGTGGGCGCCGACGGGCTGGGCCGACCTGGCGCGTACCGCGAGGACCGCGCTCGCGGCGGCCGAGCCGGGCAGCGGCTTCCAGCTCGCCTGGGCCCGGGCGTACGCCTCGTCGGCCCGCTCCGGCGAGGATCTGGCCACGCTGCGCGGCTGGCTCGACGGCAACGGGGTGCCGGAGGGTCTGACCGTCGACACCGAGCTGCGGTGGACGGTGCTCCAGTCGCTCGTCGCCAACGGCGCCGCGGGCGCGGCCGACGTGGACGCCGAGCTGGCCGCCGACCGTACCGCGAGCGGCGAGCGGGAGGCCGCGTACGCGCACGCGCTGGTGCCGACCGCCGAGAACAAGGCCGCGGTGTGGGCGCTGCTCACCGGCCCGGACGCGCTGCCGAACTGGCGTAACCGGGCACTGTTGCAGGGCTTCACCCACCCGGCGCAGGTCGAGCTGACCGCGCCCTACCGGGAGCGCTACTTCGCCACGGTGGACCAGGTGTGGGCGCAGCGCGACAGCGAGCCGGCGCAGGAGTTCGTCCAGCTCGCCTACCCGGCGTACCTGGTCGAGGAGGACACCGTCGCGGCCACCGACGCGTGGCTGGCCCAGGACGGCCGGCCGGCGTCGCTGCGGCGGCTGGTGGCCGAGGGCCGTGACGGCGTGGTCCGCGCGTTGAAGGCCCGGGAGCGGGACGCGCGCAGCGCCTGAGTGAGGCACGTCGGCCGGGGCCGGCGCGGGTGGCAGCCCGCGCCGGCCCCGGCCGCTGTCGTGGGGCCCGCACCGCCGGCGCACGCGAAAGCCCGGCCCGCGTGTGCGCGGGCCGGGCTTCGTCGTGCGTGCGGGCGGGTCAGCCCTTGCCGGCGTGGCTGGCGAGCTGGTCGAGGCCCTGAATGATGCCGCCGGCCAGGTCGCCGCCACCGAAGGCGGCCACCATGGAGAGCGCGGCCAGCTTGGCGTACGTGTCCGGGATGCGCTTGCGCGCGTACTTGCCGGTGACGATCTCGAGCTGCCGCTGGTTGGGCGACACCGCGATCAGCACCGAGCGGTCCGGCTCGGCGAGCTGCCGGTGCAGCCGCTCGGCGTGTTCCCGGATCGGCTCGTCGAGGCCGCCGACGTAGACCGAGAAGACCAGGCCGGTGCCCTGGTCGGCGAGGCGCAGCGCCTCGTCGATGCGGAGCAGCTGACGGGTCGAGAACGGTCCGTCCAGCACCTCGGGCGGGGTGCCCGTCCCTGTCGTGGGCCGCGCTTCACCAACGGTCACTTGCGCCTCCGGTTCCACCGGCCGGTGCCTCCCGGCCGGCCTGCTCCTGCTTGCGGCTGGTCAACGCCGGCGCCTGCGCCCCGGCGGCCAGCGCCGTGCCGGCCGAGTCGGCCAGTTGCTCCGGACGGCCCAGGAACCAGACCGGAGTGAAGTCGAAGGGCCGACCCGGCCGGTAGCGCTTGGCGCCGCCACCGCTGCCGCGGCTGCCGGCTGCCGCCAGGGCGGCGATCAGCAGCACCGCGGCGACCGGGATGCCGACGAAGACCACCAACGTCTCGGTAACAGACAATCCCAACGCCCCCAGGCGGAAAGAGAGACCAGGAATGGTGCGGAACGGCCGGTCAGGACCGGTCGCGCCCCACGTCACTTGTGATGTTCACGTTAGCGGAGTCGGCGGCCCGCCAGATTGCGGGGTGCTGATCCCATCCGTCACTCCGGTGCTCCAGTTGCGCGGCAGTGGCGAGCAGTGTCGCGTCGTCGCCGTACCGGCCGGTGAGGAGCACCCCCACCGGAAGCCCGCCGGCGGTCCGTCCGACCGGCAGCGAAACGGACGGATCGCCCGTGACGTTGAAGACCGCACAGTACGGCGAGAAGCGCCGCTGCCCGTCGAAGTCCTCCGCCGGTTCGAGGGCGGCGAACGCGCCGACCTGCGCCTGCGGGCTCGCGAGCGTCGGGCAGAGCAGCAGGTCACACCCGGCGGTACGGCGTATCCCGCGGCGTACCTGCGCCTGGAGTTCGCCGAGCGCGGCGATCAGCCGGGCCGCGCCGAGCGCCTCTCCGCGCTCGCGCAGGTACCGGGTCAGCGGCAGCAGGTCGCTCTCCCGCCCGGCCGGGACGGGGGTGACCGCCAGGGCGTACCAGACGGTCTCGAACAGCGGCCACGCCTCGGGGCCGAGCGGCGCGGGGACGTCGACCACCTCGTGGCCGGCGTCGGTGAGCAGCGCGGCGGCCCGGTCGACGGCGGCCACGCAGTCGGGGTGGACCGGTTCGTCGGCGAGCATCGGCGTGGTGAAGCGGCCGACGCGCAGCCGGCCGGGGCCGGCGAAGCGGGCGGCGCGGGTGACGCCGAGGTAGCCGCCGGCGGGCCCGGCCGGCGGCAGGTACGGCTCGCCGGGCACCGGCCGCGCCAGCACGTCGAGCAGCGCGGCCACGTCGGCGACGGTACGGCCGATCGGCCCGTTCACCGGCAGCCCGAAGCCGCCGAAGCCGAGCGGCCCGCCGGAGACCATGCCCCGGCTCGGCTTGTAGCCGACCAGGCCGCACAGCGCGGCCGGGATACGCAGCGAGCCGCCGCCGTCGGAGCCCTGCGCGACCGGGACCAGCCCGGCCGCGACGGCAGCGGCCGCTCCGCCGCTGGATCCGCCCGCGGTGTACGCGAGGTCCCACGGGTTGCGGGCCGGCGGGGCGACCAGTCCTTCGGAGTAGAGCGAGCAGCCGAGTTCGGAGGTGGTGGTCTTGCCGAGGCTGACCAGGCCGGCGTCGGACATGAGGCGGACCACGTCGGCGTCGACGGGCGGGACGAAGTCGGCGAAGGCGGCCGAGCCGAAGGTGGTGCGCACACCGGCGGTGAGCGTGAGGTCCTTGACCGCGGTCGGCACCCCGTGCAGCGGGCCGCGTTCGTCCGCCGCGACCGCGTCGGCGGCGCGGGCGGCGGTCCGGGCCCGTTCGGCGGTGACGGTGACGAACGCGCCGACGGTGTCGCCGAGCGCCTCGACCCGGCGCAGGTGGTGCTCGACCAGTTCCAGGCTGGACAGCTCGCCGCGGCGGATCGCGGCGGCCTGTTCCAGCGCGGTCAGGTCGTGCGGCTCGGCCATGCCGTCCATCCTGCCGGTCCGGCGGCCGGGAGGCCGGGCGACACGTCCGGCCGGCGGGTCCGTACCCGGGAACAGCGCCGGGTGCGTCCGTCGGCACTAGGGAGACGACGGACGCACCCGCGCCGGCTTCAGCGGCCGAGGAACCGCAGCGCGTTGCCCCCGAGCAGCGCGTCCCGCTGCGCGTCGGTGAGGAAGTCCGCCCGGTGCACCACGTCACCGACCGGCCGCTCCCCCAGCGGGTACGGGTAGTCGCTGCCGAGCAGCACCCGCTCGGCGCCCATGGTGTCCACCAGCAGCCGCAGCGCGGCCGGTTCGAAGACCACCGAGTCGACGTGGAACCGGTCGACGTAGGAGCTGGGCGGCGCGCTGGACGCGCCTCGTACCAGGTCGCCGCGGCGGTGCCAGGCGTTGTCGGCGCGGCCCAGCCAGAACGGGAAGCTGCCGCCGCCGTGGGCGAAGCAGATCCGCAGCGACTCCGGCACCCGGTCGAACACGCCGCCGAGGATCAGCGCCAGCACCGACAGATGCGTCTCGGCCGGCATCCCGGTCAGCCAGCGGGCCATCCACCGGTCCAGCCGAGGGCCGCCGGGCATGTCCCACGGGTGCACGAACACCGGCGCGCCGACCTCGGCGCAGTGGGTCAGGAACTGCACGATGCCCTCGTCGTCCAGATCCCGGTCGCCGACGTGGTTGCCGATCTCCACCCCGGCGTGCCCGGCCGACAGGCAGCGGTCCAGCTCGGCGCAGGCCGCGTCCGGGTCCTGCAACGGCACCTGGCAGAACGGCACCAGCCGCCCGTTGCCGGCCGCGGTGACCTCGAGCGTGAGGTCGTTGAAGATCCGGGCCACCTTGACCGCCTGGTCGGCCGGGCGGTCGTAGCTGAAGAACACCGGGGTGGGCGAGACGACCTGCACGTCCACGCCGTCGGCGTCCATGTCGGCGAGCCGGGTCGGCGCGTCCCAGCACTGCGCGCCGATCGGGCGGAACTCCGTCTCCCCCACCATGATCATGGCGGCGCGCTCGGAGTCCACCCGCAGCCAGGGCCAGCCGGACCCGCCGCACGCCGCGGCGAGGTCCGGCCACCCCTTCGGTACGACGTGCGTGTGCACGTCCACGACCGGCACGCGTCAGCCCTTGCCCGGGTGCAGCGCGCCGCAGTTGTCGCAGGTGCGGGCCTTCTCGTCGGCGTAGAACGCGGCGAAGACCGGGGGCAGGTCGGCGGCGATGTCGCGGACCTGCAACTCCACCTCGTGCACCTTGTGGTCGCACTCGGCGCAGTACCACTGGAACTTCTCCAGCGTGCCCTCCTCGCGGACCCGCTCGATCACCATGCCGATCGAGCCGGCCTCGGGACGCTGCGGCGAGTGCGGGGTGTTGCGCGGCAGCATCCACATCTGACCCTCGCGCACGTGCACCGTACGCGGCCCCTCGGGGAGCATCAGGTTGATGTGCATGTTGCCCTTGACCTGGTAGAAGAACTCCTCGTACGGGTCGACGTGGAAGTCCGTGCGCTGGTTCGGGCCGCCCACCACCATGACGATGAAGTCGTCGCTGCCGGGCAGCATCTCCTTGTTGCCCACCGGGGGCTTGAGCAGGTGCTGGTTCTCGCCGATCCAGCCGGAGAAGCTGAACGGCTCGGCGATCTCACTCATGGGAACCTCCCGACGGAAGTAGGGCGACGGCCTGCATCTCGATCAGCAGATGCGGGTGCGGAAGCTGGTGCACGGCGACTGTGGTCCGGGTCGGCCCGGTGGCGTCGAAGAACTCCGCCCACACCTCGTTGTAGCCGCCGAAGTCGTTCATGTTGACCAGGTAGGTGGTGACCTGCACCAGGTCGCTCAGGTCGGCGCCGACCGAGCGGAGCAGGTCGCGGATGTTCTCCACCACGGCCCGGGTCTGCTCGCGGATGTCCAGGTCGGTGGTGCCGAACTCGTCCACTGACACCCCGGCGAACGTGTTGTCCGGCCGGCGCGACGACGTGCCGGAGACGTAGACGAACCCGCCGGCCACCTTGACGTGCGGGAACGCGCCGCGCGGCACGGCCTTCCCGGCCACCACGCGGGCGGTCATGGGATGGCCTTCAGGGAGGCGGAACCCAGCTTCTCCACTGTGGCGCGGACGTGCGCCCCGGGGCGCAGCGGCACCGCGGCGGTGGCCGCGCCGGCCAGGAACACCCAGCCCTTGCGCAGCCGGACGCCGTGCCGGCCGGCCAGCCGCAGGCCCTCGTCCAGCGCGCGGCGCGGGTCGCCGAGGATGGCTGCGGTCGAGCCGACCTGTGCCACCCGCCCGTCGATCTCCAGGACCACGCCGAGGTTGTCCAGTCCGTCCGGGACCGGCGACCACGGCCCGACCACGAACGCGGCGGCCGAGGTGTTGTCGGCGATCACGTCCGGCAGCGAGAAGGTGAAGTTCGCATACCGGGAGTCGATCAGCTCGATCGCCGGGGCGACCGCCCGTACCGCACGGGTGAACGAGCCGACCGGTTCGCCCGGGTCGGGCAGCCGGTCCAGCAGGAACGCCACCTCCGGCTCGACGCGCGGGTGGATGAAGTCGCCCACGTCGACGCCGCCGCCGTCCGGTACCCGCATCACGTCGGTCAGCCGACCCCAGATCACCTCGTCCACGCCGACCTGCGCCATCTTGGCCTTGCTGGTCAGCCCCATCTTGAGGCCGACCAGCCGCTCACCCCGGTCGAGGCGGCGCTGCACCAGCGCGGTCTGCACCGCGTACGCGGCGTCGACGTCGAGGCCGGTCTCGGCGGCCAGCTGCGGGATCGCGGTGGCGTCGTCGGCCGCCGCGCCCAGCTTCTCCGCGATGCCGGCGATGTCCGGCCCGATCATGAGTTCTCCTTAGCCGCCAGGTCCAAAGCCACGTCCACGATCATGTCCTCCTGGCCGCCGACCATCCGGCGACGGCCCAGCTCGACCAGGATCGAGCGGACGTCCACGCCGTACTTGGCCGAGGCCCGCTCGGCGTGCCGCAGGAAGCTGGAGTAGACGCCCGCGTACCCCAGGGAGAGCGTCTCCCGGTCGACCTGGACCGGCCGGTCCTGCAACGGGCGGACCAGGTCGTCGGCGGCGTCCATCAGCGCGAACACGTCGCAGCCGTGCTTCCAGCCGTGCAGCTCGGCGACCGCGACGAAGACCTCCAGTGGCGCGTTGCCCGCGCCCGCGCCCATGCCGGCGAGCGACGCGTCCACCCGGACGGTCCGCCCGGACGGCGAACCGAGCGGGCCGTCGCCGAGGATCCGGCCGTGCTCGACCGCCAGCACGCTGTTCGCCACACCCAGGGACAGGTTGTGGTGGGCGTGGATGCCGATCTGCGTCTCGGGTTCCAGCACCTGCCGGTACGCGTCGACGCGCTGCGCCACGTCCGACATCAGCAGCCGCCCGCCCGAGTCGGTGACGTAGACGCAGTGCGCGCCGTACGACTCCATGAGCTTGGCCTGCGCGGCCAGCCCGGCCGGGTCGTTGAGGTGCGACATCATCAGGAACCCGGAGACGTCCATGTCGTTCTCCCGGGCCCACGCGATGTGCTGGGCGGAGATGTCCGCCTCGGTGCAGTGCGTGGCGATCCGGACGCTCGTCACGCCGAGCGCCTTGGCCGCCTTCAGGTCGGCGATGGTGCCGATGCCCGGCAGCAGCAGCGTGGTGAGCCGCGCGGTGGTCAGCACCTCGGCGGCGGCGGCGATCCAGTCCGCGTCGGCGGCGGCGCCGTGCCCGTAGTTGACGCTGGAACCGGCCAGGCCGTCGCCGTGCGCCACCTCGACCGCCGCCACACCTGCGGCGTCGAGCGCGGCGGCGATGGTACGCACCTGGTCGACCGTGTAGCGGTGGGCGATGGCGTGCATGCCGTCGCGCAGCGTCACGTCCTGGATGTACAGATCGGTCATCGGGGTGCCCCCTCCGGGGAACGCAGCGCCACCAGCCGCTCGGCGGTACGCAGCGCGGCCGACGTCATGATGTCCAGGTTCCCGGCGTACGCGGGCAGGTAGTGCCCGGCGCCGGAGACCTCCAGGAACACCGACACCTGCAGGCCGGTGAAGTGCCGGCCCAGCACCGGCGCGTACGTGTCCACGGCGTCGAACTGCACGTCCTGCTTGAGCCGGTAGCCGGGCACGTACTCCTGCACGGCGGCCACCATGTCGGCCACCGAGGCGGCGATCTTCACCCGGTCGGCGTCGGCGTCCGGGCACAGACAGTAGACCGTGTCCCGCATCAGCAGCGGCGGGTCGGCCGGGTTCAGCACGATGATGGCCTTGCCGCGCTCGGCGCCGCCGACCACCTCGATGGCGCGGGCGGTGGTCTCGGTGAACTCGTCGATGTTGGCCCGGGTGCCCGGGCCGGCCGACTTCGAGGCGATCGAGGCGACGATCTCGCCGTACGCCACGGGGGTGACCCGGCCGACCGCGTGCACGATCGGCACCGTCGCCTGCCCGCCGCAGGTCACCATGTTGACGTTCGGCTCGCCCAGGTGCTCGTCGAGGTTCACCGGCGGCACCACGTACGGGCCGATCGCGGCGGGCGTCAGGTCGACGACGGTGCGGCCGTGCGCCCGCAGCACCTCGTCGTGCCGCTTGTGCGCGCCGGCCGAGGTGGCGTCGAAGACGAGCTGGACGTCGGCGAACTCGGGCAGCGCGACGAGGCCGTCGACGCCCTCGGCGGTGGTGGTCACGCCGAGCCGGCGGGCCCGGGCCAGACCGTCCGAGGCCGGGTCGATGCCGGCCATCGCCACCATGCGCAGGCTCTCACTGAGCCGCAGCACCTTGATCATCAGGTCGGTGCCGATGTTGCCCGACCCGAGCACCGCCACTCCGACAGTCATGAGGTGGCCTCCTTCGAGAAACAGGTACGCACCGAGCCGAGCCCGGAGATGCGCGCCTCGTACGCGGCGCCGGGCGTGACCGGCACCATCGGGCCGAGCGCGCCGGAGAGCACCACGTCGCCGGCCTTGAGCGGGTCGCCCGCCCGGGCCATGGTCGCGGCCAGCCACTGCAGCGCGTGCAGCGGATTGCCGAGGCAGGCCGCGCCCGCGCCGACCGAGACGGGCTCACCGGCGTGCTCCAGCACCATGCCGCACAGCCGCAGGTCGACGTCGGCGAGCCGCCGGGGCGCGGTGCCGAGCACGAACAGCCCGCTGGAGGCGTTGTCCGCCACCGTGTCCACGATGGAGATGTCCCAGTCGGCGATCCGCGAGTCGACGATCTCGATGGCCGGCAGCACGTGGTCCACCGCCCGGATCAGGTCGACAGTGGTGACCCGCTCGTCCGGCAGGTCCGCGCCGAGCACGAAGGCGATCTCTGCCTCCACCCGCGGCTGGAGCAGCCGGTCGATCGGCACCTCGACGCCGTCGCCGACGGCCATGTCGTCGAAGAGCACCCCGAAGTCGGGCTGGAAGACGCCGAAGCTCTCCTGGACGGTCCGCGACGTCAGGCCGATCTTCGCGCCGACGCGGCGGTGTCCCTTGCCCAGCCGTTGCCGGGTGTAGACCTGCTGCACCTGGTACGCGGCCTCGATGTCGCCCTCGGGCAGCAGCCGGCCGCGCAGCGGCGGGCAGGGTTTGCCGTCCTGCCGGGCCACTGCCAGTTCCCGGTTGGCGGCCTCGATGTCCACGGTCATGGCGGCTCCTCGCTTACGTCGCTGGGGATTCCGGCCATTCTGCCCACCACGCGCGCTCATGTGAGATCCACGCAGACGTTGGTGAGCTCGGAGTAGAAGTCGAGCGAGTGCACGCCGCCCTCGCGGCCCACACCCGACGCCTTCACCCCGCCGAACGGGGTGCGCAGGTCGCGCAGGAACCAGGTGTTGACCCAGACGATGCCGGCGTCGAGCCGGGCGCCGGCCCGGTGCGCCCGGCCCACGTCCCGCGTCCACACCGTCGCCGCCAGGCCGTAGGCGGTGCCGTTGGCCAGCGCGAACGCCTCGTCCTCGTCGTCGAACGGCGCGACGTGCACCACCGGGCCGAAGATCTCCTCCTGGTTGGTGCGGGCGTCCGGGCCGAGTCCGGTGAGCACCGTCGGCTGCACGTACGCCCCGCCGTCGCGGGCGTCGCCGAAGCGCGGCGTGCCGCCACCGGCGCGCACCTCGGCGCCCTCGGTGCGGGCTAGCGCGTAGTGGCCGAGCACCTTGTCCCGGTGCCCGTGCGAGATCAGCGGCATGTTCGCCGTCGCCTCGTCGTCCGGCCAGCCGTACGCCAGCTCGCCGGCGCGCTTGGCCAGGCGCGCGGTGAACTCCTCGAACACCGGCCGCTGCACGTAGATGCGCTCGGTGCACAGGCACACCTGGCCGCCGTTGGTGAAGCTGGACCGCACCGAACCGGCGACCGCCGCGTCCAGGTCGGCGTCGGCGAACACCAGGCCGGCGTTCTTGCCGCCCAGCTCGAAGCTGACCGCCTTCACGCCGTCGGCGGCGGCGCGCATGATCGCGCTGCCGGTCGCCGACTCGCCGGTGAACGTGATCGCGTCCACCCCGGGGTGCCGGGTCAGGTGCTCGCCGGCCGAGCCGGGGCCGAAACCATGCACCAGGTTGAACACGCCGTCCGGCACGCCCGCCGCGGCCATCACCTCGGCCAGCAGCGTGGCCGAGGCGGGGGTCTCCTCGCTGGGCTTGACCACCACGGCGTTGCCGCAGGCCAGGGCCGGGGCGACCTTCCAGGTGAGCAGCAGCAGCGGCAGGTTCCACGGCACGATCACCGCGACCACGCCGACCGGCTTGCGGACCGCGTAGTTCAGCGCCCGGCCCCCGGCCGGGGTGACTGTGGTGAACGACTCGGTGGGCGCGGTGGCCACGATCTCGGCGAACGCCCGGAAGTTGGCCGCGCCGCGCGGGATGTCGAGCGTCCGGGCCTGCGAGATGGCCTTGCCGGTGTCCGCGACCTCGGCGGCCACCAGGTCGTCGAAGCGCCGTTCCAGCTCGTCGGCGACCCGGCGCAGCACCTCGGCGCGTTCCCGCTCCCCCATCCGGCCCCACGGGCCGCGCAGCGCCGCCCGGGCCGCCGCGACCGCGTCGTCCACTGTCGACTGCGACGCCTCGGCCACCTCGAACACCGGCTCGCCGGTGACCGGGCTGCGCTTGGTGAACCGGGAACCGGCGTCGACGAACTCGCCGCCGACGAAGTTGCGCAGCAGGCCGGGGCCGTCCGGTGCGTGCCCGGTCATCAGCCGGGGATCCCAGAGCGTCATCGCCGCCGCCCCAGCGCCGCGCGGACCCCACCGGCCAGCAGCGCGACCGCGCCGGCCGCGACCGCGCCGACCACCGCGTACTGCGCGCGCACCCGGCGGCGCACCTGCGCGTACGGGGTGGTGGAGAAGGAGACCAGCTCGTACTGGGAGACGTAGCGGCCGGGCAGCGCGCGCTCCAGCGCGTGCTCGACCTGCTTGCGGGTGCGGAACACCGGCGAGGCGACCTTGTCCCGCATCTCCACGAAGTTCGCCAGCGCCATCCGGGCGATCGCCTCGGCGTTGTCCTGGCGGCGGTGCTGGAACAGCGGCAGCGCGGACGCCCACTCGTCGTCGCACTCGTCGAGGCAGCGGTCCAGCTCGACCACGTCCTCGAACGCGCAGTTCGCGCCCTGGCCGTAGAACGGCACGATGGCGTGCGCGGCGTCGCCGATCAGGCCGACCTTGCCTGCCACCTGCCACGGCGTGCAGCGCACCGTGCCGAGCACACCGACCGGGTTGTGCTGGTAGTCGTCGACCAGGTTCGGTGCGAGCGGGACCAGGTCCGGGTAGTGGGTGGCGAAGAACTGCTCGATCGCCGCCGGGCTGCTGAGCGAGGCGAAGCTGCGGGTGCCGTGGGTGGGCCAGAACAGCGTGCAGGTGAAGGAGCGGTCCGGGTTCGGCAGCGCGATCATCATCGAGGTGCCGCGCGGCCAGATGTGCAGCGCGCCCGGGTCGAGCGCGAACTCCCCGCCCAGCGGCGGGATGGTCAGCTCCTTGTAGCCGTAGTCGAGGAAGTCCAGGCTCTCGGTCACTCCCCCGTACGCGAGCAGTTGCCCGCGCACCGCGGAGCCGGCGCCGTCGGCGCCGAGGACGACCGAGGCGGTGGCGGTGACCTTGCCCTGCGGCGTCTCGAACGTCATCTCGCCGCCGAGCGGGTCGAGCCCGACCAGCCGGTGGTCGAACGCGACGCGCACGTTCGGCAGCGCGGCGGCGGCGTCGAGCAGCGCGTTGTTCAGCGCGCCCCGGCTGATCGAGTTGATCGCCCGGTCCCCGGAGCCGCTGTACGACTGGAACTCCGGCTCGCCCTCGACCGGGTGGATCATGCGGCCGCGCATCGGCAGCGCGTCCGCCATCACCTCGTCCTCCAGGCCGATGCGGCGCAGCGCGTCCAGGCCGCGCTCGGACAGCGCCAGGTTGATGGACCGGCCTCGCTCGACGGTGCCGGTACGCGGGTCGGGCCGCCGCTCGTAGAGGGCCACCGGGTAGCCGCGCCGCGCCAGGTAGCAGGCCAGCAGGCAGCCGGCCAGCCCGGCGCCCACCACCGCGATCTCGTCGCGCTCCGTCATGACCCCTCCTTCTCAACAGTTGCCGCCAGCGCCTCGGCGACCCGCCAGCAGTCGTGGTACGTGGAATACAGCGGCACCGGCGCGAACCGGACGATGTCCGGCTCCCGGGCGTCGGCGACCACGCCGTGCTCGTGCCGCAGGCGCTTGGTCAGCTCGTTCGCGCTGCCCACCCCGATACGCACGGAGAGCTGGCAACCGCGGCGAGCCGGGTCGCGCGGGGTGACCACTGTCAGCGGACGGCCCGGCGTCACCTCGTCGAGCAGCTGCTCCAGCCAGGCGGTGAGCCGCAGGCTGCGCTCGCGCAGCGCCGGCATGCCGACGGAGTCGAACAGCTCCAGCGATGTCCGCACCGGGCCCATCGCGAAGATCGGCGGGTTGGAGATCTGCCACGCCTCCACGGTGGCCGGCGGCCGGGACACCGGGGTCATCTCGAACCGGGTGGCCGCCTCGGTGCTCCACCAACCCTCGAACCGCGGGATCGACGGGTCGCCGAGGTGCCGCTCGTGGACGAAGACGCCGCCCAGCGCACCCGGGCCGGAGTTGAGGTACTTGTACGAGCACCAGGCGGCGAAGTCGACGTCCCAGTCGTGCAGCGCCAGCGGCACGTTGCCGGCGGCGTGCGCCAGGTCCCAGCCGACCACCGCGCCCGCGGCCCGGCCGGCGGCGGTGATGGCGGGGATGTCCATCAGCTCGCCGGTCAGGTAGTTCACGCCGCCGAGCATCAGCAGCGCCACCGTGTGACCCTCGCGGGCCAGGAAGTCCAGCACGTCCTCGGTGCCGAGCGTGTCGGAGCCGGGGCGCGGCTTGAGGCGTACGACTGTGGTGTCCGGGTCCAGGCCGTGGAAGCGGGCCTGGCTGCGCACCGCGTAGCTGTCCGAGGGGAACGCGCTGTCCTCGATCACGATCCGGGTGCGCTCGCCGGCCGGGCGGTAGAAGCTGACCATCAGCAGGTGCAGGTTGACGGTCAGGGAGTTCATCACCACGGTCTCCGCGGGCAGCGCGCCGACCAGGCGGGCGGCCGGTGCGGTCAGCAGCTCGTGGTACGGCAGCCACGGCCGCTCCGACTCCAGGTGCCCCTCGACGCCCAGGCGCTGCCAGGCGTCCAGATCGGCGAGGAGTTCGTCCCGGGTGGCCCGGGGCTGCAGGCCGAGCGAGTTGCCGGCGAGGTACGCCGTGTCGGGGTAGCGCCCGCCGTCGGCGGGTGGGATGTGGAACAGGTGCCGGTGGCCGGGGTCGGCGGCGTCGCGGCGGAGGGCTTCGTTCTCGGGGGTGTGCATGCTGTTCTCTCTCGTCACATCGCGGTGCGGGCCGACCACAGCTCCGGGAAGACCACCCGGGCCATGCTGCGCTGCAACCATGCCAGTCCGGCGGAGCCGCCGCTGCCGACCTTGGCGCCCATCGTGCGCTGGACGGCCTTGACGTGGTTCCAGCGCCAGTCGCCGAACTCCTCGGCGACGTCGGTGAGCGCGTCACCGAGCAGGCGCAGGTGGTTGTCCGGGCCGTTGTCCCCGTAGATCCGCACCCAGGCCGCCTCGATCGCGGGGTGCGCCTCGTGCTCGGCGTTCACGTCGCGGGCCAGCAGCTCGGCGGGCACGTCGAAGCCCTTGCGGGCCAGCAGCGCCACCACCTCGTCCCAGAGGCTCGGGACGGCGAGCGCGGCGGTCAGCTCGTCGTACACCTCGGTCTGCCGGCGGAACGGGCGGATCAGCGCCCGGTCGCGCAGGCCGAGCAGGAACTCCAGCTGCCGGTACATGGCGGACTGGAAGCCGGAGCCCTCGCCGAGCCGGTCGCGGAAGCGGTTGAAGTCGGCCGGGCTCATCCAGCGCAGGCCGTGCCACGCGGCGTTGAGGCCCTCCAGGTGCAGCGCGGCGCGGCGCAGCGGGGGCAGCGCCTCCCAGATCCGGTCCTCGCGCAGCTCGCGCTTGGCGTGCCGAAGTTCGTGGCAGGTCAGGCCGAAGTACAGCTCCATGATCTGGCTGACCATCAGGAAGGACATCTCGCCCGGGTCGTCGCTGAGCGGCTCCTGGAGCCGGTGCAGCGTGCTGGCCCGTACGTACGCGTCGTACGGCACGCGGTCGGCGAACTCCAGCGTCGGCTCGCCGCCGTTGCGCGCCGCCCGAGCCGCCCGTTCCTGGGGGGTTACCGGGCGCACCGCCGTCGTCTGTTCCACAGTCATTCTCCGTCCGTGCGCGGGGTAGAAATCATGATCCCGCTGGTGGGCGGGCGAATGGAATGCCTGTTCAACGGCGGTATGGTGGTCTCACTTCGCGAACTGAAACCATCTCGCGTCGCCGTCTTACGGAAGGAAGGTCCGCGCGTGGACGACATGGACTGGGCCCTGCTGCGCGAACTCCAGGCCGACGCCCGGCTGTCGTACAGCGAGTTGTCCCGCCGGGTCCACCTGTCGCCACCCGCGGTGGCCGAGCGGGTACGGCGGCTGGAGGAAGCCGGAGTGATCACCGGCTACCACGCCCACGTCGACCTGACCCGGGCCGGGCGCACCGTGCTCGCGCTGATCCGGATGTCCTGCTACGGCGCGCGCTGCATCCTCAACGACCCCGAGGTCACCGGCTGGCCGGAGATCATGGAGATCCACCGGATCACCGGGGACGCCTGCAGCATGCTCAAGGTCGCCGCCACGAACATGGGCGAGTTCGAGGAGGTCATCGACCGCCTCGCGCCGTACGGGCAGCCGTCCAGCACCATGGTGCTCTCCACCCCGCTGGCCTGGCATCCGGTGGTCAAGGCGCCTCGTTAGCTTCCCCTGCCCTCCGGGAAAGCAGGCGCCGCTGCCCGTCAGTGGTCCGGCGCACCGTCGCGCCGGGAGGGGGGAACCATGCGAGGGCTCCTGTCACATCGTGCGTTGTCGTCCCTGCTGGGCCTGTTCGGCCTGGTGGCGGCGTTCGTCCTGACCACCGCGCCACCGGCCCGGGCCGGGGAGAGCGTGTTCATCGAGGTGACGCCGAACAGCGTCCAGGCCGGATCCCGGGTGAACCTGCGAGCCGGCTGCGACAACAGCAACAACCGCCAGGCACAGGTCACCTCGGACGCCTTCGGGCGGGTGACGTTGCGGCCGGACAACGGCTTCCTCACCGGCTCGGTCACCGTGCCCGGCAACAAGGCGCCGGGCGACTATCCGGTGAACCTGGACTGCTCCAACGGCAACACCGCCTCGACCATGCTCACCGTGCTCAACATGGCGCAGCCGAGCAAGGGGCCGGCGACCGGCGGCGGTGGCACCGCGGGTAGCCGGGGCACGGGCTCGCTGCTGCTGGTCGGCGGTCTGGTCGCGGTAGCAGTGGTGGCCGGTGTGAGCGCCCGCCGCAAGACCGGCGGCCGTGCCTGACGAGAGGTGCCACCATGGCCCGCTCATCGCGCCGCCGGGACCGTACCGGACCGGCGGCGGACCGCACCCGCCGCCGCGCCGCCGCCCGCCGGTCGGCGGGGCGCACCGGACGGCTCCGGGCCGCGCTGCGGCTGACCGGCCGGGCCGCGCGCCGGTTCGCCCACGTCGCCGGGCACGCGTTCACGGCCAGCGTCGCCACCGCGGACCCCCGGTCCGGCCCGGTCCCGGCCCGCGCCACCAGGACCACCACCCGCCGGTACGCCCCGAGCCGCAGCCCCGGGGTCCCGGTGCTCGTGGTGGCGAGCGTGATGGCGCTGATCGTGGCCATGCTCGGGCTGGAACGGGTGACCGGGGTCAGCGTGCTGCCGGACCGGATCGTCGCCGGCCTGCGCCCGCCGCCGAAGAAGTTCCCGGTGCTGCCGGCCAGCCCCCCGACCAACCTGAGCATCGGCAAGCTCGACCTGCGCGCGCCGGTGCACCGGGTCGGCATCGCGCCGGACGGCAGCATCGACGTGCCGGACGTGGAGCGGGCCGGCGAGGTCGGCTGGTACGACCAGGGCCCCACGCCCGGCCAGTACGGCCCGGCCGTGCTCGTCGGGCACGTCGACACCACCACCGGGCCGGCGGTCTTCCACGGCCTGAAGGACCTCGAGGACGGCGACCGGATCGAGGTGTCCCGCGAGGACCGCTCGGTGGCGGTGTTCGAGGTGACCTCGATCGAGCGGTACGGCAAGGAGAAGCTGCCGGTGGAGGACGTCTACGGCGACTTCAGCCGGCCCAACCTGCGGCTGATCACCTGCGGCGGACGCTGGGTGGGCGGCGAGACCGGGTACGCGGACAACCTGGTCGTCTACGCGTCGCTGGTCAAGGCGCGCTGAGGGGGCCGGTCAGGCCGCCTCGGGCTCCGGCTCACGCAGGTCGAGCCAGTCCGCCCAGCGCGGGTCGGGGGCGCGGTGGCCGAGCACCCGCCAGGCGGCTCCTTTGGGCGCGGCCGGCAGGTGGTGCAGCCGCCAGCCCAGCTCGGCCGGGGTCTTGTCGCCTTTGGTGTGGTTGCACCACGCGCAGGCGGCGACCACGTTCTCCCAGGCGTGCCGGCCGCCCCGGCTGCGCGGGAAGACGTGGTCGATGGTCTCGGCCGGCCCCCGGCAGTACGCGCACCGCCACCCGTCGCGGGCGAACACGGCCCGCCGGGACAGCCCGACGTGGGTGCGGTAGGGCACCCGGACGTAGCGGGTCAGGCGTACCACGGAGGGCACCGGTAACGCGTTCCGCGCGCTGTGCAGGATGCCCTCGCCGTCGGCGACGCAGACCGCCTTGGCGGAGAGGACGAGGATCGCGGCACGACGCACCGACACGACGCACAGGGGCTCGTAGGTGGCGTTGAGAACGAGTGCACCGGAGCCCGCCGTGGGTCGTATGTCAGGCATCGCGCTCACCCTCCCGGTCCAGTCGCTCCGCCCCGTCTGCGTCGGAACCGCCCCGCGGACAGCGCGGAACGGCTCCGACGCCGGCCGGATCACCCGACGTCCGTTGCGCCAATAGTCCCTGATCGCGCCCCGGATTGCACGTACTAATCCCGGGCTACCCCCGCCGGTAGCGACACTTCGCCGAGGTGGCGGTGTCCGTCGTCCGCCGGGCGTGCGGTACGAAAGCACAGTGAACGTCTCCGACCTGATCTCCGCCGTGCTGGCCGCCGTCTCCGACCGGAAGCCGGACTGCCAGGGCAGCAGCTCCTGCGAGTGGGTGTACCGGGTGACCAACTCCGCCTGGTTCGCCGAGAGCAGCTACTGGATCCTGTTCAAGCCGCTGCGGGTGGCGCTGATCCTGCTGCTCGCGGTGGCCGCCCGGTGGGCGCTGCACCGGACCATCAACCGGCTGGTGCGCACCACCACCGAGGGCGCGGTGCCGACCATGCTGCGCCCGCTGCGCGAGCGGATCCCCAGCGCCTCGCTCGACCCGGACCAGTTCGTGCCGGAGCGGCGGCGGCAGCGGGCCGAGGCGATCGGGTCGGTGCTGCGCAGCATGGTCACCGCGTTCGTCTTCGGCATCGCGCTGCTGATGGTGCTCAAGGAGTTCAGCTTCGACCTGGCTCCGCTGCTGGCCAGCGCGGGCATCGCCGGCGTGGCGCTCGGCTTCGGCGCGCAGAGCCTGGTCAAGGACCTGATCGCCGGCCTGTTCATGCTGATCGAGGACCAGTACGGCGTCGGCGACACGGTCGACCTGGGCGAGGCCACCGGCGTGGTCGAGGCGGTCGGGCTGCGGGTCACCACGGTCCGGGACGGCCGGGGCGTGCTCTGGTACATCCGCAACGGCGAGATCGTCCGGGTCGGGAACAAGAGCCAGGGCTGGGCGCTGGTCGTGGTCGACCTGCCGATCGGGTTCGCCGGCACAGAGGAGGCCACCGCCGTGCTGCGTACCGCGGCGGCGTCGGTGGCGCTGGACCCGGAGCTGGCGCCGAGCATCGTGGAGGAGCCGGAGGTCCTCGGCGTCGAGCAGATGACAGTCGACGGCGCGGTGATCCGTACCGTCGTCAAGACCACCGCGGACGGGCAGTTCGCGGTCGGCCGCGAACTGCGCCGCCGCCTCGCGGAGGCGCTGGAGAACTCGGGGATCGTCGCGCAGATCGCGGCCGCCCGGCTGTTCCCGGGCCTGCCGGTCCAGCCGCCGGCGCCGCCCGCCGCCGAGGGGACGGGCACCGCCGGACCCACCTGAGTCGCCGGACGAGCCGGACTATTTCCGGGGGTCGCGCACCGCGCGGCCCCTCGGGTATCGTCCGTTCGTTCAGTCGGAGATGCGACGATCAATCCGTTCGCCCTAGCCAGTTGTCAGACGATCGGGCAGAATCCGGTGCACACGCTCCACCGGGGGGCGTGCTCGTGTCCTCGCTGATCGGTTGATCTGACGACGGTTCCCGGTCGGGCCATCACAAGTGGTCGACCAGGAACGATGGAGGCGA
Organism: Micromonospora sp. WMMA1947; assembly: GCF_027497355.1. Classification (NCBI taxonomy): domain Bacteria; kingdom Bacillati; phylum Actinomycetota; class Actinomycetes; order Micromonosporales; family Micromonosporaceae; genus Micromonospora; species Micromonospora sp. WMMA1947. The sequence continues at coordinate 3,249,909 of NZ_CP114909.1, read as the reverse complement.
CGGTGTCCGATGCGCGACCCGCCCAGGAGGGCCCGGCCACCTTCCGGGACGTCTTCGGTCAGTCGGAGTTCCGCGCCATCTTCGCCGCCAACACCCTCTCCTGGGTAGGCGACTACCTGGCCCGCGCCGCGGTCACCGTGCTCGTGCTGCGCGAGACCGACTCGGTCGCGCTCTCCGCCGCCGCGTTCGCCGCCAGCTACCTTCCCTGGCTGGTCGGCGGCCCCCTGCTCTCCGCGCTCGCCGAACGGCACCACTACCGGCGGGTCATGGTCATCTGCGACCTCCTCCGGATGGCGCTGATGGCGCTGGTCGCGATGCCCTGGGTGCCGACCTGGTCGATCTTCGCGCTGATCTTCCTGGCCACGCTCGCGAACCCGCCCAGCCAGGCGGCGCGGTCGGCGCTGCTGCCGCACATCCTGACCGGGGACCGGCTGGTCGTGGGCCTGTCCGCCTTTGCCAGCGCCGGTCAGGCCGCCCAGGTCGTCGGCTACCTGATCGGCGCCACGGTGGCGGCGCTCAACCCGAACACCGCGCTGCTCATCAACGCCGGCACCTTCGCCCTGTCGGCCGCGCTGGTCCGCTTCGGCGTACGCGAGCGACCACCGGCGATGGCCGACGTGCACCGCAGCCACCTGCTGCGGGAGACCGTCCAGGGCTTCCAGATCGTCTTCGAGCGGCCGGTGCTGCGCGCCATCGCGGTGCTGGTGTTCAGCGCGATGCTCTTCTCCATCGTCCCCGAAGGGCTGGCGGCGGGCTGGGCCGCCGACCGGGCCGGGGGCCGGATGGACGCGGGCACCGCCCAGGGGCTGATCATGGCCGCCGTCCCGGTCGGATACATCCTCGGCGGGCTGACCATCAGCCGGCTCGTCGGCCCGGAGCGGCGACTGACGCTGATGCGACCGTTGATGATCATCGCACCGGCGACACTCGTACCCGCGCTGTTCAACCCGCCGCCGACGGTGGTGGCGCTGCTGGCCGCCGGGTGCGGTTTCGCCGTCGCCGGGCTCGTCCCGGTCGCCAACGGCCTGTTCGTGCAGGCGCTGCCGGACGGATTCCGGGCCCGGGCGTTCGGCGTCATGGCCAGCGGCACGCAGGTCATCCAGGGCGCCGCGGTGCTGGCCACGGGCGCACTCGCGGAGCGGTTCTCGGTCCCGTCCGTGGTCGGCGTCTGGAGCGCCGCCGGGGTTCTGATCATGATCGTCGCGGCGCTCGCCTGGCCCCGGCCGCAGGTGATCAACGAGGCCATCGCGGCCGCCCGCGCCGAGTCGCCGGGCGGCGCCGGAGCACCGCCCGCGCACGCGCACGGCCCGGCGTCGGGTGACCGGAACCGCGAGCACGGCCGGCGCCGGCACGCGGTGACGTGATCCGCGCCGCCCGGCGGGCGGGCGCGGGTGCCGGGCCGCACCTGGCAGGATGGAAGGGTGACTTCCCCAGGCGAGTCGATGCCCCTCTTCGAGGCGATCGGCGGCGAACCGGCCTTCCGCAAGCTGGTGGACGAGTTCTACGCCGGCGTCGCCGACGACCCGCTGCTGCGGCCGATGTACCCGGAGGAGGACCTCGGCCCGGCGGCGGACCGGCTGACCCTGTTCCTCATGCAGTACTGGGGTGGCCCGCACACCTACTCGGAGCAGCGCGGCCACCCGCGGCTGCGGATGCGGCACGCCCCGTTCCGGATCGGCGCGGCCGAGCGGGACGCCTGGCTGCGCCACATGCGCCGGGCGGTGGACACGCTCGACCTGCCGCCGCAGATCGCCGCCGCGCTGTGGGACTACCTGGAGCGGGCCGCCTACTTCATGGTGAACGCGATGGAGGACCCGGCCGCGGGCTGAGCCCGGCTCAGAGCAGGGCGCCCTCGTCGTGCAGCCAGTCGACGAACGTGACAGCGACAGCGGCGCCGCAGTCGAGCATCTCGACCAGCAGCGCGTCGTGGGCGCCGGCGCCGAGCGGGACCTGCAACTCGGCGTAGATCGGGAGCTGACCACGCTCGGTCGGGTCGCCGATGTACGCCTTGCAGAAGCGCCGGGTGTGGTTCCACTCGTTCACCACGCGGTAGGCCCGGTCGGCCCAGTCCGGCGGGACGGTCGCGTGCGGGCGGGCCCGCATCACCAGGATCTCGTCCTCCGGGCCCTCCAGCGCGACGAGCACCGCGTGCCGCTCCCACATGGCCAGCAGGTTGCCGTCGCCGTCGGCCAGATAGCGCACGTCCAGCAGGTCGAGCGCGTCGCAGACCCGGCTCAGGGTGACCGGAGCGACGGTGGCCGGCATGTCCGTGAGGACCGGACGCTCGGGTGGCGCCACGTCGTCCCCCGGCTGCCGAGGGGTCGGTGGCCCGACCCGGATGGTGTCATCCACTGTGGTCCCGCTTCGAGTCTCCGGCTCCCCGCCAGCGGCGGGACCAGGGCGCCATGACCACCACGGCATCGCTCGCGCACCTCACTCCCCAGCGGATCCGGACGCCTACGGTGCGTTGGATCCGAGGATGGACGGTACCCGGACAGACGGCTTGAGGCATCCCCCCAACGACCGCCCCAAACCGGAAGGACGAACCGGGGTCATCCTTTCGGATGACCACCTGTCGGCCTGAGTGCAAGATCGGCGACGGACCGCGACCAGGCCGACCCGAACGGTCCGACGAGCCCGACCCATCGACCAGCCGCCCGCACCTGAACGTCGTCCTCGCCGGTGCCGAGGAAACCCATCCGGACCAGCGCCTGGACCAGTCGCTGCGACACCTCCACCGGATTGCCCGGCGCCTCGTCCGGGGTCACCACCACGGCGACGTGGTCCAGCAGCGCGTCCCGCAGCACCCGCTGCCCGACCGCACGGCCGCCCACGCCGTGCGCCGCCGCCTCGCGCAGCGTCAGGGCCGCCGCGTCCGCGATCCGGAGCAGCTCGGCGCCGGGCAGCGCCTCCACCGCGCGGCTCGCCGCCGGTGGCAGCTGCCACCGCCAGCCGTCGTCCCGGCGTACCGGAAGCGCCGCGCCCCCGGCGGAGAGTTCGGCCAGCAGCTCCCCCGCGGCCACCGTGACGTCACCGGGGGCGGTGCCGGGCACGGTACGGACCACGAGCACACCCCACGGCAGGCGCGCCCAGAGGGCGGTACGGCCCGCGCCCGGCACCGGCCGCAGCCGGACCACCGTGGCCGGGTCGAACCGGACCAGCCGGGCCAGGAAGGCCCCGGCGTCAGCCGTTCCGGTCAACCCGTGCCCGGTCATCCGCTCAGCCCCGGCGCGTAGCGGAGCAGGAACGCCCGCTCCTCCGGCGAGATCCGGCGTGGGCGCTGCGCCGACAGGTCGAACGGCACCAGCAGCGAGCGGGCGGTGCCGGCCAGCGTGTCGCCGTCGTACAGCTCGTACGCGACCGAGAAGGACGCGGCCCGGATCTGGTCGACCCACAGCTCGATCCGGACGGTCGGGGCGGCCTCCGCGCTGGCCCGCCCGAGCGCGTAGTCGACCGGGCGCAGGTAGTCGACCTCGTGCCGGCGGATGACCACCCCGTCGGCGAACGAGCCCACTCCCCACGCCCGGCCGCCGGCGAACATCATCGCCACCCGGGCCTCCTCGTAGAGCGTGAGGAAGCGGGCGTTGTTGACGTGCCCGTACGCGTCCAGGTCGGACCAGCGCAGCGCGCAGTGGTAGACGAACCGGTCAGACAAGGGTCAGCACCGGTCAGTCGCGGGTGAGCTTGCGGTAGGTCACCCGGTGCGGCCGGGCCGCCTCGGCGCCGAGACGGTCGACCTTGTTCTTCTCGTACGCCTCGAAGTTGCCCTCGAACCAGAACCACTTCGCCGGGTTCTGGTCGTCGCCCTCCCAGGCCAGGATGTGCGTGGCGACCCGGTCCAGGAACATCCGGTCGTGGGAGATCACCACGGCGCAGCCGGGGAACTCCAGCAGCGCGTTCTCCAGGCTGGACAGCGTCTCCACGTCCAGGTCGTTCGTCGGCTCGTCGAGCAGGATGACGTTGCCGCCGATCTTCAGCGTCAGCGCCAGGTTGAGCCGGTTGCGCTCGCCGCCGGAGAGCACCTTCGTCGGCTTCTGCTGATCCGGCCCCTTGAAGCCGAACGCGGCGATGTACGCCCGGGACGGCATCTCGACCTTGCCCACCATGAGGTGGTCCAGCCCGTCGGAGACGACCTCCCAGACCGTCTTGTCGCCGTCCAGGCCCTGCCGGTTCTGGTCGACGTACGACAGCGAGACGGTCTCGCCGACGCGCACCGAGCCGCTGGTCGGCTGCTCCAGCCCGACGATGGTCTTGAACAGCGTGGTCTTGCCGACGCCGTTCGGGCCGATGATGCCGACGATGCCGTTGCGGGGCAGCGAGAACGACAGGTTGTCGATCAGCACCCGGTCGCCGAACGCCTTGGTGAGGTTCTGCGCCTCGATCACGGTGTTGCCCAGGCGCGGGCCCGGCGGGATCTGGATCTCCTCGAAGTCCAGCTTCCGGGTCTTCTCCGCCTCGGCGGCCATCTCGTCGTAGCGGTCCAGACGGGCCTTGGACTTGGTCTGCCGCGCCTTGGCGTTCGAGCGGACCCACTCCAGTTCCTCGGACAGGCGCTTCTTCATCTTGGCGTCGCGGCGACCCTCGACGGAGAGCCGGGCGGCCTTCTTCTCCAGGTAGGTGGAGTAGTTGCCCTCGTACGGGTACGCCCGCCCGCGGTCCAGCTCCAGGATCCAGTTGGCCACGTTGTCCAGGAAGTACCGGTCGTGGGTGATCGCCAGGACGGTGCCGGCGTACTTGGCCAGGTGCTGCTCCAGCCACTGCACGCTCTCCGCGTCCAGGTGGTTGGTGGGCTCGTCGAGCAGCAGCAGGTCCGGCGCCTCCAGCAGCAGCTTGCACAGCGCCACCCGGCGGCGCTCACCACCGGAGAGCGTGGTGACGTCGGCGTCCGGCGGCGGGCAGCGCAGCGCGTCCATGGCGAGTTCGAGCTTGGAGTCGATGTCCCACGCGTCGGCCGCGTCCAGCTCCTCCTGGAGCTTGCCCATCTCCTCCATCAGCTCGTCGGAGTAGTCGGTGGCCATCTGCTCGGCGATCTTGTTGAACCGCTCCAGCTTGGCCTTGGTCTCGGCGACCGCCTCCTCGACGTTGCCGAGGACCGTCTTGGCGTCGTTGAGCGGCGGCTCCTGCGCGAGCATGCCGACGGAGTAGCCGGGCATCAGCCGGGCCTCGCCGTTGCTGGGCCGGTCCAGCCCTGCCATGATCTTGAGGAGGCTGGACTTACCGGCGCCGTTCGGACCGACCACCCCGATCTTGACACCCGGCAGGAAGTTCAGCGTCACGTTGTCGAGCACGACCTTGTCGCCGTGCGCCTTGCGCGCCTTGTCCAGGACGTAGATGAACTGGGCCACGGTGCGGGCTACCTCCGTCGGTTGCGATCGCGGGCTTGTCGGGTGCGGGGCGCGGGCGTCGATCTCCGCCTGCCACCGCCGGCCGGGAGCCGGCCGCGCGCACGCCGCCGTCAATCCTGACAGGTACGGACCGCCACGCCCACATCACCCCACCCCAGGGGTACGGCGGCGAGCCGCGTTGCCGACCACGGTACTACTCACTACCGTCAACAGTATGACCAAGAAGATCGCCATAAGCGTCCCCGACGACGTGGCCGAACGACTGGCCCAGGAGCCGAACGTCTCCGCGTTCGTCACCGAGAGCGTGCGGCGGCGGATGGCGGGTGAGCGCACCCGGCACACGCTCCGGCAGGTCGGCTTCCGGCTGTCCGACGGCGGGCTCGCCGACGCGGGCCACGCGCTCGACGAGGCCCAGGCGAAGATCACCCCGGAGCTGCGCGCCCGGGCCGCCGCACTGCTGAGCGAGCCGTCACGTGGACGGCTGACCCGTGACTGACCCCGGGCTGGTGCTCGACACCGCCTGCCTGCTGGCCTACTCGGAAGGCACCGAGGCGGTCGGGGAGCAGATCGCGTCGGTCGCGGATCGGGGGCAGACGGTGATCGTGCCGGCGCTGTGTCTCGCCGAGGCGTACCGGCAGGTGGCCGTCGACGGCTGGCGCCTGCTGGACATCCTCGGCGATCTCGACCACGTGGTCGTCACGCCGGTGGCGCACGACATGTGCATGTTCCTCGGCGGCCGGTCGCGCACGCTCCTGAGCATGGACCTCGCCCAGGTGGCGCTGGAGGCCGCGCGGGCCACCACACCGATCATGAGCGACCGGCGGGAACTGCTCGGTGAGGTGCTGCCGAAGGAGTGGCCGATCATCGACCTCTGAGCCACCGGTGTCGACAAGATCACGCGGTGGGTTCGGCGGTTCTGGGACGGGTAGGTAACTCCGGCACGGGGGATCAGACGCCGCAGCTACGCTCAGTACGCTCATCGCGGTGGACCCGTCAGTACCCGGAGGTGGCCGATCGTGACCGTCCGTAGCTCCTTTGTCGTAGTGGCCAACCGTCTGCCGGTCGACGAGGTGAGCACACCCGAGGGACGCCAGTGGCGGCGCAGCCCCGGCGGGCTGGTGACCGCGCTGCACCCGGTGCTGGCCGAGCACCAGGGCACCTGGGTGGGGTGGGCCGGTGGCACCGGCGCCGCGCCCGAGCCGTTCGACCTGGAGGGCATCCGGCTGCACCCGGTGCCGCTGAGCGCCGAGGAACTGGAGCGCTACTACGAGGGCCAGTCGAACGCGACCATCTGGCCGCTCTACCACGACGCCGTCGAGACGCCCGCCTACAAGCGGCGCTGGCGCGAGGCGTACCGATTGGTAAACGCCCGGTTCGCGGAGGCCGCAGCCGACGTCGCCGCCGAGGGCGCGACGGTCTGGGTCCAGGACTACCAGCTCCAGCTCGTGCCGGCGATGCTCCGCGAACTGCGGCCGGACCTGCGGATCGGCTTCTTCCTGCACATCCCGTTCCCGCCGATCGAGCTGTTCATGCAGATGCCGTTCCGCACCGAGATCCTGCGTGGACTGCTCGGCGCGGACCTGGTCGGCTTCCAGCAGCGGCTGGCGGCGCAGAACTTCGTCCGGCTGGCCCGGCACCTGCTCGGCCTGCGGTACGAGGGCCAGATGATCCAGGTCGACGGCCGGCAGGTGAAGGCGGGCGCGTTCCCCATCTCGATCGACACCAAGGAGATGGAACGGCTGGCCGAGGACCCGGCGATCCAGGCCCGGGCCAAGCAGATCCGCGAGGAGCTGGGCAACCCGAAGACGATCATCCTGGGCGTCGACCGGCTCGACTACACCAAGGGCATCGAACTCCGGCTGAAGGCCTTCCGAGAACTCCTCGCTGACGGAAAGTTGACAGTTCCGGACGCGGTTATGGTGCAGGTCGCCACGCCCAGCCGCGAGCGTGTGGAGCACTACCAGGCACTTCGGGTGAAGGTGGAACGCGAGGTTGGCCGGATCAATGGTGAATTCGGCCGGGTCGGCGTGCCTGCAGTGCATTATCTGCATCAGTCGTACAGTCGCTCCGAACTGGCCGCGATGTACGTCGCGGCCGACGTGATGATGGTGACCCCGCTGCGAGACGGAATGAATCTGGTGGCCAAGGAGTACGTCGCATCGCGCGCCGACCAGGGCGGCGCGCTCGTGCTCAGTGAGTTCGCCGGCGCCGCGACAGAGCTGCGCCAGGCGTTCCTGTGTAATCCGCACGACCCGGACGCGGTGAAGGACGCGTTGCTGCGGGCCGTGCATGTCGAAAAGCCCGAAGCCCGCCGCCGGATGCGCGTCATGCAGCGCCATCTGCGCAGCCACGACGTGGGCCAATGGGCCAAGTCGTTCCTCAGCGAGCTCGGCGTCCCCGATTCGGAGGCTGCGTGACCTCGCCCGCCCCCGCCGCCGCCCACGGCGGCGTGCTGGACCCCGAACTGCGTGCCGCCATCGGCCGTATCGCCCGGGTTCCGCAACTCCTGGTCGCCTGCGACTACGACGGCACGCTGGCGCCGATCGTCGAGGACCCGAGCAAGGCGGTGCCGCTGCCCGAGTCGGTGGCTGCCGTCCGCGCGCTCGCCGCCCTGCCGCAGACGAGCGTCGCTGTCGTCTCCGGCCGCGCCCTGCGCGACCTGGCCACACTGTCCCGGCTGCCGAGCGAGGTGCACCTGGTCGGCAGCCACGGTTCGGAGTTCGACATCGGCTTCGTCGAGCGGCTCACCCCCGAGCTGATCGCGGTCCGGCACCGGCTCCGCGAGGCACTGCGCGAGATCGCCGCCGAACACCCGGGCATCCGCCTGGAACGCAAGCCGGCCAGCGTCGCCGTACACACCCGCGGTGTCGACCCGCACGTCGCCGCCCGGGCCGTCGAGGCGGTCCGCAGCGGCCCCGCGACCTGGGAGGGCGTGACAGTCACCCAGGGCAAGGAGGTCATCGAGCTGTCGGTGGTGGTGACGAACAAGGGCACCGCCGTCGACCAGCTCCGGACCCAGCTCGCCGCGAGCGCGGTGCTGTTCATCGGCGACGACGTCACCGACGAGAACGCGTTCGGCAACCTGACCGGGCCGGACGTCGGCATCAAGATCGGCCCCGGGGAGACCCGCGCCGACTACCGGGTGTCCGAACCGATCGAGGCGGCCCGCGCGCTCGGGCTGCTGCTGGAGACGCGGCGGCACTGGCTGTTCGGCGAGCGGGCGGTGCCGATCGAGCGCCACTCGATGCTCGCCAACGGCCGTACCGTCGCGCTCGTCACGCCGGAAGCCAAGATCACCTGGTTGTGCCACCCGAAGCCGGACTCGGCGGCGATCTTCGCCGACCTGGTCGGCGGCAGCCCGGCCGGGCACTTCACGGTCGGGCCGGAGCGCGGCGGCATCCCGCTGGGCCAGCGCTACCGCAGCAACACGATGACCGTCGAGACCCGCTGGTCCGGCCTGACCGTGACCGACTGGCTCGACCTGCCGGTACGGGAGACCACGCCGGACGACCCGGTCGTGGTCAGCGGCGACTCGACACTGGTCCGGGTGCTCAGCGGCACCGGGCGGGCCCGCGTCGAGTTCGCGCCGCGCCCCGAGTTCGGCCAGGTGGCGGTGCAGCTCCAGCCGCTCGACGACGGGCTGCTGGTGCTCGGCTCCAACGAGCCGGTCGCGCTGCACTCCCCCGGCGTCGAGTGGGAGGTCACGAACGACGCCGGGTACGAGACCGCGAAGGCGGTCGTCGACCTGTCGGCGGCCGGCGGCCAGGTGGTGCTGGAGCTGCGCTTCGGCACGCAGAGCCTGGAGCCGCACCGGTTGCCGGTGCACGAGCGGCAGGCCGCCGCCGAGCAGCCCTGGAAGGACTGGGTGGCCTCGCTGCGGCTGCCCGCCACCGCCCGGGACCTGGTCGCCCGCAGCGCGCTGACGCTGCGCGGGCTCTGCCACGAGCCGACCGGCTCGATCCTCGCCGCGGCCACCACGTCGCTGCCGGAGGAACTGGGCGGTGTCCGCAACTGGGACTACCGCTACTGCTGGCTGCGGGACGCCGCGATGACCGCCCGCGCGCTGGTCGACCTCGGCTCCACCGAGGAGGCCGAAGGGCTGCTGCGCTGGATCGACGGGGTGGTCGAGCGCACCGGCGGGCACCCGGAGCGGCTGCACCCGCTCTACACAGTGGACGGCTACGAGCTGGGTGCCGAGGCGGTCATCGACACGCTGCCCGGCTACGCCGGCTCCCGGCCGGTACGCGTCGGCAACCTCGCCAACCACCAGCTCCAGCTCGACGTCTTCGGCCCGGTCGCGGACCTGATCGCGGCGGTTGCCGACGCCCGTGGCTCGATCCGCGACGACGAGTGGCGGGTGCTGGAGAACATGGTCGAGGCGGTACGCCGCCGCTGGCACGAGCCCGACCACGGCATCTGGGAGGCCCGCCTCCCCCCGCGGCACCACGTCTTCTCCAAGGTCATGCTCTGGATGACGGTGGACCGGGCGCTGCACGTCGTACGGCGCCACGGTGGCGAGGACCGGCCCGAGTGGGTCGAGCTGCGCGACCGGATCGCCTCGAACGTGCTGGAGCACGGCTGGCACCCGGAGGCCGAGGCGTACAGCGTCGCCTACGGGTACGAGGAGATGGACGCCTCGTCGCTGTGGATCGGCATCTCCGGGCTGCTCGCTGGCGACGACCCGCGCTTCCTCTCCACCGTGCTCAAGATCGAGGCGGAGCTGCGCAGCGGTCCGGTCGTCTACCGGTACCACTGGGACGACGGCCTGCCCGGCCGGGAGGGCGGCTTCCACATCTGCACGTCGTGGCTGATCGAGGCGTACCTGCGCACCGGTCGCCGGACCGACGCCGAGGAGCTGTTCACCCAGATGGTCGACACGGCCGGGCCGACCGGACTGCTGCCGGAGCAGTACGACCCGCTGGCCGAGCGCGGGCTGGGCAACCACCCGCAGGCGTACAGCCACCTCGGCCTGATCCGCTGCGCCCTGCTGCTGGACAACATGCTCAAGCAGTAGAGCCCGTACGAGGGCGGCGGCGGGGACCGGAAAGTCCCCGCCGCCGCCCTCGTCCTGTCCTGTCCCGCCCCGGCCCGCCCCGGCCCGGCCCGCCCCGGCGATCTTGCAGTTGCGGCCCGGGCAAAAGTGGCCGAAACAGGCATCCTGCGGGCACAAAGTGCAAGATCGACGCGCTCTCGGCGAGTGAGGCTGCGTACGGCGGGTCAGGTTGGGGTGGCGGGGGTCAGGGCGTGCACGACGTCGCCGACCACGACGATCGCGGGCGGGCGGAGCGCGGCGGCCTCGACGTCGGCGGCGACCGCGCCCAGCGTGGAGCGCAGCGTCCGCTGGGCGGCGGTGGTGCCCTCCTGGATCACCGCGGCCGGGGTGTCCGCCGGCTTGCCGTGCGCGATCAGGGTCGCGGCGATCGCGGCGAGGTTCTTCAGGCCCATCAGGATCACGAGCGTGCCCCGCAGCCCGGCCAGGGCGTCCCAGCGCACCAGCGACGCGGGCGCGTCGGGCGCGAGGTGCCCGGAGACCACTGTGAACTCGTGCGCCACGCCCCTGTGTGTCACCGGCACCCCGGCCACCTCGGGCACCGCGATCGCGCTGCTCACGCCCGGCACCACTGTTACCGGCACGCCCGCCTCGGCACAGGCCAGCAGCTCCTCGCCGCCGCGGCCGAAGACGTACGGGTCACCGCCCTTGAGCCGGACCACCGTCCTGCCGGCCCGGGCCCGGTCCACCAGGATCCGGTTGATCTCCTCCTGGGCACGCGACGGGCCGTACGGGATCTTGGAGGCGTCGACCAGCTCGACGTCCGGGCGCAGTTCGTCCAGGAGCAGGCCGGGCACGAGCCGGTCGGCGACGACCACCTCGGCCTCGGTGAGCAGTCGCCACCCCTTCACGGTGATCAGCTCCGGGTCGCCCGGCCCGGCGCCGACGAGCGCGACCCGCCCGCCGGTGTTAAGAGGGGCCCCTTCCTCTACCGCAGGCGTTAACAGGGGGCCCTTCCTTCCGAGCAGGGCGCGGATGGCGTCTCGGGTCGCCATCGCTCGGCGGGGGTCGCCGCCGCCGAGGACCGCCACGGTGACCGGGCCGTGCCGGGTCACCGCCGGGGTCCACGCGCTCGCCGCCGTCCGGTCGTCGGCGCGTACGCAGAAGATGCGCCGCTCGGCCGCTGCCGCGCTGACGGCAGCGGCGGCGGTCCGGTCGTCCACCGCCACCTGGACCAGCCACGCGCCGTCCAGGTCGCCGGGGACGAACCGGCGCGGCTCCCAGTGCAGCCGTCCGGCGTCGACGTGCGCGCGCAGCGCCGGGGTCAGTTCGGGCGACACCAGCAGCACGTCCGCGCCGGCGTCGAGCAGCGCGGGGACCCGCCGGGTGGCGACCGCTCCCCCGCCCACGACCACCACGCGCCGTCCGCCCAGCCGCAACCCCAGGGGGTACGGGCTGGGCGGCGTCGGCCCGGCCGGCTCGGTCATTTCTCCGCCACCCCGGCGGAGTCGAACGTGGCCACCTCGTGCAGGACCCGGACCGCGCCGGTGACCACCGGCAGGGCGAGCAGCGCCCCGGTGCCCTCGCCGAGCCGCAGGCCCAGGTCGATCAGCGGTTCCAGGCCGAGGTGCCGCAGCGCCGCCGTGGCGCCGGGTTCGGCGCTGCGGTGCCCGGCGACCATGGCGCCCACGGCGTCCGGCGCGAACGCGGCGGCGGCGAGCGCGGCGCTCACCGCGATCACGCCGTCGAGCAGCACCGGCACCCGGCGGGCGGCGGCGCCGAGGATCAGGCCGGCCAGCGCGGCGTGCTCCAGGCCACCGACGCTCGCCAGCACGCCCAGCGGGTCGGCCGGGTCGGGCTCGTGCCGGGCCAGCGCGGCCCGCACCACAGCCACCTTGCGGGCGTACGTCTCGTCGTCGACCCCGGTGCCCCGGCCGGTGGCCGCCTCGGCGTCCGCGCCGGAGAACGCGGCGATGAGCGTGGCCGACGGGGTGGTGTTGCCGATGCCCATGTCGCCGGTGAGCAGGATGCCCGCCCCGGCGTCGATCAGCTCGCCGGCGACCCGGATGCCGGTCTCGACGGCCGTACGGGCCTCGTCCCGGGTGAGGGCGGCGGTGACAGTCATGTCGCGGGTGCCGGGGCGGACGTTCGCGGACACCAGGCGCGGCCCGGCCGGATCGGCGGATTCGGCGCCGGGGATCGGGGTTGCCACACCGACGTCCACCACGGTGACCGAGGCGCCGGCCTGCCGGGCGAACGCGTTCACCACCGCGCCGCCGGCCAGGAAGTTGGCGATCATCTGCGCGGTGACCTCCTGCGGCCACGGGGTCACGCCCTGGGCGTGCACGCCGTGGTCACCGGCGAAGATCGCCACCGCGGCCGGCTCGGGCAGCGGCGGCGGGCAGGCGCCGGCCAGCCCGGCGAGGCGTACCGAGAGCGGCTCCAGGGCGCCGAGCGAGCCGGCGGGTTTGGTCAGCCGCCCCTGCAACTCGCGGGCCGCCGCCATGGCGGCCTCGTCCAGCGGCCGGACGGCCGCGACGGTGGGCTCCAGCATCATGCCTCCAGGATCCGTGCCAGCGTCTCGATGAACGCGTCTGTGGTGCTTCGGTCGCGTACGGCGATCCGGAGCCAGTCCGGGCCGAGCCCGGGGAAGGTGTCGCCCCGGCGTACCGCCCAGCCGTGCGCGCGCAGCCGCTCGCGTAGGTCGGCGGCGCCGGCCACGTGGATCAGGACGAAGGCGGCGGCCGGGCGGCCCGCCACGCGTACCCCGGGCAGGCCGGACAGGCGGGTCACCAGGTGGTCGCGGTCGGCGGCGAGTTCGGCGGCGATGGCGCGTTCGGCGGTGACGGCGGCCGGCGTGGCGCAGGCGGTGGCGGCGGCGAGCGCCGGGGTGGAGACCGCCCAGAGCGGCTGCGCGGCGGCGAACCGGGCCAGCAGCGCGGCGTCGCCGAGCAGGTAGCCGATCCGCAGCCCGGCGAGGCCCCAGGTCTTGGTGAGGCTGCGCACCACCACCAGCCCGGGGAGGTCGCGGCGCCCGGTGAGGGACTCGGGCTCGCCGTCGACGCCGGGTGCGGCGGTGGTGTCGGCGAACGCCTCGTCGACCACGAGCACCCGGCCGGGACGGGCCAGCGCGGCGATCGTGTCCGCCGGGTGCAGGACCGAGGTCGGGTTCGTCGGATTGCCGATCATGACGAGGTCGGCGTCGTCGGGGACGCGGGCCGGGTCGAGGCGGAAGCCGTCGGCGGGGTCGAGCAGCACCCGGTCCACCCGGTGCCCGGCGGCCCGGAGCGCGGCCTCCGGCTCGGTGAACTGCGGGTGCACCACCACGGGGTGGCGGACACCGGACAACGCGCGGGCGATCAGGACGAAACCCTCGGCGGCGCCGGCGGTGAGGAGTACCTCCTCCGGGGGTCGCCCGTGCCGGTGAGCGACGGCGGCGCGGGCCGGTGCCGGGTCCGGGTACGCGGCCAGGTCGCCCAGCGCGGCGGTGACCGGGTCGGCCAGCCAGTCCGGCATCGGGGCGCGGCGCACGTTGACCGCCAGGTCCACCAGGCCGGGGGTGACCTCGGCGTCCCCGTGGTGGCCCAGGTCCGGCTCGTCGAGCGCGGCGGCGCTCCCGGTCGATGGTGCGGGCATGTCCGCGATCCTGCCGGGTAGCCGCCGCCCGGGACAGCGCATCCCGGCGTGGGTCGCGTCACGGTCCGCCGGTTTATGAGTTCTTCTCATTTCCGAATCGGAAATGTCATAGCTTGACCCCGTGAGCAGTCGTCCCCTTGCTTCCGCTGGCCGTCTCGTTCCTCTCCTCCGTGCCGGGCTGATCGCCGGCATCGTGGTCGCCGCCGCCCTGTACCCGCTGGTCGCCGTCACCGGCATCGGGGCCAAGGCCACCGCGCACGCGATCGAACAGAAGACGAACATCCTCAAGACCGCGTTGCCGGCCGAGACCTCGTACGTCTACGCGCCGGACGGCAAGACCGTGCTGACCATGTTCTACGAGGAGTACCGGCAGTACACCAAGATCGAGAACATGTCGCCGAACATCCAGCAGGCGATCGTCGCCGCCGAGGACAACCGCTTCTACCAGCACCACGGCGTCGACCCGAAGGGCGTGGCGCGAGCCTTCGTCTCCAACGCCCGGTCCGGCGGCGTCTCCCAGGGCGCCTCGACGATCACCATGCAGTACGTGCGGATGGCGCTGCGGGACAGCGCGACCACCCCCAGGGAGGTCCAGGAGGCGACCCAGCAGACCAGCCTGCGCAAGGTCAAGGAGATGCGCATGGCGCTGGACATCGAGAAGCACCTGAGCAAAGAGCAGATCATGGAGCGCTACCTCAACTCGGCCTACTTCGGTCACCGCGCGTACGGGATCTACGCCGCCTCGCAGATCTTCTTCTCCAAGACCCCGGCCACGCTCACCCCGGTCGAGGCGGCCACGCTCGCCGGGCTGGTGAAGTCGCCGTCGGAGTACGACCCGATCACCTCCGACCAGAAGGAGGCCACCGGCCGGCGCAACTACGTGCTGGACAACATGGCCCGCCTCGGTTACCTGTCGCCGGACGCCGCCGCCGCGGCCAAGGGCCAGCCGATCAAGCTGAAGCTGACCGACCCGCCGAACGACTGCGCCGCGATCGACGGCGGGCACCGCAGCTGGGGCTTCTACTGCGACTACCTGAAGAACTGGTGGAGTTCCCAGCCCGCGTTCGGCGAGAACCGGCTGGAACGGATGGACAAGCTGCGCCGCGGCGGCTACCGGATCGTGCTCGCGCTCGACCCGAAGACCCAGGCGGCGGCGGAGAAGAACGTCGGTGCCAAGGACAACACGGGCAGCCCGTTCGCCAACGGCATCGTGGTCGCCGAGCCCGGCACCGGGCGGATCAAGGCGATGGCGGTGAACCGGAACTACTCGCTCGACCTGGCCGAGAACCCGAACAGCTCGAACCCGGAGGCCGGGCCGAAGGTCAAGGCGAACTACCCGAACACGGTGGCGCCGCTGCTCGGCGGCGGAACGCTCCCGGGCTACCAGGCCGGTTCGACGTTCAAGATGTTCCCGATGCTCGCCGCGCTCAACGCCGGCATGCCGCTGAACACCGCGTACGACTCGCCACACACGTACAAGTCGGCCGTCTACGACGGATGGGCGCCGTCGAACGCCAGCGGCGCGATGACCGGGCGGCAGACCATGTGGTCCGGCTTCGGCAAGTCGGTGAACACGTACTTCGTCCAACTGGAGGAGAAGATCGGCGCGGACGCCGGGGTGCGCCTGGCCGAGCAACTGGGGCTGCGCTGGCGTACCGACGTGGACAAGGAACAGGCGTCGCCGGGGAAGGCGAAGAAGTGGGGCGCGTTCACGCTCGGCGTCTCCGACGCCACCCCGCTGGAGATGGCGAACGCGTACGCCGCGATCGCCGCCGACGGGCGCTACTGCGAGGCCATCCCGGTCAACGCGATCATGAACCGGGACGGCACGCCCGCCACGTACACCACGCCCGGCGGGGTGCAGCGGGAGGTGGCGAAGCCCCGGTGCCGGCAGGTGGTGAACGCCGACGCGGCCCGGGCCGCCACCGACGCGGCGCGCTGCCCGACCGGCGACACCCCGGCCAAGGGAAGCTGCGGCGGCTGGTCGACGGCCGACAGCGTCCGCGGTACGGTCGGCCGCCCGGTCGCCGGCAAGACGGGTACGACGGACAGCACCCGGTCGGCGTGGTTCGTCGGCTACACGCCGGAGCTGGCGGCGGCGAGCTTCATCGCCGACCCGGACAACCCGTTCAACGCCGTGGGTGACGGGCAGTCGCAGATCCCGGTGAACGCGGTAGCGCAGACCCTGCGGGACTCCCTGAAGGGCCAGCCCACCCGCCAGTTCACCCCACCGTCGGACCAGATAGTCGGCTGACCCGCCCCACCCACCACCCAGTTCCGCCCGGGGGTGCGCCCGGGTAGTTGATCAAGGAGTTTGCGTCACGGATCGCCCGATCCGCAGACGCGAACTCCTTGATCGACGTTGCGAAAGGCTGAGCTCAGCGGAGGTCGGCGGCCACGAAGGACCACAGCTCCAGGTCGACCCGGGCGCCGCGGACGAACCCGGCGTTGCGCAGCAGGCCCTCGTAGCTGAAGCCGGCCTTCTCGGCGACCCGCCGCGACGCCACGTTGCCGGCCGCCACCCGCAGCTCCACCCGCTGGAACCCGTGCTCCAGGATCAGCGCGATGGCCACCGCGTCCACCGCCTCGACCGCCAGGCCGTAACCCCGGGCGTGCGGCGCGATCGCGTACGACAGCTCGGTGAGCCGGGCACCCCAGTCGGTACGGCGCGCCCAGAGCGAGCCGACCACCCGCTGGTCCTCCCGGCGGACCACCGCCCAGTGGTCGCCGTCGCCGCTGTCCCGCCGCTGCCGGGCCAGCTCGGTGCACCACGCCCGCCCGTCGATCTGCCCGGACGCGTCGGCCAGCGGCAACCAGCGCTGCGTCTGCCGGTCGGCGAACACCTCGTCCATCGCCTCCGCGTCGGCGGCGACGAGGTGCCGGACCTCGATGCGCGGGGTGGAGACGGTCAGCGCCGGGAAGCGGCGTACCGCCACCTGACCGATCACGCCGACGCCCCCACCGGTGCCAGCGCGGCGGCCACCAGCCGGGCCGCGATGCCGGGGTGGGCGGCCCAGTGCGGCACGAGCTGCGAGGCGTGCACCGCCTGCCGGACGAAGCCCTCCGGGTTGCCACCCTCCCAGCGCCACGCGGGACGGTCACCGGCGCGCGGCGTCAGCACGGCGGCGTGCTGCTTGTGCCCCGTCACCGTGGTGCCGGCCGTCGCCACCACGCTGTCGGTGACCGCGGTGGCCGTCCGGTAGCCGACCACCAGGCCGTCGCGGACCGTGCCGACCGCGTCGAGCACCCCGCACATGGGCAGGCCGTCCAGCTCGCGGGCCAGCCAGAGCAGGCCCGCCCCCTCGGCGATCACCGGACGGCCGGAGCGGGCCAGTTCGGCCACCGCGATGCAGAGGCGGCGGTTGGCGGAGAGCTGTTCCGCGTACGTCTCGGGCAGCCCGCCACCGACGACGAGCGCGCGGGCCCCGGCGGGCAGCGCCTCGTCGCGCAGCGGGTCGAGCGTGACCACCTCGGCGCCGGCGGCACGCAGCAGCTCGGCGACCTCCGGGTGGCTGTAGGTGCCGGCCGGTCCGCCGGCGAGCGCCACCACCGGCCGCTCCCCCGGCTCGGACGGGCCGTCGGCCGGCTCCGGCGACCACGGCTCGACGGTGAGCGCGGGCGCCGAGCGGGCCAGCGCCAGCAGCCGGTCGAGGTCGACGGTCGCGGCGACCGCCTCACCGAGCCGGCGGACGCCGCGTTCGGCGTCCGCGTCGGCGCGCACCACGGGCCCGGTGCCGTAGCGGCGGGCGGGCAGCACCGGGGGCAGCTCGTGCCGGCGCAACGCCCCGTAGACCGGCACGCCCACGTCGTCGAGCGCCTCGCGCAGCAGCGCCTCGTGCCGGGGCGAGGCCACCCGGTTGAGGATCACGCCGCCCAGCCACAGCTCGTCGTCGTACGCCCGGAAGCCGTGCACCAGCGCGGCCACCGACTGACCCATCGCGGCCACGTCCACCACGAGCACCACCGGGCTGCGCAGCGCGGTGGCGACGGCGGCGGTGGACTCGCTCTCCGGTCGCCCGGCGACCGAGTCGTAGAGGCCCATCGTGCCTTGCACCAACGCGAACCCGGCGCCGTTCGCGCCGTACGCGAAGAGGGGTGCGATCCGCTCCGGGCCGACCAGTCTCGGGTCCAGCGTGCGCCCGGCGCGCCCGGCGGCGAGCCCCAGATACGCCGCGTCCACCTGATCCGGCCCGACCTTGAAACCGGCCACCGGGATCCCCCGGTCGGTGAGCGCCGCGAGCAGGCCGAGGGAGACGGCGCCGGTGCCGTGCCCCGAGGAGGGCGCACTCAGCACGACGCGCGGCACGTCGGTCATCATCGACTCCTGATGTGGGTGGTTTCCGCCCGCGTGACCATACCCGTCCGGCCCGGCGTGCGAGGGCCGCGCACCCCGCCGTTTCTGCCTGGCAGCGGCGAGTGGCATCGCTCATACGGGTAGCCTTGGCCAACGTGTACCGGTTCCTGCTGACCCCGCGCTGGCTCGGCTACCTCGCGCTCACGCTCGTCGCCGCCACGGTGATGGTGTTCCTGGGCAACTGGCAGCTGGACCGCTACCGGGGCCGCACGGCGGTGAACGAGCGGATCGACGCCGGGGCCACCATGACCCCCGCGCCGCTGCGCGACGCGCTCCCCGCGCCCAGCGGCGGCGACGTCGGCCCCGCGCCGTCGGAGGAGCTCACCTGGAGCCGGGTCACCGCCACCGGCCGGTACGACAGCACGAACACGATCCTGATCCGCGGCCGGACCCTCGACCGGACGGTCGGCTTCGAGGTGCTCACCCCGCTGGTGCTGGCCGACGGCACCGCGGTACTCGTCGACCGGGGCTGGATCCCGCCCGTGCCGGGCGCCGGCGCGACGGTCCAGCCGCAGGTGCCGGCGGCGCCGGCCGGCGAGGTGACGGTGACCGGCCGGGTGGTCGCCGGCGAGAGCGGCGGCGGCGCGGTCAGCCGGCGTGACGGCAAGCTGGAGGCCCGGCGCATCGACATCCCGCGCCTGGCCGAGCAGCTCCCCTACCCGGTGACCGGCGGCTACGTCCTGCTCGACGGCCAGACGCCGCCGGCCGACCCGGCCTTCCAGGCGGTTCAGATCGGGCACACGAACAACTGGCAGAACTTCGGCTACGTGTGGCAGTGGTGGATCTTCGCGGTGATGAGCCTGTTCGGCTACGGCTGGGTGGCGCGCCGGGAGGCCCGCCGCCGGGCCGGGCTGGACACCCCGGGTGAGCCGGTGGACCGCGCCGCCGAACCGGCCGCCCCGACCTCCGCCTGAGCCTCACCGGGCACGGCCCGCCTCGTCGATCCTCGGCACAGGGCCCGTTACTCGCCGTAGCCGCCGTCGACGAAGGACTCCTCATGACGGATATGCCTGAGAGGCATAAATATGCCTCTCAGGCATATCGTTCCGAGCGATGAGGTTTCCGCGCAGGGGCGGGCCGTGGATCCCGGCGGCACACCGGGCGGCGGGGACGTTGGTAGGGTCCGCGGATGATCGTCAATCGTGGGGGTCGCGGTGACCTCTGACGCCACGACGCCCCCGGCCGCCGAGCCGCCCGCGTACGACCCCTGGTCGGCCATGCCGCCGGCCGTCGCGCCGCCCACCGAGCAGTTCCCGGTGATCGCCGCGCCGGAGGCACCCGTCACCCCGGGGCCCACCGCGCCGTTCCCCGCCCCGCCGTCCACCGCGCACTTCCCGGCCGCGCCGCAGTTCTCCGCGCCGCCCGCCCAGTTCTCGGCGCCGCCTGCGCCGCCGGCCGGGGCGGTCGCGCCGTTCCACGGGTCGGCGGGCGCGCCCGGGCCGTACCCGCCGGCCGGGCCGGTGCCGCCCGCGCAGTCGGCGGTCGCGGTGCAGATCGCCGAGATCATGGTGACGCCGCCGGTCATCCGTACCCCGGCCGGTGTCCTGCCGCTCGCCGGCGCCTCCTGGTACGTGACCGACTTCTGGCAGAAGGAGGAGAAGATCGCGCCGTGGGCCGTCGTCGCCGCGATCCTCGGTTTCTTCTGCCTGACCGTGTTCAGCCTCCTGTTCCTGCTGATCAAGGAGACGCGGCACTACGGCACCGTGCAGGTGACGGTGAGCAGCGGCGGGCACCAGTACGTCGCGCGGATCCCGGTCACCGACCAGTTCCAGGTGCAGCAGCTCAACAACCAGGTCAACTACGCCCGGTCGCTGTCGGCGGGCTGAGCCGTCAGCCGGTGACCCGGCCGGCGTGGATGGCGCGGACCGCGTCGATGGTGTCCGCCTCGGCGGCGGTCTTGTCGTCGCGATAGCGCAGCACGCGCGCGAAGCGCAACGCCATGCCGCCCGGGTACCGGCTGCTGGTCTGCACCCCGTCGAACGCGATCTCGACCACCTGCTCCGGCCGGACCCGCACCACCCAGTCGCCCTTCTCCACGGCGAGCGACAGGAACCGTTCGGTCTGCCAGCGCAGCAGCTCGTCGGTGAGCCCCTTGAACGTCTTGCCGAGCATGACGAACTCGCCGGTGCGTGGATCGCGGGCGCCGAGGTGCAGGTTGGACAGCCAGCCCTCCCGCCGGCCGCTGCCCCACTCGACCGCGAGGACGACCAGGTCGAGCGTGTGCCGCGGCTTGACCTTCACCCAGGCCGAGCCGCGCCGGCCGGCGTCGTAGGGCGCGGCCGGATCCTTGACCACCACCCCTTCCTGGCCTGCGTCGACAGCCGCGGCGAACGCCGTGGCGGCCTGCTCCGCGTCGTCCACCTCGACCCGGTCGACGAGCAACGAACCGTCGACCGCGCGGGCCAGAGCCGCCCACCGCTCCCGGCCGGGGGCGTCGATCAGGTCGGCGCCGTCGAGGTGCAGCAGGTCGAAGAAGTACGGCGTGAGCACCGGTTCGCCGGTGCGCTCGGCGGCGGCCAGCACGGCGGGCGCGACCGGCACCTGGCCGGTGGTGCTGGGCGTGGTGCGGCGGGCGGCCCGGCTGGACGTCTCCTGGAACGGCAGCGGCCGCCCGGCGGCGTCCAGCCCGATCGCCTCGCCGTCGAGCACCAGCTCACGGGCGGGCAGCGCGCGCACGGCGGCCACCACCTGGGGCAGTCGGCCGGTGATGTCGTCCAGGCTGCGGGTGAAGACCGCGATGTCCGACCCGGAACGGTGCACCTGGATGCGGATGCCGTCGAGCTTGACGTCGACCACCGCCGGCACGCCGGTGGCGGTGAGCGCCTCGTCGACCGAGGGCGCGCTCTGCGCCAGCATCGGCGCGAGCGGCCGGCCCACCTGGAGCCCGAAACCGGCCAGCGCGGCGGCGCCGCCGGTGAGCGCCGCGACCGCCACCGCCCGCAGGTCACCGGCGAGCAGCAGGGCCCGCCGGACGGCGCTGACCGGTACGTCGGCGGCGCGCGCGACCGCGTCGGTCAGCAGCCCGGCCTGTGCGCCCTGGCGCAGCTCGCCCCGGAACAGGCCGGTCAGCAGGCGCTGCTCGTCGGCGGTCGCGGTGGCGAAGAGGCGGCCGACCAGCTCCCGCCGCCGGGCCTGGGAGCCCGTCCCGGCGACGCGGGAGATCTCCTCGATCGCCGCGTCGACGGCGGCGACGGTGAGCGTCGGCTCGGCGGCCGGCGGCGGCAGGTCACGCAGGCCCGCCCAGCCGACGCCGGTCTGGCGCTGACGCAGCTCACCGGCGAGATAGCCGGCGCCGGCCGGGATCTCGCCCGGCTCCAGCCCGCGCAGCGCGGCGGCCAGCAGCTCCACCTTGGCCCGACGGCCGCTGGTGGCGCCGACCGCGGCCGAGGTGGCCGCCAGCTCCGCGAAACGCACGTCCACATCCTGCCAGCCGGCTGTGACATCGGGGCGGATCCGGCGACCCGGCACACCACACGGGTGTGCCGGGCCGCCGGGCCGACGTCAGGCCGAGACCGGTTCCTCGATGCGCAGGCCGCGCCCGCGCACGCCCTCGGCGACCCGGGTGAGCAGCGCGTCGAGCGTGACCAGGGCGGCGGAGAGCTCGCCGATCTGTTCGTTGAGCGTGTCCTCGGACCACGCGGAGACGTCGACGTCCCCCAGAGCACGGACGGCGGCCTGGAGCCGCTCCATCTCGTCGTTCGTACGCATGTTCGAAAGGCTATAACACCCCGCCCGCCGACACACCACAAACTCCGACATCGGCCCCGAAGTTACGGTTTCCGACACCTCAGGCGCGGTTTCCGGCCTCCGCCACCCGGGCCAGCAGCAGCGCCTCGGCCAGGCAGACCCGCGCGAACTCGCCCAGGTGCAGGCTCTCGTTCGGGCCGTGCGCCCGCGCGTGCGGATCCTCCACACCGGTCACCAGGATCGCGGCCCGCGGGAACATCTCCTGGAACGTGGCGATGAACGGGATCGACCCGCCCACCCCGATGTCGACCGGGTCGGTGCCGTCCCAGGCCGTCCGGAACGCCGACCGGGCCGCGTCGAACATCGGTCCGGAGGCGTCGATCACGCAGGGCGCACCGTCGTGCTCGAACGTCACCGACACCTGCGCACCCCACGGCGCGTGCCGTTCCAGGTGCGCGGTCAGCGCCGCGTACGCCTTCTTCGGGTCGTCGCCCGGCGCCAGCCGTACGCTCAGCTTCGCCTTCGCGGACGGCACCAGCGCGTTCGGCGCCTCGCCGGTGGACGGCGCGTCCACGCCGAGGATCGCCAGCGCCGGCTTGGTCCAGAGCCGGTCGGTGATCCGCCCGGTGCCGAACAGGGTCGCGCCGTCGACCAGCCCGGCCTCGGCGCGGAACCGGTCCTCCGGGTAGTCGACGCTGGCGCCCTCGTGGCCGACCAGCCCGTCCACCGCGACGTCACCGGCCTCGTCGTGCAGCGTGCCGAGCAGCTTCACCAGCGCGGTGAGCGCGTCCGGCACGGCGCCGCCGAACATGCCGCTGTGCACCGCGTGGTCGAGCGTGCGCACCTCCACGAAGCAGTTGACGATGCCGCGCAGCGAGGTGGTCAGAGCCGGTACGCCGACGTCCCAGTTCGTGGAGTCGGCGATCACGATGACGTCCGAGGCCAGGTCGTCGCGGTGCTCGGCGAGCAGCCGCTCCAGCGAGTCCGAGCCGTACTCCTCCTCGCCCTCGATGAACAGCACCACGCCGACCGGGAGGCGGTCGCCGTACGCGCGCAGCGCCGCGACGTGCGCCATGATGCCGGCCTTGTCGTCGGCGGCGCCGCGCCCGTAGAGGCGGCCGTCGCGCTCCACCGGCTCGAACGGGTCCGACTCCCACAGCGACAGGTCGCCGACCGGCTGCACGTCGTGGTGCGCGTACATCAGCACCGTGGGCGCGCCGGGCGGGGCCGCCTTCGTGCCGATCACCGCGGGCTGGCCGCCGGACCGGACGATCCGCGTGTCGAGGCCGCACCCGCGCAGCAGTTCCGCCACCGCCTCGGCGGAGCGCTCCACGTGCGAGTGGTCGAAGCCCTCGAAGGCGATGCCCGGGATACGGACGAGTCGCTCGAGGTCGGCCCGGACGCCGGGGAGTTCCCGCTCGACGGCGGCCCGCACCTCGGACTCGGAGAGGATCGGAGTGGTCATGACCGGAATCGTATGCTGGCCTTACCCGGCCCCGTCGGCCGAGCCCGATCGCCGCCCCACGCGTGTGTAGTAGCGATCCGCGTCGTGCGGCAGGTCCGGGGCGCCGTCGACGACCAGGTCCACCGCCGTCGCCGTACCGTCGGCGGCGAAGTGCGCCCGCTCCCCCGCGTGCCAGCGGCGCAGCTCCGGCAGGATCTGCTCGCCGTCGCGGGCCAGCGCCCGGCGCAGCCGCAGCTCGGCCGGAGCGGTGACCAGGACCGACAGCGTCAGCTCGGGGCGTACCGCGGCGCGGGCGGCGCTCACCCCTTCGACGATCAGCACCGGACCGGCCGGCACCGGCACCACCCGGTCCAGGAAGCGGCGGCGTACCCAGCTGTAGCGGCGGTAGCCGCCTGCCCGGCCGGCCCGCACCGGGCCGAGCACCTGCTCCTCCAGCCGGGTCCAGAAAGTGAGCTGGTCGTCCCAGCCGTCGAGCAGGTCGTCGGTGTGCACCAGCGGCGGACGCACGCCGCCCGCCCGCGCCGCGAGGGCGTCCGCGAGGCGCGTCGCGAACCGGCTCTTGCCCGCGCCGCTGGGCCCGTCGACGGCGACCAGCCGGGTACGCCCCAACCGCGCCGGACCGGCCAGCACGCGGCGGGCCAACCCGGCGTACGCCTCGATCACGGCCACGTTCACCCGACCGACGCTAACGTTCCCCCGTCCGCTGGAAACTGCGACCCGGGCGGACCGTTTCGCCGAGCGGCGGCGCGGTGCGCTGGGCATCATCGGGGGGTGCTCCATGACGTGATGTGTCCGGGCGTCGACGCCCTCCTGGAACAGGCCCGCGCCGGTCTCCGCCGGCTCACCCCGCACGAGACCGTCGAGGCGGTCCGTGGCGGTGCGCTGCTTATCGACACGCGTACCGAGGCGCAGCGCCGCGAGGAGGGTGAGCTGCCCGGCGCGATCGTCATCGACCGCACGGTGCTGGAGTGGCGGCTCGACCCGGCGAGCGCGTGGCGCATCCCGGAGGCCACCGGGTACGACCGCGAGATCGTCGTGGTGTGCCGGGAGGGGTACAGCTCCAGCCTGGCCGCCGCCAGCCTCCAGACGCTGGGGCTGCGGCAGGCCACCGACATGATCGGCGGGGTGCAGGGCTGGCGGGAGGCCGGGCTGCCGATGTCCGACCGCCCGGCCGACGTGCGCTACTGAGCCGCGCGCTCCACGGCGGCCGGGCCCACAGCCGCCGGGCCCACAGCCGCCGGCCGGACGACGCCCGGTGCCGGTGGCGCGCCGGGTGGCACGAACGGTAGTCCCGGCGGCGGGCCGGACTCGATCAGCCGCCACAGCGCGTCCGTGTCGAGGTGCTCCTCCACCAGGTCGCCGAGCAGGTCGAGCGTCCGCTCCCGGGCCGCCGCGAAGGACGTGTCCGGCGCGACCTTGAAGCCGGTCCGGCCGGCCGCCTCCGCGACCTCGGTCAGGAACCGGCGGCGGAACGCGTCCGAGGAGAAGGCGCCGTGCCAGTGCGTGCCGTGCACGGCGCCGAGGCGGGCGCCCTCACCGGTGCCGTCGGCGTAGCGCAGCAGCGGCGTGAGTCCCGGGTCGGCGGCCGTGACCCGGCCGTGGTGGATCTCGTAGCCGTGCACCGGCACGTCACCGGCGGCGGTGCCCTCGGCCCGGCGGACCGTCTTGCGGGGTTCGAAGGTGATCTCGAGGGGCAGCAGCCCGAGGCCCGGTACGGTGCCGCGGCGGCTCTCCACCGGGTCGTGGATCGCCCGGCCCAGCATCTGGAAGCCACCGCAGATGCCGAGCAGCGGCCGTCCGGCGGCGGCGTGCGCCAGGACCGCGTCGGCCAGGCCGGTCTCCCGCAGCCAGGCCAGGTCGGCGACAGTCGACTTGGTGCCGGGGAGCACCACCAGATCGGCGGCGGCCAGTTCGGCCGGCTCGACGGTGAGGCGTACCCGCACACCCGGCTCGGTGGCGAGGGCCTCGACGTCGGTGGCGTTGCTGATCCGGGGTAGCCGCACCACGGCGATGTCGAGCCAGTCGGTGCCCCGGGGCGCGGCCGGCCGGCCGAGCACCCGCCCGTACGCGAGCGAGTCCTCCGCGTCCAGCCACAGGTCCAGTGCCCAGGGCACCACCCCGTACGTCGGGCGGCCGGTGACCCGGTGCAGCATGTCCAGCCCCGGCTGGAGCAGCCCGCGGTCGCCCCGGAACTTGTTCACCACGAACCCGGCCAGCAGCGCCTGGTCGGCCGCGTCGAGCAGGGCGACGGTGCCGAACATCGACGCGAACACGCCGCCCCGGTCGATGTCGCCGACCACGATCGTGGGCAGCTCGGCCTGCCGCGCCAGCCCCATGTTGACGTAGTCGCCGTCACGCAGGTTGATCTCGGCGGGGCTGCCCGCGCCCTCGCAGATCACCACGTCGTACTCGGCCCGCAACTCGGCCAGCGCCGCGTACGCCGTGGTGGCGAGCCGGGCCCGTACCTCGTGGTAGTTGCCGGCGGTGACCGTGTCCACCGCCTCGCCGAGCAGCACCACCTGGCTGGCGTGGTCACTGCCCGGCTTGAGCAGAACCGGGTTGAACCGCAGGTCGGCGTCGAGCCCGCAGGCGGCGGCCTGCATCGCCTGGGCGCGGCCCAGTTCGCCGCCGCGACCGTCCGGACCGACCACCACGGCGGAGTTGTTCGACATGTTCTGTGCCTTGAACGGGGCGACCCGGACGCCCCGGCGGCGCAGCCAGCGGCAGATGCCGGCGGTGAGTACGCTCTTGCCGGCGTCGGAGGTGGTGCCGGCGACCAGCAGCCCGCCGCTCACCGCCCGCTCCCCCGGTGCCCGCTGCCCGCCTCGGCCGCGCTGCTCGAAGCGCGAGCCGCCCGGCCCGGGCCACGGGCCGCCCGGGTGAACGCGCCCAGCGCGGCCCGGCCGGCGGCCCCGGCCAGGCGGCCGACCGTCACCGGGTAGAGCGCGGCCAGGCCGAGCGCCGCCACACCCACCGCGCCGGAGATCCGGGCGGCACGCTTCAGGTGCCGTGCCTCGGGGCGGGGCCCGTCACCGAGGAACGGCCGGGTCTCGGCGCGGCCGAAGTAGACGTTGCGCCCACCGAGCCGGACGCCGAGCGCGCCCGCCATGGCCGCCTCGCACTGGCCGGCGTTCGGGCTCGGGTGGTCCGCCCGGTCCCGTCGCCACACGTGCCACGCGGCGGCCCGGTCCCCGTGCGCCACCGGCGCGACGGCCACCGTGAGCAGCCCGGTGAGCCGGGACGGCACCAGGTTCAGCGCGTCGTCCAGCCGGGCCGCCGGGGTGCCGAAGCGGGCGTACCGGGGAGAGCGGTGACCGACCATCGCGTCGAGCGTGTTGGCCGCCCGGTAGCCGAGCAGGCCGGGCAGGCCCGCGACCGCGCCCCAGACCAGCGGGGCGACCACGGCGTCGGAGGTGTTCTCGGCGACCGACTCGACTGTGGCGCGGGCGAGTTCGGGCTCGTCGAGGGCGGACGGGTCGCGCCCGCAGAGGTTGCCCAGGCGGGCCCGGGCGGCGGGCAGGTCGGCGCGGCCCAGCGACCGTGCCATCACCCGGGACTCGTGCCGCAGCGTGCGCCCACCGAGCACCGTCCAGGTGCCGGCGGCCACCAGCGCGGCCCGGGCCATCGGGTGGCGTCGGGTCGCCAGCGTGGCGGCGGCACCGAGCAGGACCGGCGCGCCGACGGCGAGCGCGGTGAACGCGGCGCCGGCCGTCCGGTCGGGGCGGTAGACCCGCCGTTCCAGCGCACCGGCCGCCCGGCCGAAGCCGGCCACCGGATGCCACCGGCGGGGGTCGCCGAGCAGCGCGTCGAACGCGTAGCCCGCCACCAACCCGGTCGCGTTCGCCATGGCGGTCGCCTGCCGCACCCGTCACCACCTCCGGCCGGCCAGCCTAGTCGTACCGCGGGGTGGTGACGCCGATGTCACCACCCCGCGCCCCCGTCGGACGAAGAGTCAGGCGGGCACCGGGGTACGCCGCCTGCTCCGGCGCCCCGACGCGGTCCCGCCCGCACCGCCCGGGCCCGCGCCGCCCGGCTCGCCCTCGCCCGGTCCGGCACCACCCGGCCCGTCGGCCTCCGGCGGCGTGACCTCGCCCAGTTCGTCGTCCTCGGCCGTCACCGGCCCGTCCTCCTCCACGCCGCCCAGCTCGTCCCCCTCCGGGCCGCCCGGCCCGGGGTCGAAGCCGGCGGCCTGCCGCACACCGGGCCGGTCGTCGAACGGGTCGGGCTCGCCCACCCGCTCGACGGTGCCGACCAGTCCGACCCGGCCCCCGTACTCCGGCGGCGGGAAGTCGTCGTCGAAGGGCCGGTCGTCGAACGTCGCCGGGGCCTGCGCGTCCGGCACCGGCTCGGTCGCCTCGCCGTGCACCCGCTGCTCGGCCGCCGCGTCCTCGACCGTGCTGGTGGCCGCGCGCGGCTGGTTACGCAGGAAGCGGGCGCGGCCCCGGGACAGGTCGTGCCCGACGGCGACCGCCTCCAGCTCGTAGAGCGTGCGGTGGGTGCCCGCCTCGTCGGTCCAGTCCCGCGTGTAGAGGCGCCCGGCCACGATCACCGGATCACCCACCGCCACCGAGGCGGCCACCCCCTCGGCGAGGCGGCGCCAGCAGTTGACGCGTACCCGAAGGCTGTTGCCGTCCACCCAGCGGCCGCTGTCGCGGTCGAGACGGCGCGCGGTCGAGGCGACCTTGAAGTTGGCCACCAACGTCCCGCTCTGCGTGGTCCGGCGCCACTCCGGCGCGGTCAGCACGTTGCCGACGATCGTCACGTACGTATCGAACATCGCCCCTCCCAGGGATCGACTTGTCCCGGTGAGCGTCGGCCGGACGCCCGGCCCGGGGCCACCCGCCGGCCCGGGCCTGTGGATGACGAGCCGCCCTGTGGACAACCACCTGATCAAGGTCCCGATCTGCTAGGCCGACCGGCCCTACGTGCCTGAGCTGCAAAGACGCACGATCGAGTGGAGCCGGCAAGCAGGCGTTCCGGAATCGCGCCGGTTGGGTAAGTACTTGATCAACCGAGAGAAAGGGAGCTCCCATGCTTCTCCGAGACGTCCGCGAGGCAGCGCGATGAGCGCCGTGGCGAACCCCGCGACCGTGGCCGAGTGCCTGCGGGTCGGCGCCGGGTTCTCCCAGGGCGACCGCAACTGGATCGCCGAACAGTTCGCGACCCTGGACGCCCGGCTCGCCGGCTTCCACGCCGACGCCACCGAGCTGGAGGTGTCCGTCAAGGATCGCGAGGCCCGGGGCCAGAAGGTGACCCTGGAGTGCTGGATCGCCGGGCGGCAGAAGATCGTCACCACCTCGTCCGAGGAGGATCTGCACGCCGCGCTCAACGACGTCCGGGACGACCTGCGCCGCAAGCTCAACGACGCGAAGACCCGGCAGGAGCCGCGCCACAACAAGCACCTGCGCGCCGTCGACCAACCCGAGGGCACCCCGTTGCAGGACGCCGAGCGCGAGGACGCCGAAACCGTCTGACGTCCGGCACGGCCCGCCCGCCCGGTGCCGGCGGGCGGGCCGCCCTGCGCCGAGGCGTTGTTAACAAGGGGCCCTTCCTCTACCGGAGGCGTTAACAAGGGCCCCCTCCTTTCACCACCCCTACCGCCGGGTAGCGAGGCGGCGTACCGTCGCGGTCGTGGAACCGGACGTGCTGGGCGCCCCCTACGAGCGGCGGACGATCGAGCTGGGCACCGACGACGAGGGGCCGGTGGTCGCGACCCTCGTGCGGCGGCGCGCCGACCGTCCGACCGGCCGCGCCGTGCTCTACGTGCACGGCTTCGTCGACTACTTCTTCCAGACCCACGTCGCCGACTTCTTCGCCGAGCGCGGCTGGGACTTCTACGCGCTCGACCTGCGCAAGTACGGCCGCAGCCTGCTCCCGCACCAGACCCCGAACTTCTGCCGCGACCTGAGCGACTACTTCCCCGAGCTGGACGCCGCCGCCGAGATCATCCGCGCCGAGGAGGGCCACGACACCCTCCTCGCCATGGGGCACTCGACCGGCGGCCTGATCATCTCGCTCTGGTCGCACGACCGCCGCGACGCCGGCCTGGTCGACGGCATCGTGCTCAACAGCCCCTTCTTCGACATCAACGCGCCCTGGATGGTCCGCCGGCCCCTCGCGGCCGCCGTCTCCCGCCTGGGCCGCAGGGCGCCGCAGCGTGTCCTGCCGTTCGGCCTGGGCACGGTGTACGGCGAGAGCCTGCACGCCGACCACCGGGGCGAGTGGCGGTACGACCTGGCCTGGAAGCCGCTCGCCGGGTTCCCGGTCCGGGCCGGCTGGATCAACGCGATTCGCGCCGGTCAGCGCCGCCTGCGGGCCGGGCTGGACATCCCGGTGCCGGTGCTGCTCGCCTGTTCCACGCGTAGCTTCCGGGGCACCAAGTGGCACGACAGCGCCACCGGCGCCGACGCGGTGCTCGACGTCGAGCACATGGTGCGCTGGGCGCCGCGCCTCGGCCGGCACATCACGCTGGCCCGCTTCGACGGCGGGCTGCACGACCTCACGCTGTCCAGTCCCGGCGTACGCGAGAAGGTCTTCGCGGAGGTCGGACGGTGGGCGGAGGGATTCCTGCGCGCCGGACCGACCGAACCGGAGCCGACAACGCCGCCGTCACCGCGCCGGCCGGCCGACGCGACCACCGAGGGCTGATTCGATCGCGCTACCCGGCCGCCTCTTGCTCGGCGGGCCCGGCCACCCAGGGATCGGCAGGGTCGGTCGGCTGGGCCGGGGGTCGGCTCAGTCGTTGACGACCGCCGCGAGCGCGGCGCGGATCCGGTCGAACGTGGCGACCGGGTGACCGCCCGCCCGCGGCGGCAGCACCACGCCCAGGCACCGCAGTGCCGGCCCGCCGTCCGGCCCGGCCTCGACCGCGAACACCGGCGCGCCCACGTAGCCCGCTGGTAGTTCCGTCGTGACCCGCACCTCGCCGCCGTCCCGGGCGACCCGCTCGACCACCGCTTCCAGCGGCCGCGACCCGCCGTCGCCGACACCGAGCGCCAGCACGAACGCCGAGGCGGGCGCCGCGCCGATCCGCGCGACCGCGTCGGCCGGCGCGGCCACCGCCTCGGTGACCTGCTGGGTACGCCAGCGCCAGCCCCGATCGTCGGCCCAGCCGTGCAGGCCGCCGGTCGGCATCGCGGCGAGCCCCAGTTCCGGCAGGTGCAGCCAGTGGTCGGCGAAACCGGGCAGGTCGATCGGCTCGTCCGCCCCCTCGGCCGGGTCGGTGACGCTCGGCCGCAAGCCGATCTCGCCGTACGCCCGGTCGGTGAGCGCGTCGGCGGTGAGCAGCCACTCGTGCGCGACCTCGCCGTCGTCGGTCGCGCCGACCATCTCGCTGTAGAAGAAGGCCGTGCCGAGAACGCCGGCCGGCGCGCCCGGCGCATCCGAGCCGGTGAGGGGCAGGATCGCCCGCCCGAGGAGCTGACACAGCTCGAAGACGATCTCGTTCTCGGTTTCCTGGTCGAGCAGCATCCGACGAGGGTACGGATCGCGTCCCGCCTGGCCCGCGCGGGACCCGCCGGAACTGTGGTGCCGGCCCGGACCCCGGCGTGGGACGCTGAGGGGCGGAACGGACGCGCCGACCCGTGCCCCCGGCCACGTGCGGACCGGCGGTACCCTCTTGGCGCGACGACCGTCGGCGCGCGCCCGTAGCTCAGCGGATAGAGCAGGGGACTTCTAATCCCAAGGCCGCAGGTTCGAATCCTGCCGGGCGCACCACCGTTATCGCAGGTCGGCGGCTTGGCGCTCGGTCGAATCGATCACCACGACCCACGTACGGCCAAGTCAGCCGACGAAGTGCTGCGCGGCCTCGTCCACGGCGGCCCGCTCGATCTCCCACAGGACGTGGGCGTAGGTATTCGTCGTCAGGCGGATCTGGCTGTGACCGAGCACCTTCGTCACCGTCCGGGGCGAGGCACCGGAGACGAGCAGGAACGTCGCGCAGGCGTGGTGCAGGTCGTGCAGCCGCAGCCACAGTCGAGGCCGCCGCCGGACCTTCTGCCACGTCCGGTCGATGTGGTCCGGATCCATCGGCGTACCGACCTGGGCGGGAAGACCAGACCGTGATCCTGCTACCGCTCCCCCGCCGCACGTCAAGACGGCCCGCGAAGCGGGCCGCGCCGGCCTGTGACGCTGGGGACGACCAGCACCTGAAGACCCCGGGGCTCTGCCCCGAGCCCCGGGCCTCCTCAGAGATCAGATCCTTCGCTCTTGACGTTGTCGATGGACAGCGATGCACGCGTCGCCGGCCGGCCGCCGTTCAGTCCAGCGTGAGCGCGGGATCCAGGGCCACCGCGGTTAGCTGCGCGAGGGTGAGGGGTGGGTTCTCCCCATCGGCAGCCATGGTCGCTATCAGGCGCGTCCCGTCCGACCGCTCGACCGCGATGCCGTAATGAGTCGAGAACCTGTCGCTGGTCGGTGCAGTGGGCATTCCGCGGAGTGTCAGACTCCGGTTCTTGGGCGACGACGTGATCGGGACCTGGCTCGATGCTGTCCGGATTTTCTCGCCGGCCGGTCCCGTGCTGTCGACGCAGCTCTTGCCCTGGGTCTTCTCCGGAATGCAGGGAACGACCCGACGGTCCCAGTCCTGCTCCACCTGCAGCGAGAAGTATCCGGTCCGATCGCCGGCACGGATCGGACCCTGCCCGAAGTAGAGTTTCGTCGAGTTGACAGGGTTCCACGTCACCACGTCGCCGTCCGACGGCCAATCTTTGGTGATCCATTCGACGTCGGGCGCCTCGCGCTCCAGCGCCGCGAAGACGGCAAGGTCATTCGTGCTGAAGGTCTTCCCCGGTTCCGGGCGTGGGGTCCGCGCCGGCTGTGCAGTCGGGCTCGGGGAGGACGACGATGTCGGTAGGTCCGGCCCGGACCCGCCAACGATGGCGAGCGGGACGGCGACCCCGAGTACCGCAGCGGCCACCAAGGTCGCCAGCCGGTGCCGCCGACGCTGCTGGCGCTGCTGGCGGATGACCTGCTCTACATCGATAGAGGTGGGTGGGATCTCGCCGACCGCCTCCCGGAAAACCGTCTGATAGCTCATGCTTCCCCTCCGTTCCTCGCCCGAATCCGCGTCCCGTCCCACGTCGCCAGCAGGCGTAGGCTCTCCAACCCCCGTGCGGCCTGGCTCTTCACCGTGCCGGTGCTGATGCCCAGGACCCGCGCCGTCTCCTCGACCGACAGGTCGCACCAGAACCGCAGGACGATCACTGCCCGTCGGCGCGGCGGCAGCTGGGACAGCAGGTCGAGGAGGTGTTCCCGGTCGGCCAGCGCAGCCTCGGAGAACTCCGCGTCCGCCCGCTCGGGCGGGTTGTCGGTGCTCCGTTCGCGCCGCCACGGCCGGCGCCGTTCGTCCAGCCAGGCGTTGGTGAGCATTGCCCGGACATACGCGTCGACGTTCTCCATCGCGCGGACCCGGTGCCAGTGGCGGTACAGCTTCCCGATCGTGATGGACACGAGGTCGTCGGCGGTGTGCCAGTTACGGCATAGCAGGTACGCCGTCACTCGCAGCGTTTCCAGGCGGGCCGTCACGAACTGCCGGTACTCGTCCTCGTCGGCGCGATTCATCGCGCCACGTCTCTTGTCGGTCTCATATGTGGGGAACGGTACGGCTGGCCGAGGAGGTTGCCCTCGGCCGGAAAGGATCGTCAACGACGGACCGGCTGACCAGGCGCGTGATCGCCTGACCAGCCATCCGCGATCTTCTTCAAGTCCCAACGCCGCAGGTGCGAGTCTCTCCGGGCGCCGCGGACGGGCCGTACGGCTGGCACAGAAACCCATCAATAAATCGCCTCGAACGCTTACCCTGTCGCGCGTGCCAACCGATATCTACGGCTTTTTCGAGGTCCGGCATCCCCATGCCGACGCGGACTGGCACGGGCGGGAGTCGTGGTTGTGCATGATGCCGCTGTCCCCGCTCTACGACGATGGCGACTACACGGCGTTCGGTTGCCTGTTCGGTGTGCGGAACTGGCTCGGCTGGGAGCCGGTTGCGGCTGGCCGCGGCCTGCCGGCGGAGGTATCAAGCCCGGTACGAGCCGACTACGACGAGGCCGTGCGGATGGATGCTGCCATCCATGGCGCTACCTGGGTTTCCTGGGCCGAGTTGCGTGACCTTGACATGTCGGTGCCTCCTGCGGCCTGCGGGGTGCTGCGCGTGCACGAGGCGCCGGGGCTGATTCGTCAGTTCCGGGTGGTTGACGAGTGGCCCGCCGAGGTCGTTGGGAAGTATGGCGTTCCTCCGGTCGGCACATCGCCTGCCGAGGTCACCGGGCCGCTGGGAAGAAGCCGGGGTCGCGTTCGAGTACGGGCCGATGACCCGGCAGGACGTCGTCGGTCCGGGAACCGGGTGGGAGCACGTCTTCGCCGTGATGCGCGCACTGGCGCAGCGCTTCGGCGATGACGGCGTGCGCCTGGTCGTGTGGTTCGACTAGAGCGGCGGGCGCTCAGCAGAAACGGCACGCTCGCGGCTGTACAGCCAAGTCGGCGGACGACGAAACACGCTGTCATGCCGATAGCCGCGCGTGCCTTGCCGCAATAGCGTGGTCGGCGTGACGGAGCCTGACTACAGCCTCGCGAAGATCAGGGTCCTGGAGTTCGACGACTCCGTACGCAAGCGGCCCGGTATGTACTTCGGGGTGGGCAGGGACGATCCGCGTCTGGCGACTCGGGTGCTGTGCACGGTCGTGGGGCACGCGTTTCATCCGGCCACCCGGGTCGCCGCGAGCCACTCACCCGACGTCGTAGCGGAGATCACCGCTGATCTCGTCTTCTCGGTGACCGACGATCAGGCGGACGTCCTCACCGGCCCGGGCATGCCGAGGCTCGGCTACTACGACTCGCTGCTCACCAGCGAGCGCTGGTCGAGCGCCGCCGCGGCGGCGGTGAGTTCGCAGACCACTGTCGAGGTCTGGCGACACGGCCACGGCTATCGGCAGCGCCTCGTCGGCTTGCGGCCGGTCGAGCCACCTGCGGAGTTCTCCGCTCCCGTCGGAGCCGGCACCCGTGTGGCCTTCGTCCTCGATCCCGCCTACTTCGGCTCGGCCGCGATCACCACCGATGTCGCCGGCCTCCACGTGCACGGCCCGGACTGCACCGACACCACCGGGTCCGGCACGGTCGTCATTCGGGACCACAGAGAGCGGAGTCGAACTCGTGCGGGTCGAGCGTCCGGTACCGCGCGATGAACGGCTCCAGGTCGAGGTCGGTGAGGGCGGCGGGCGTTCGGGCCATCACCGCCGGTTGAGCCACTCCTGTGCCTGTAGGTTGTGGACGCCATGGAGTTCCCCGAGTTCGCGTTGATGGTGGCCTACGTCGTCCTGGTGCTGCTCGCGCTGGCGTGGCCGTTGCTCGTGGTTGGCGCCGTCGCGCTGCCCCTGTGGGGTCTGCTCGTCCTGGTGAACGGGCGAAGGCGAAGGAGCCCTCCCGGCCCGGCCAGACGGCAGAGACGTGCCGGATGGATGCTGATCGCCGGGCCGGTGCTGACGGGACTCGCCTCGTACGGTTACGGACTGAGCCGAATGCCGTCCGGATTGCCGACCGACCCCGACGACAGGTGTCGGATCGCGATGGGTGGTGACATGCCGTACGACCCGGAGCGAGCCGGCGGGTCGTCGTCCATGTGGCCGCTGCATGACACCACCTGCGGGCCGGAGTTGGTGCCGGGGTTCGTCAACCCGTTGGTAGCCGGTTCGGCTGTCGTGTCCGTGGTGCTCGTCGCGATCATGGCGTGGATGACGATCAGGCAGTCGTCAGCGCCGCCAAGGCCCGGTCCATCGCGGCGTTGAACTCCTCCGGGGTCAGCGTCAGCCGGGACTTGACGTCGCGGCTCCACTGGTCGGCGAGCACCTCGGCGGCGCCCGCCTCGACGCCGTCGAGCACCGCGTCGGCCAGATCCGACGGCGCGATCTTGTCGACGGGCCAGCCGGCTGACATGTCGGTGTCGGCCAGGCCGAGGTGTACCGCCGTCACGAGCGTGCCCTGGTCGGCGAGTTCCAGGCGTACGCCGTTCGTCATCGCCCACGCGGCGGCCTTGGTCAGGTGGTAGGCGCCGGCACCCCTGGTCCCGAACCACGACATGGCGGAGAGCACGTTCACGATTCCGCCTCCGCCGTTGCGGGCCAGCGCCGGGGCGAAGGCCCGGATCATCTCCAGGTGGCCGAGCACGTTCGTCTCCACCTCGTGCCGCACCGCGTCCAGCGAACCGGTCACCAGGTCGGTTCCGGTCTGGATTCCGGCGTTGTTGACGAGCAGCGTGACGTCCGGGGCGGCAGCGGCGACGGCCCGTACGGATGCGGGACTGGTGATGTCCAGCGGCAGCACTTCGACGCCTGGTAGGTCGACGGTTTCGGGGCGGCGGGCGGTCGCGTAGACCTTGCGGGCGCCGCGTTCGCGCAGGCGCTGGGCGAAGGCGCGGCCCAGGCCACGGTTGGCTCCGGTGACGAGGGCTACCGAGTTGGTGATGTCCATGCCCGGTACGCTAAAACCTGACGTTGACGTCAGAGGCAAGTGCGGACCGCCCGGATCGGAGTGAGAGGAGCCACATGCCCGAGACCCTGATCCGTATCGGCGAGGTGGCGCGCGGCGCCGGTGTCTCGGTGCGCGCCGTGCGCTACTACGAGGAACAGGGTCTCCTCGTCCCCAGGCGCAGTGCGTCCGGCCAGCGCCTCTACCGGCCGGACACGGTCACGCTGGTGCGCTTCATCCAGCAGATGTACGCCGCCGGCCTGACCAGCAGCCGGATCGCGGAGCTCCTGCCGTGCTGGGACTCCGGGCACACCGACCCCGCGCAGCGGGCGATGCTGCGCGCCGAGCGCGAGCGCATCCAGGCCAAGGTCGACGACCTGCGGGCCGCACTGGACCGCCTCGACGAGGTCATCGCGATCACCGATTCGCACCCGTAGGCGCGACCGCCCGCGCAAGGGGGAAGACTACGGACGGGCGTTCTCGCGGGAAGCACGCAACGCGCCGACGACCGCCAACCCCGCGCCGCCGAGCGCGACAGCCGTTTCCACCGCCGAGGACACCTCAAGGGCGCTTCCCGCCGGAGCACCCACGCTCACCATGACTCCCGGTTGCAGGAAGGCGTCCTCGGCGGGCTCGACAAGCGTCCACCAGCTCACCCACATGGCGGCGAGATCCGCGCAGGCCCGCACGGCGACCAGCGCCAGCAGGACCATGCCCGCCGTGAGAAGCCCGCGCCGGTCTCCCCGCCATCCGGACGACGCCAGCACCGCGGCGGTCACGAGAACGGCGAGCAGCGTCGGCTGCAGCGCCAGGAGCAGGTCGAGCAGCGGCGGGTCGCCGGGCGTCGCCGCCACGCTCAGCCCGCACCAGACGAGCACTGCCACCGCCAGGACCGCCGTCACCACCCCCCGCCGTCCGCCGCGTGCCGGCAGCGCCGGCACGGCAAGGGCAAGCAGGAGTACGCCGAGAGCCAGGCCCCAGGCGGTCAGCCGCTGCCGGTCCAGGCCCTCCCGCAAGCTCTCCAGCAGGTGCGCCAGCGTCGCCGCCCGACTCCCTGCCGACTCGCCCGCGTCCGCCGCCTGTTCCCGGTGCCAGTGCAGGTTCGCGGCTGCCACCAGTGCGAACAGCCCGGCGCCGGCGGCGACGCTCCACCTCACCCGGGGCGCACCGGAAGCGGTGAGCGCGTGGCCGCACAACGCCGCCAGCGTGACCACCGCCCACAGGAGCGACGCTTCCCGCATGGCGAGCAGTGCCGCTCCGACCGACAGCAGACCGGCCACGACCGCGGCGACTCGAAGGCCTGACGACAGACGCATGGCGGAGACAGTGGCACAGGAATCCTGGTCGCGTTGACCCGCCGGTTTCGTCGGTGGTCTCGGGCATGATCGCGTGCGCCGCCGGACGTGGCGGCGACGAGCGGGATCACCGGGAGGTAGCGTGGGCGCATCGGGATGGAGCTACTTCGTGGCGTACCAGCCGGACGCCCAGGCCGCGTTGGACGAACTGCGCCGACAGGTCTTCGAGACCGGCGACTACTGGTGGGCGGTGCCGGGCGGGTTCGGCGCTTCCGCCGCCGACTTCCCGGACCGTCCCCGCAGCGAGGAGGAGCTGTGGGCGGACGAGCGGGTGCAGGAGTCCGGCACACACTCCATCCTCGACATGACGCGGGTGCTGGCCGACGGCGAGGAACCCGGCTTCGGGGCGTTCCAGCGGGTGACGGAGGCGGAGGCGCTCGCACGAGCGGGCGTCGCCCGGCCGACCCGCGCTCACGTCGAGGCGCTCGAGCCGCTGGCCGAGCAGCGCTGGTTCGGCCGGTACGCCGTCCTGCACGACGAGGCGGGTGCCCCGAACGAGCTCTACTTCTGGGGGTTCTCCGGGGACTAGCGTGCCGCGCCGGCGAGCAGCCACCGCCGGACGGGCACCTCCAGCAGCACCCGTTCACTGTCCGGGGTGACGGGCTGCCGGATGTCCCATCCCCCGTACTTCTCCGCGAACGCCGTGACGATCGCGGGCGGGAAGTCGGCCCGGTGCACCCGAGCCTCGCCCTCCGCGACGACCGGGTGGACGCCGTCCTCCAGGGCGAGCGAGACGCGGGGGTCGGCCGCCACGTTGCGGGCCTTGACGCTGCGGCCCTCGCAGCCGATCCACCAGACGTCGTCGGCGTAGACGAACCACACCGGCGTCACGTGCGGGGAGCCGTCCCGGCGCAGCGTGCAGAGCCAGACGTTGCGCTCGCGGGCGAGCCGGTCCGCGACGGCCGGCGGAAGCGGGGTTGCGGGAGAGGAGGCCATGCGACAAGTGGATCAGGTGTCACGCGGCGACTGAAGAGGTTCGCCTCCGGACGGGCCGGCCCGCTCCCGGCGAGCCGCGTGCCACACCCGCATCCCCATGACGGTGAGAAGCGTCAACGTGAACACGCCGACTGATTGCGCGGTCCGGTCGACGCGCTCGCTGATGCACCTGCGGAATGCCAGATCCAGGTAGGTGTCCCTCTCCTCCGAGTAGGGCTGGTTGCGCCAGTGCCCGAGATCCATGGCGACCGCGTTGCCGCAGCTGGTGCCCGCCGTGTGGTCACCGAAGCCGATCCGGATCGGCATGAGCAGCAACAACGCGATCACGACCGCGCCGAGCAGCACCACGAGGAAGGGGCCGGGCCGCAGGACCGGCGGGGACTCCGCAGTCATCCCGCGGAGTATGCCTGCCCGGCGCCCGCCCCACCGCCCCGCGACCGGCTCACTCGCAGATCCGCCACTCCCCGTCCTCCTTGACCATCGGGAACGACTGGGTCACGTTGGTGCCGGTGGCCGGGGTGAAGCGGATGGTCGTCGACCCGCTCACCCGCCCGTTGTTGTTCGACACGTTGAGCCCGGTGATCTGGTAGTCGGTGAACTCCGGCTGGGAGGACTGCTGCCGGGTGAAGTCCTCCTCGCTGACCCGGTCGCGTACGCGGGAGCAGAGCTGCCGGTACGCGGCGGGATAGTCGCGGTCGACGATCGCCTCGGCATAGGTCTGCGCTGTGGACCGGGCCGGGCCGGTCGCTTCCTGCACGGCACGGAAGAGGAAGAATCCGGCGAGCACACCGCCGGAACAACAGATCGCCAGCACGACGCCGAGCACGATGAACAGGGTTCGCTTGGACTTCTTCGGCGGCACCATGGCCGGCTGGTATGCCATACCCCGCAGGGTAGGAAACCTCGGCAACCGTAAACCGGATGCCGCAGCTCCGCTTCTCGTCGACGATCAGGGGATGCCCGCACACCGTCCACCCGAGCCGGACGTCCGCCGCTACTACACCGATGTCTACGTCGAGGCGGACCGGCTGGAGGGGTCACCGCAGGGCCGGCTGGAGGCACGGCGTACCCGGGACCTGCTCGCCCGCCTGCTGCCCGCCGCACCGGCCGACGTGCTGGACGTCGGCGGTGGTCCCGGGGCGTACGCGGGTCCGCTCGCCGCGGCCGGTTACCGGGTGCACCTGGTCGACCTGGTGCCCGCACACGTGGCGGCGGCGCGGTCGGCGTACCCACTTGTCGGCGCCTCGGTGGGTGACGCCCGCGCGTTGCCGGCGCCCGACGCGGCGGCGGACGCGACGCTGCTGCTCGGGCCGCTCTACCACCTGCCCCGGCAGGCCGACCGGGTGGCGGCGCTGCGCGAGGCGGCGCGGGTGACCCGGCCGGGCGGGACGATCGTGGCGGCGGCGATCAGCCGCCACGCCGCCCTGATCGACCTGACCGCGCAGGGCCGCCTGGACGACGACAACCGGCAGTTGCTGCGCGCCGAGTACGAGACCGGGGTGAACGATCCGCGCACCGGCTTCACCACCGCCTTCTTCCACCGGCCGGAGGAGTTGGCCGCCGAGTTCGTCGCCGCGGGTCTGCCCACCCCGCAGGTGTACGGGGTGGAGGGTCCGCTGTGGCCGCTGCTGAACGCCCTCGGCACCGGGTCGCACGAGCGGTTGTTCACCGACGCGCTGGCCTGCGCCGAGACGTTCGAGCGGGACGCGGCGATCCTCGGCGCCAGCGCCCACCTGCTCGCCGCCGCGCGCCGCTGATCGCCGGGCCGGACGGCCGGCTGCTTTACGCCGGAGCGAAACTCGTCAAGCACCAAGGGTGACCAGTTCCGACAAACCGTGTTATTCTCCAGCGTCAATCTCTGCCGCGCGGACCCGGCCGGGTCGCTACCGGAAGGACATCTCCCCGATGCCGGTCGCTGCCGCCGTGCCCATGCCACGGCCCCCGCTGGCCCGCCCGGCGGGTGACGCGTTCAGCCTGATCTTCACCACCCTGCCGGCGCTGCTGCGGCTCACCTGCGGCGTGGTCGGCGCGGTCGTCGCCCTGTCGGTGCGTACGCCGCCGGTGCGGGTGGCGCTGTTGATCCCCGCGGTCGTCGTGCTCACCGCCTGGTCGGTCTGGTACGCGTTCCGCGCGTTCCGGCACGGCATCGGCGGCGCGCTGGTCGCCGGTGACGTGGCGCTGACCACCGCCGCCGCGATCGCCGTACCGTGGCTCGTCGCGCCGGAGGTGCTGCCCGGCGAGGCGAGCTGGATCGCGGTGCTGGCCAGCTCGACAGTCATCAACACGCAGGCCACCGCCCCGGCCCGCTGGTCCGTGCCGGCCGGCCTGCTGGTCACCGCCGCGTACGTCACGGGCGCCACGCTGGCCGGCGACCCGGCCGAGGCGCGGGCGCACGCCGGGACGCTGCTGGTGCAGACCGGCAGCACGGCGGTGATGACGGCGGTGATGCGCCGGCGGATCGCCCGCGCCGACGCCGCGTTCGCCGACTACCAGCGGTTGTCCCACGAGGCGGTGGTGGCGCGCGCCGCCCGCGAGGCCGAACGGCGGCACAACCGCGACCTGCACGACACCGTCCTGGGCACGCTCACCATGGTCGGTCTCGGCGCGGTGCCGGACTCGGCGACGTTGCGCGAGCGGTGCGCGGACGATCTGCGTACCCTCACCGCGCTGGCGGGCGCGCGGACCGCGACCGCGACGGGCGAGGCCGACCTGGACGAGCGGTTGCGCGAGGTGCTCGCCGCGACGCCCGGGCTCGCGGTGACCGCGACGCTCGCGCCGTGCCGGCTGCCGGCTGAGGTCGCCACGGCGCTCGCCGACAGCACCGCCGCCGCGCTGGCGAACGTGGCACGGCACGCGCCGGGCGCGGCCACGTCGCTGCGCCTGGCGCGCGAGGGTGGCACCGTCGTGGTCGAGGTGGTCGACGACGGTCCCGGTTTCGACCCGGCCACGGTC
This sequence comes from Micromonospora sp. WMMA1947, assembly GCF_027497355.1. Taxonomy (NCBI): domain Bacteria; kingdom Bacillati; phylum Actinomycetota; class Actinomycetes; order Micromonosporales; family Micromonosporaceae; genus Micromonospora; species Micromonospora sp. WMMA1947. The sequence goes on along the minus strand of NZ_CP114909.1, from coordinate 3,208,730 downwards.
CCGGCGCACCGGTACGGGCTGCGCGAGTCGATCCACGGACGGATGGACACTGTGGGTGGTCGGGCCCTGGTGACTTCCGCCCCTGGCGCTGGTACCCGGGTTCGGCTGGAGTGGTCCGATGGCGACTGAGTCGGGTACGGCGGCGGCCGGCCACGCGCTGCGCCCGCTGCCCCGGCCGCGGGTGGCGACGCGCTCCGGAGCCGACGTCGCTCCGCCGGAGGCGCACGCGGTGGCCGACGCCTCGGACCAGGGCGCGCGGGTCGCCGTGATCGTCATCGCTGCCGCCTGGCACCTGGGGGTCACGTTGCCGGCCGTGTTGCGGGCCGGGCAGGGGATGGCGGCGCCCGCGGTGGTGGCGGCCGGCTGGCTGGTGACCGCGCTGGTCGGGGTCGGGACGGGGGTACGGCTGCTGCGCGGCGGCCTGCCGCCGGCCGGGCCGCTGGCCGTGGCGCTGCTGGTGGTGGACGCGGCGGTGGTCGCGGGGGCCGGCGAGCGGTTCCTGTTCAGCACCGCCAACTGGGTGTGGGGCGGGCTGGCCTGGTTCTTCCTGCTGGTGATCTGGCGGCGGCCGGTGCGCTGGCTGCTGCTGATGCTCGCCGCGCACGGCGCCGTCGCGCTGGCCGCAGTGGTGCTGTACGGCGCGACCGCCCCGGCCGATCTGAGCCGGACGGCGATGTACGTCTACGGCACCTCGACCCTGCCGGTGGCGGTCTTCGTCGGCGCGGCGGCGATCACCGCACAGGCCCGGGACCGGGCGGCCACCGCGGCGGCGGTGCTTGCCGTGGCGGCGGAGCAGGAGGCGGCCGAGCGGGCACGCACCGAACGGCAGGCACGGCTGGCCCTGGTCAGCGGCACCGCCGAGGAGGTGCTGGCCGAGCTGGCGGCGGGCGACGCCGACCCGGCCGACCCGGCGGTACGGCGGCGGGCGGTGCTGGCCGCGGCCCGGCTGCGCCGGCTGATCGCCGAGTCGGACGACGTGCCGGACGCGTTGCTGCACGAACTGCGCGCGGCCGCCGACCTGGCCGAGCGCAACGGCCTGCCGATCGACCTCGTGTCGGTCGGCACGCCCCCGGAACTGCCGGTGGAGATCCGGCGCGGGCTGGCCGACCCGCTGACGGCGGCGCTCGCCGCCGCCGAGGGCTGGGCCCGGATGACAGTGGTGGCGAACCCGGACGAGGTGGTGGTCAGCCTGGTGACACCGGATCACGACGGCCCGGACGAGCCGCCGACCGGCGGGGACGGGCCGGTGGAACACCTGCACGAGCGGGACGGGGAGATCAGATGGACGCAGACCCGCTGGCGGCGGACGTGAACGCCGGGACCCCGATCGGGGTGGCGATCGTGGACGACCACCCGGTGGTGATCGACGGGGTGCGCGCCTGGCTGGCCGGTGAGCCCCGGTTGCGGGTGCTGGCCACCGGGGACGACCCGGACGAGGTGCTGCGAGCCGCGCCGGACGCCGAGGTGGTGCTGCTCGACCTGCGCCTGCACGGCCGGATGGTGCTGGACAAGCTGGCCGAGCTGAGCACGGCCGGGCGCCGGGTGGTCGTGTACTCCGAGCACAGCGACCCGCAGACCATGCTCGCCGCGCTGGACGCGGGAGCGGTCGCGTTCCTGGCCAAGCACGAGGGCCGCGAGCACTGCGTGGCGACGGTGCTGGCGGCGGCGAGCGACAGGCCGTACGTGCCGCCGGCGCTGGCCGGTGCGATGGTCGGTGACGCCCGCCCGGATCGTCCGTCCCTGTCGGACAAGGAGCGCGAGGCGCTGCTGCTGTGGTTCCAGTCGATGTCGAAGGCGTCGGTGGCCCGCCGGATGCAGATCAGCGAACACACGGTGAAGCAGTACGTCGACCGTGCGCGGATCAAGTACACCCGAGCGGGGCGTCCGGCCGCCACGAAGGCGGCGTTGCTCGCCCGGGCGATCGAGGACGGACTCGTCCGACCGGAAGATATCGGCATCTACCGGTCGCAGGCGTCGGCCGACCGGCCGACCCCCTAACAGGCGTCATGACAGTCACCCCAGGAATCCGGAAGGCTCGTCCGTACCGCCAACCGTCACCGGGGAGGTCGTACCGTGCCGGAGGACGCCACACCCTTCTTCGTCGGACCGCACCGGTTCGACGCCGACGACGACCCCACCCGTCCGGTGCTCGACCGGCGCTACGAGCTGGTGCCGGAGCCGGGCGAACGCCTGCTGGGTCAGCACTGCCTGCGCGTCGCCGGTCACCTGCTCGGCCCGAGTGAGGACGTCCGCTGCTGGTCGCTGCCCGGCCCGGCGACGATCACCGTGACCGACCGCCGGCTGGCGTACGTCTGCACCGGCTCCGACCTGTCGGTGGTCTCCGGGCGGGACAGCCGGGCGGGTGCCCGGCACCGGCGACCGGTCCGGCTGTCCCGCCTGGTCAGCGGTCAGATCCGCTGGCAGTGGCCGTCCCGGCTGGAGCTGGCCGAGGTCGGCGACGGCACCGCCGAGCTGCGCGTCGTCTGCGACGCACTGCGTACCATCCGGCAGCCGGCGCTGGCGCTGACCGGGCCGGTCGGTCCGGTCGCCGCGCTGGCCCGGCAGGTACGCCGAGCGGTGGCCGGATTCCGGCTGGCGCACGCCGAGCTGGTGGACCTGTCCCCGCCGGAGCGGGACGTCCTCGCCGTCCGGGTGGCCGCCTCCCCCGGCCCGACGCTCGGCACCGTCATGCTGCCGGGCTCGCTGCCGGTGGAGTTCCTGTCCCGCGACGACTACTACCGCCCGGCCGAGGCCGAGGCGACGCCCTGGTCGTGGTCCGGCTTCCCCGCCCACGACCAGCCCGGCTCCGCCTGCTGACGCTCCCGTCCGGAACCCGAGCGCGAGCGCGCAGAGGGCGGGCGCGGTCAGGAGGCGCTGCGGGTGCGGCGCTCGGACCGGTCCAGCTCGACGGCCTCCTCCGGGGTCGGCGCGCTGCCGCCCAGGTGGGCCGGCTGCCACCAGGTGTCGTCCGGGCCGGACGGCTTGTCCGGGTACTCCCGCTGGGCCCGGTCGACCAGCGCCGACAGGCGGGTCCGCAGCTCGGCGGTCATGGCCGTGGCGTCCGGGTAGGCGGACGGGTCCATCGGCTCGCCGACGATGATCGTGATCGGCGTGTGCCGGCGGGTCAGCGTGCGCGGGCGGCCCTTGGTCCACAGCCGCTGGGTGCCCCAGAGCGCGACCGGCAGCAGCGGCACGTTCGCCTCCTGCGACATCCGGGCCGCGCCGTTCTTCAGGTCCTTCACCGTGAAGGAGCGGCTGATCGTGGCCTCCGGGAAGACGCCGACCACCTCGCCCCGGCGCAGCGCGCTCACCGCGGCGGCGTACGAGCCGGCACCGGCGGCCCGGTTGACCGGGATGTGCTTCATGCCGCGCATCAGCGGGCCGGAGACGCGGTGCCGGAAGACGCTGTCCTTGGCCATGAACCGGACCAGCCGCTTCGCCGGGTGCGCGCCGTAGCCGGAGAAGATGAAGTCGAGGTAGCTCACGTGGTTGGAGGCGATCACGGCCCCGCCGGTGGGCGGCACGTGCTCGCTGCCGGACACGTCCAGGCGCAGGTCGAGGAGCCGGAACATCGTCTTCGCGGCGGTGATCACAGGTGGGTACACGAGTTCCGACATGTCGAAACTTTACCCCGAGTAGGTTACGCGACCGTAGGGCCGATCTGCCCTCGGCAGACCCGGGTCGCGCACCCGCCCGAGCGCGGCGACGATGGCCTCATGACCGAACGCGCGGTGCTGCTCTGGATCCACGGCGGAGGCTGGCGGGCCCGCGCCGAGGAGGACGGGACGGCGCTCGCGTCCCTCGGACTGCGCGTGGTCCCGGCCTCGTACCGGTTCTCGCACCAGGCGCGCTGGCCGGCCCAGCTCGACGACGTCCGTGCCGCCTCCCGGGCCGCCCGGGCGGCGGCGGGCGGCCTGCCGCTGCTGGTGGGCGGTGACTCGGCCGGTGGGATGCTGGCCCTTCAGCTCGGCCTGCGCGGGGTGGACCGGCCCGGCGACGTGGCGGGGGTGCTCGCGTACTGGGCACCCGTCGACCCGCTCGACCCGGAGCAGCGGCGCCGGCGCGCGCCCGGCGACGACCCGTGGACCGACCTGCTGGGTCATCCGCCGGCCCCGGGCGATCCGGCCACCGTCGACGCGACGATCGCCACCCACCTCGGCTCCGGCGTACCGGTGCTGCTGGTGCAGGGGCGCGACGACGAAGCGGTGCCGGCCGCCCAAGCGGTCGAGCTGACCGGCCGGCTGCTCGCCGCCGGGCACCCGGCGCATCTGTGGCTCACCCACGGCGGTCACGCGCTCGACCTGGCCCGGCCCGACCTGCGCGCGGCTGCCGCCGCGTTCCTGGACAGCGTCCTGCCCGCCGCCGCTGACGACTAGGTTCGAGGCATGCCCGACCTCGCCGCGATCGTCATCCACTGCCGCGACCCCTACGTGCTCGCCCCGTTCTGGAGCGCGGTCACCGGGCTGCCAGTGGTCGAGGAGGACCGCGTGAAGCTCGCCGAGGGCACGCTCGCACCGACCGAGGCGGTGCTGCTGCGCGATCCGCACGGGCGGCGCCCCGACCTGTGGATCAGCCCCGCCGAGATGCTGCCGGAGCCCGGCCGGATCCACCTGGACCTGGTCGGCGACGCCGAGGAACGGGCCGCGGTGCTGGAGGCGGGCGCCACTGTCGTGCGGGAGCTGCCGCGCTGGACCGTGCTGGCCGATCCGGAGGGCAACGAGTTCTGCCTGCTCCCGCCGAACGAGGCGCACACCGCGTCGCCGCCCGGGCACTGACCGGGCTCAGTCGGCCAGTTCCTCGAGGTTGAGCCGCCCCCGGGCGAACGCGTCCACCCGGCCCCAGCGGCCCGGGATGTCCAGCACCTCGATCCGTCCCATGCCCACCGGCAGCCGCGGGTCGACAGCCAGGTGCTGGTCGTGCGGCTCCAGCCCGAGCATGGTGCGCAGCAGCAGCAGCGGCGCGCCGGTCGACCAGGCCTGCGGGCTGCACGCGGTCGGGTACTCCACCGGAAACTTGGTCAGCTCGCGCTGGTAGCCGCCGAACGCCTCCGGCAGCCGCCCGTCGAAGTAGGTGGCCGCGTCGAGGATGCCGTTGGCGACGGTGGCGGCCTCCTCGGCGAAGCCGTACCGGCGCAGGCCCCAGGCGACGAACGAGTTGTCGAACGGCCAGATCGTGCCGTTGTGGTAGCCGATCGGGTTGTAGCGGACCTCACCCTCGGCCAGCGTCCGCACCCCCCAGCCGGACCAGAGCCGCGGACCGACCAGGTGTTCGGCGACCTTCGGCGCCCGCTCGTCGTCCACGATCCCGCTCCACAGCAGGTGGCCCATGTTGGAGCTGAGCACGTCGCACGGGCGCCCGTCCGGGTCCAGCGCGAGCGCGTAGAAGCCGCGGTCGGCGACCCACCAGTCGTTGTTGAAGCGCCGCTTCAGCTCCGCCGCCTCGCGTTCCAGCTGATCGGCGTACGTGGGGTCGTCCCAGAACTCCCGGGCCATCCGGGCGGCCCGCACCTTCGCGTCGTACGCGTACCCCTGCACCTCGCAGGTGGCCCGCGGGAACGGCGGCAGTGTGCCGTCGGCGTACGAGATGGAGTCCCACGAGTCCTTCCAGCACTGGTTCTCCAGGCCGGTGTCGGTGTTGCGCCGCTCGTACCAGATGTAGCCGTTGCCGAGCAGGTCGGCGTAGTCGTCGATCCACTTCAGCGCCGCCCGGCACTCCCGTTCCAGTTCCTTGACCAGCGCGCCGTCGCCGCTCCACCGCTCGTACTCGTCGAGCAGCACCACGAACAGCGGCGTCGCGTCCACCGAGCCGTAGTACGGCGAGTGCGGCTGTTCCTCGAACGCGGCCGTCTCGCCGTACCGCATCTCGTGCAGGATCCGGCCCGGGTCCTCGTCCCGGAAGTCGTCGAACCGGGTCCCCTGCAGCGCGCCGAGGATGCGCAGCGTGGTCTTCGACATGTCCGGCGCGAACGGCAGCACCTGGAGGCAGGTGAGGATGCTGTCCCGGCCGAACATGGTCATGAACCAGGGCAGGCCGGCCGCGGGCAGCGTCTGCCCGCCGAGCGACAGCGGCGAGAAGCGCAGCGCCGCGAGGTCGACCAGGCTCCGCCGGTACGTCGCCGCGAGTTCCTCGTGCTCGCTGTTCAGCTTCGGGGCCCGGCTGATCCACTCCTCCAGGTCGTGCTGGAGCGCGAGCCGCTCGGTGCCGTGCGCGCGCAGTCCCATCCGCAGGTCCCGGCCGCCGGGGCCGATCGCGAACGTCTGCACGTCGATGACGGCGTCCCACTGCTCGTTGGGTTCCAGCCGGATGCTCCAGGCGAAGCCGCGCTGGTCGTAGCGGGCCGGCCGGTTGGCGGAGAGGAGCGTCTCGCGCCGGAAGTTGCCGCGCCGGTAGCCCAGGCGCAGCCGGTCCTGCTCGGCCTCGGCGTAGTGTTCGCCCTTCTTGTTCAGGATCTCGTCCTTGACCTGGAACAGGTCGGCGAAGTCGGACCCGGCGTCCATCCGGACCTCCAGGTCGACCGCCTTCTCGTCGTGGTTGAGGATGGTCAGCGTCTCGCGGAAGCTGCCGCCCACCGCCCGCTCCCGGATGACCGACAGCTTCGCGTCGATGTAGTGCGTGGCCACACCGGGCACCAGGAAGAACCGGGCCTCGTAGTACTGCAGGTCGTCGTAGGAGAGCGCGTTGAGCCGCTCGCCGTTGACGGTGAGCACCCACTTCGACAGGTACCGGGTGTCGAGCGAGAAGAGGCCGGTCGGCTCGCTCGGTGTGGCCTCGATGTCGCCGGTGTCCTCGCTGACCACGAACGTGTTGCCGTCCAGGATCCGGACGGTGTTGCTGCCGGGCATCAGGCACCCCTCCCGCTGAACGTGTGGTGCGGTCCCCGGGAGTCCGGCGGGCCGGGGAAGACCCGCTCGACCTGCAACACGAGCCGCAGGTCGCCGACGACGGTCATGTCACCGCGCAGCAGCGCCGCGATCGCGTTCTCCTCACCGCCGACCAGCTCGGCGAACAGACGCGGCTCGGTGCCCACCACCGTGTCCGCCTCGCCGTCCTCCTGGCGGACCCGCAGGTTGCCGTGATCGATCTCCAGCAGCCAGTGCGTGGTGTGCGGGCCCTCGTGCAGGTCGAAGCGAAGCGTTCCGGATGTCTTGACCAGCAGGGGCTCGAACCCCCGCCGATCCAGGTCCTCGAAGAATCTCGTGGTCATGTCCACCATCCGGGCGACTCCTCCCGCGATCCGCGGTCTCCTGTCCGAGGCCCGTGTCCCCACCCGTTCCGGGGCCAACCTCGCCCGAACCGGGTGAGCGCGGCGCCACCGCACACACGCGCGACGCCGGCCCCCGAACCGGGAGCCGGCGTCACCGCGTCGGTCAGGTCAGTTGTTGGGGTCGTCGGCGCTGATGTCCGCGAGCACCGACTGGGGTTCCCGCTCCACCGCCAGATCACCCATGGAGATCAGGCCGACCAGGCGGCCGTCGTCGACCACCGGGAGGCGGCGGACCGCGTACGTGCGCATCAGGTCGGCGGCGGCCACCGCGTCGTCGTTCTGGCTCACCGTCACCACGTCCTTGCTGGTGATCTGGTTGAGGCGGGTGGCGGTGGGGTCCATGTTCTCGGCCACGCCGCGTACCGCGATGTCCCGGTCCGTCACAATGCCGACCACGTCGTCGCCGTCGGTCACCACCACGTCGCCGATGGCGCTGTCGCGCATCTCCTGCGCCGCGGCGATGAGCGTGTCGTTGCCGTCCATCGTCACCAACCGGGTCGTCATGAACTCTCCGACCGTTGTCATGGTGCTCCCCTCTCGGTGTCGGCACGGCCGTCTACCCGCCGCTTCGGGCGGGGTAACGCACGCATCACCGCCGGGGGTGCAGGCGTCGGCGCAGGTCGTAGGAGCCGTTGCTGGACAGCCCGTAGAAGATCGGCAACAGCAGGAGCACCGCGAGCGCCGCCGGCACGCTCAGCAGCACGCCCACCAGACCGGCGATCGCGTACGCGAGCACGCCGAGCAAGGCCCGGACGCGTTCGGCCTCGAAGAACCGCGCGGTGACGTGCGGCTCCAGCAGTTCCCGGTGCCGGCTCAGGTAGTGGTAGAGCCAGAGCCAGGTCATCGACAGGATCACGCCGACGAGCGCGTACGCGGACACCGCGACCCGTTCGTCGACGACGTCGCCCTCCTCCACGGCGCGGGAGACGAGCCCGGTGACGAACGGCAGCAGCGCCACGCTGAACAGCACGCCGAGGTTCGCCCAGTGCAGTCCCCGGTCGGCGCGGCGGACCCGGTGGAACGTCCCCTTGTGGTTCAGCCAGTTGACCGCCACGTACAGGTACGACGTGACGTAGGCGAGGTAGACCGGCCACTGGTCGAGCAGGGCGCGCAGCATTCCGCCCGGCGCCGTCTCGGGCACCCGCAGGTCGAGCACCAGCAGCGTGATGACGATGGCGAAGACCGCGTCGCTGAACCCGATCGCCCGGACCGTGTCCGAGCGCGTCCCGGCGTCCCCGGTGTCCCCTTCGGCCGTCATCGGCACCCCCGCCCTGCCGGCGCGGGGCGGCCGGCGACGCGGGGGCATACCCGCTGCGGGAGCGTCCGTGCCGGGTGGCCCGGCACGGACGCCCACGGGGTCAGCGCTCGGCGGCGACCAGCTCGGCAAGCTGCACGGCGTTGAGCGCCGCGCCCTTGCGGAGGTTGTCGTTGGCGCAGAACAGCGCGAGCCCGTGCTCGACGGTCTCGTCGGCCCGGATCCGCCCGACGTACGTCGGGTCCTGGCCGGCCGCCTCCAGCGGAGTCGGAACGTCGCGCAGCGCCACGCCGGGCGCGCCGTCGAGCAGCTCACGGGCGCGGGCCGGGTCGATCGGCCGGGCGAACCGGGCGTTGATCTGCAGCGAGTGGCCGGTGAAGACCGGGACCCGCACGCACGTGCCGGAGACCTTCAGCCCGGGGATCTCCAGGATCTTGCGGCTCTCGTTGCGCAGCTTCTGCTCCTCGTCGGTCTCGAAGGAGCCGTCGTCGACGATCGAACCGGCGAGCGGGAGCACGTTGAAGGCGATCGGGCGGGCGAACGAGCGCGGCGCCGGGAACTGGACCGCCCCGCCGTCGAACGCGAGCCCGGTGGCGTCCTCGGCCACCTTGCGGACCTGCTCGTCCAGCTCCGCGACACCGGCCAGGCCGGCGCCGGAGACCGCCTGGTAGGTGGAGACGACCAGGCTGACCAGCCCGGCCTCGGCGTGCAGCGGGCGCAGCACCGGCATCGCGGCCATCGTGGTGCAGTTCGGGTTGGCCACGATGCCCTTCGGGCGGTCCGCGATCGCGTGCGGGTTGACCTCGGCCACCACCAGCGGCACCTGCGGGTCCATCCGGAAGGCCGAGGAGTTGTCGATCACCACCGCGCCGGCCTCGGCGACCCGGGGAGCCAGCTCCTTCGCGGTGCCCTTGCCCGCCGAGAAGAGCACGATGTCCAGGCCGCGGTAGTCCGCGGTGGCCGCGTCCTCGACGGTGACCTCGCCGTCGCGCCAGGGCAGCGTGCGCCCGGCCGACCGGGCCGAGGCGAACAGGCGCACCTGCTCCGCCGGGAACTCGCGCTCCGCCAGCACCTGCCGCATGACGCCACCGACCTGACCGGTGGCTCCCACAATGCCGATCCTCATGCCCGCGAGGCTACCCAGCCGGGCGGCACGGGTGGGAAACGTTTCCCACCGCGCGGATGCGGGGCGACGGGAATCACAGGCCCGCCGCCCCGCCCCGTCACGTGTGGTCGAGCACCTCGCCGAGACCGCTGGCGACCAGCTCGTCCCGGATGACCGCCGCGTCCCCCTCGATCACCATGGTCAGCGACTCCGGGTGCAGGTAGGTCGCGGCGGCGGCGGAGACCTCCTCGACGGTCGCGGCGAGCAGGCGCTCCCGCAGCCGCGCGTGGTAGTCGTCCGGCAGGTCGTGCACGACGAGCGTGCTCAGGGCCGCGGCGATCGATCGCGGACTCTGCAACTCGACCGAGAGCTGCCCGGCCCGCCAGGAACGCGCCACCTCGAGCTCGTCCTCGGTGACGCCGGTCAGCTGGGTACGCGAGATCTCGCCCACCGCCTCGACGAGCGCCGGGGCGGTCACCGCGGTCTGCACGCCGGAGTTGACCGCGAAGCGGCCGAACCGCCGGGACGAGGCGAAGTCGCCCCGGATCCCGTACGTGTAGCCGCGCACCTCGCGGATCAGGTGGTTGAGCCGGGACGTGAACGCGCCGCCGAGCACGGTGCCGGCGAGCGTCATCGGCACGTGGTCGGGGTGCGACCGGTGCGGGGCCGGATGACCGAGCCGCAGTGTGGACTGCACCGAGCCGGGCCGGTCCACCAGGACGATCCGCCGTTGCCCGGCCAGCGGCACGTCGATCGGGCCGCCGCGTTCCACGGGGCCACCGCCGGCGCCGGCGAACGCCGTCGCGGCGAGCGCGTCCAGGTCGATCCGCTCCAGGTCACCGGCGACGACGAGCGTGCCGGGACGGATGAACCACTCCGAGTGGAAGACGGTGACGTCGTCCACCTCCAGCGCGGCCACGCTGTCCGGGTCGCCGTAGAGCGGGCGGCCCCACCGGTGCTGTGCGCCGAACAGCTCGGCCCGCAGCACCGCGTCGGCACGCGGACCGGGGTTGGCCCAGTCCATCCGCAGCGCTGTCGCCTCGTCGTCGCGGACCCGCCGTACGTCGGCCGGGTCGAGCCGCGGCGTACGGACCGCCTCGGCCAGCAGCTCCACGGCGGCGGTCAGCCGGTCCACCGGCACCTGCACGCTCACCTGGAACGAGTCCCAGTCCAGCCCGGTCGACAGCTCGGTGCCGAGCGCCTCGATGGCCAGCGCGTACGCGGTGGCGTCCCGCTGCGCGGTGCCCTCCTCCAGCGCCTTGGCCAGCACCGCGCCGAGTCCCTCCTTGCCGACCGGTTCCCGGCCCGCGCCACCGTCGAGCAGCAGCAACGCGACGGCGAGGTTCTGCCCGGGCAGGTGCGCGGCGACCACCTGGCCACCGGCCGCCGTCCGCCGGACCACCTGCGGGAACCGGTAGGCGCGGGCGGCGCCGGGGCCGGGACGGGTGGCGATCAGCGACATCAGTTCTCCTCGGGCACGTAGGTCAGGATCACCCGGTCGGCGGCGCCGAGCAGCTCGGCGGCCTGCTCGGCGATCTGCTCCGCGGTCACCGCGAGCCAGGCCGGCAGCCGGTCGGCCGCGCGGGCCGGGTCGCCGAGCTGGGTGGCGTACCGGCCGAGCGTGTCCGCCCGCCCGTCGACAGTGGACATCTGCCGCCACCACATGGTGGTCAGCAGGGCCTTGGCCCGGTCCAGCTCGGCGGCGGTCACCGGCACGGTCGCCAGCTCGTCGACCACCTCGGCCAGCCCGTCGCGCAGCCGCTCGGCGCTCACCCCGGGGCGGGCCGTGGCGGTGGCGATCAGCGGCGCGGGTGCGTGCGCCAGGTCCACCCCGTCCGCGCCGACCAGGTCCGGCTGGGCGATCCGTTCCCCGTCGGCGAGCCGCTGGTAGAGGCGGCTGCCCCGGCCGCTGCCGAGCACGGTGGCCAGCACCGTGGTCACGTCGTACCCCGGGGTGCCGAACGGGTGGGTGCGGTGCGCGACGTAGACGCGGGGGGCGGGCACGTCGGCGGTGACCGTCTCCACCGCCGGGCGGCCGGTGGCCGGCACGGTGCGGCCGTCCGGCGCAGCCGGGATGTCGGCCCGCGCGGCGAGGCCGCCGAAGTACTTGTCGGCGAGCGCGAACACCTCCGCGGCGGTGGTGTCGCCGACCACCGTGAGGACCGCGTTGTTCGGCGCGTAGTACGTGCTGTGGAACTCCTGGAAGGTGGCCAGGTCGGCGGCGTTCAGGTCGGCCATCGACCCGATCGTCGCGTGGTGGTACGGGTGCCCGGGCGGGTAGAGCAGCGGCAGCAGGCGCAGCCAGGCGTCGCCGTACGGCACGTTCTCGTAGCGCTGCCGGCGCTCGTTCTTCACCACGTCGCGCTGGTTGTCCAGCGTCTCCTGGGTCAGCGCCGGCACCAGCCCGCCCATCCGGTCGGCCTCCAGCCAGAGCGCCAGTTCCAGGTGCTCGGCGGGGACCGTCTCGAAGTAGTTGGTCCGGTCCGGGTTGGTGGTCGCGTTGAGCGAGCCGCCGGCGCCCTGGATCAGCTTCATGTGCTCGGTCTTCGCCACGTTCACCGAGCCCTCGAACATGAGGTGCTCGAACAGGTGGGCGAAGCCGGTCTGTCCGGCCGGCTCGTGACGTGAGCCCACGTCGTACCAGAGGTTGACCGCCACGGCCGGGGCGGAACGGTCCTCGCTCACCACCACGCGCAGGCCGTTGTCCAGTCGGGTCGTCTCGATCGGCCAGGGGAAACCGCTGTCGGGCATGAGACGACGCTATCCGATCTCGGAGGCGCAGACGTGACGCGCGCGCCGGAGCATCGTCGGTGCGCGCCGGGGTACCCCAGCGGGCATGGCCGCCACCACATCCTCCGCCGTCGAGCGCGCCGCCGCCGCGCTGGCCCGGCTCCGGCACGCCCGGCTGCTGCACCCGGCCGGGCGCACGTTCGCCGGCGAGACCCGGATCTGGGGTACGCCGGGACCGCCGACCGGGGTGCCGCTGCTGGACTCCCCCGGCCGGTGGCCGGCCACGATCCGCCTCTCCAAGGGCGTGCCGACGCCGGGTGCCTGGCCGGACGTGCTGGGCGTGGCGGTGCGGCTGCACCGTGACCCGGAGCCGCCGGTGGACCTGCTGTGGAGTTCCAGCGGCGCCGCGCCGGTGCTGCGGAACCTGCCGCTGCCTCGGCGGCGCTTCACCGGGACGTACACGTCGATCATGCCGTTCCGGGTCGGCGCGCGGCGGCTGCTCCTGGCCGCGCTGGCCGACCCGGAGTCACCCGACCTGGGCCGCGGCCTGGCCGAGGCGGGCGCGGCGGTGGCCGGTGACGAGCCCCGGCTGGTGCTGGCGGTGGCCTCGCCGGTGGGCCGGTGGCGGCCGTTCGGCGAGGTACGCCTCGACGACGAGCGCGGCGCCGCCGAGGACGCCGCGCTCGCGTTCGACCCGATCGGCAACGTGCCGCCGGGGTTACGTCTGGCCGGCCCGCTGGCCCGGCTGCGGGACGACAGTTACCGGGGTTCCCGCCGGGCCCGGGGTGCCGCGCTCAGTCGGGAGGCTCGACGGGGGTGACGGTCTGCTCGGAGGTGCGGTGCTCCAGCACCGTGTCGGGGGCGGCGTTCTGGTCCGCCTCGCGGATGTCGGACTCGGCGAGGATCGCGTCGGCCTGCGCCTGGGCGTCGTCGCTGCCCGCCGCCGCCTCCTCCGGCAGCAGATGCGCTCGGGACTCGATCCGTTCCTGGTCAGTGGGGTCGTGGCTCGTGGTCATGGCGATCTCATACCCCGTGTTCCGCACTTCGGAACGACAGCGGGTTTTCCGGCGCGCGTCGGGTACGCTGGCCGACGTGACGCGGTCGTATCGATGGTTTAGGCAGCCGGCTGGAGGAGCCGGTGACTCGACCATGAGCTGACGTCACCACCTCTTCGAGCCGGCCGGGCAGGGATTGTTTCCCTGCCCTTTCGTATGCGAGCAGCCGGCTCGATCCCCCGGACCCGGCACGGGGGCACGGTCGGCGGAAGGAATCCCCACCGTGACCACCTCCCCGGACGCCCATCGCGTCATCGACCAGCGCATCGATCGTGTGGTGCCGCTGACCACCCCCGCCCTGCTGCACCACCACCTGCCCCTCGACACCCCGCTGGCCGAGGCCGTCGTGGCGGGCCGCCGTGCCGTCGGCCGGGTGCTGGACCGCGCCGACGACCGGTTGCTCGTCGTCGTCGGCCCCTGCTCCGTGCACGACCCGGCCGCCGCCCTGGAGTACGCGGGCCGGCTGCGCGAGGCCGCCGCGCGGGTCGCCGACGACCTGCTCGTGGTCATGCGCGTCTACTTCGAGAAGCCGCGCTCGACGGTGGGCTGGAAGGGCCTGATCAACGACCCGGCGCTGGACGGCTCCGGCGACGTGAACACGGGCCTGCGTACCGCGCGGGCGCTCCTGCTCGACGTGCTGCGGCTGGGTCTGCCGGTGGGCTGCGAGTTCCTCGACCCGATCACCCCGCAGTACATCGCGGACACGGTGGCCTGGGGTGCGATCGGCGCGCGGACGGTGGAGAGCCAGGTGCACCGGCAGCTCGCCTCCGGGCTGTCCATGCCGATCGGCATGAAGAACCGCCCCGACGGCAGCATCGCCACCGCGGTGGACGCGATCCGGGCGGCCGGGGTGCCGCACGTCTTCCCGGGCATCGACGTCTCCGGCACGCCGGCGATCATGCACACCCGGGGCAACGCGGACGGGCACCTGGTGCTGCGCGGCGGTGGCGGCCGGCCGAACTACGACGCGGAGTCGGTGGCCGGGGCGCTGGAACTGCTGCGCGCTGCGGGCCTGCCGGAGCGGGTGGTGGTCGACGCCAGCCACGCCAACAGCGGCAAGGACCACCGCAACCAGCCGCTCGTCGCCGCCGACGTGGCCGCCCAGCTCGCCGCCGGGCAGCGCGGGATCGTCGGCATCATGCTGGAGAGCTTCCTGGTGCCCGGCCGGCAGGACCTGGACCCGACCCGGGAGCTGACGTACGGCCAGTCGGTCACCGACGCCTGCATCGGCTGGGACTCCACCGCCGAGGTCCTGGAGCACCTGGCCCAGGCTGTCCGGGCCCGCCGGGCCACGCTCCCGGCACCGGCCTGAGCGGGGTTGCGGCGAGTTTGACCGGTTCGGTGCCGGGTAGGTGGTCGGCGTGACCGATGACGCGCCCGTGACCGAGCAGCCCGACACCAGGCCGCTCGACGACCTGCTCGACGACATCTACCACGGCCAGGAGCGGATCACCCAGGCGGACATCTACCGCCGGGCGGTGGCCGCCGAACTCCCCGCGGAGCTGCTCACCCGGATCGCCGCGCTCCCTGAGGGCGAGTACGCGGCGGACGAGGCGGCCGATCTGCTGGGCGGCACGGTCGCCTGAGCCCCCGGAACCGAGAGGACGCGAGATGACCCACCACGACCGCGAGCACGAGCACCTGGAGGCGCTCGGCCAGCCACCGGAGGGCGTCGACACGCTGCCGGAGCCGGACTTCGCCAACGAGCACGACCGGACCGCCGTGGACCGGGAGGTCATCACCGGGGAGGACGAGGACGAGCGGGAGCCGGAGGCGTCGCGCGGCTGGGCCGGCGAGGACCACGGCACCACCCCCACCTGACGGTGGGAGACACGCGAAAGGGGGCCGGCGCCCGCGCGCCGGCCCCCTTCGTGTCCGCGTCTCACGCCTCGTGGCGACCACCCTCGGCCGCCTGCTGGGCGACCGCGTACCCCATCTGGAGGAAGTCGGAGGCGGCCACCGCGGTCAGCGCGGTGGCGACCAGGCGGGTCAGCCGGGGCGCCAGCACCAGGCCGCCGGTGAGCCCGGTGGCCACCCAGACCGCCAGGCAGAAGGGGCAGCTGACCAGTTCGCCGAGCGCGTGCCGGGTCGGGCTGCCCTCGTCGCGGACCTGTTCCATCACCTCGCCGCTGCCGATCGGGTGGTCGTAGCGGGTGAACGGCGCCCGCAGCGGGCTGGTGATCGCGTCCTTGGACAGCAGCCGGCTGAGCTTGTGCGTGGCGATCGAGAGCAGCACCACGTCCGCCGGCGTGGGCCGCTCGGGCACCGGCCGCCCGGTCGCCCGGACCAGGCCGACGAGCCCGGCGGTCACACCGGCGTACGTGCCCATCGCCTTCAGGTAGCCCTCCAGCGGCCGGTGCTCGTGCGGCGCGTACGCCTGGCGCAGGCGCGCCACCTTCTGCTTCAGGCCACTCCCGGTCAACCCGGCCTCCTCGTGCTCGTCGTGCGGGCCGGGCTCATCCGGCGGTCAGGTTGTCGGCCACCTCGCGGTCGAGATTGGCCAGGATCTCGTCGGCCAGGTCGTGGTCCGGCCCGGCCAGGTCCAGCCGCACCCGGGCGCCGCCCGCGTCGGCCGGTTCCACGTCGATCTCGGCGGACCAGTCCGCGGCGCTCCATCGGGCCCGCATGTCGTCGGCGTCGACGACCTCGACCCGGCAGGTGCCGGAGTTGCGCAGCCGCTCGGGCAGCCAGGCCGAGGAGCGGTCCGGATCAGTGGCGGTGTTGAACACCACCTCCGGCGGCGCGGACATGCCGCGCTCGGCGTGGCTGGCCATCAGGCGTCCCGCAGCCGGCTCGGGTCGACCTCCCGGCCGGGGTGCCGGGCCAGGTACTCCGTCTCCAGTTCGGCGGTGCGCCGCAGGTGGTTGGCGAGCGCCGAGTCGGTGGCGTGGCGCAGCGTGTCCAGCCGGGTGCGGTGCAGGCTCTGCATCTCCCGGACCAGGTCCTCGTCGCCCAGCTCCACCGGGTCCACCCCGAGCTGCTCGCCGTCGACGGTGCGGGCGTGATCGCCGTCCCACTCCGCGACCCGCTGTTCCGGGCTCGCGTCCCGGCGTACCGATTCGGTCATCGTCGCCCCCTCGTCTCGTTCGGGTTGGCACCTGTTCGGATGCCCACCGGGCGTGTCACCAAACCACCGCCCGGACTACGACGCCGTGTCGGAGACGCCCGGGAGTCCCGGTACTCTCGTGGGCATGGAACGGCTCTGGACACCGGCGTGGATCGTCCGCCACGTGGCCATGGTCGTGCTGGTGGCGGGTTGCCTCGGGATGGGCTGGTGGCAGGTCACCCGCGCCGCCGGGGGAAACGCGATCAGCTTCGGTTACGCGATCGAGTGGCCGGTGTTCGCCGGTTTCGTGATCTTCGTCTGGTGGCGTGAGGTCCGCCAGACGCTGCGCGCGACACCGCCGGGCGACGCGCAGCCGGCGGCCGATCCGGCGCCGTCGGCGGCTGCCGACGACGAGCCGGTCGCCACCACCCCGGCGGTACGCCGGCCGGTGCGCGTCGTACGGGTGCCGGCCGCCCCGGCCGACGGGGCGGACGACGCCGAGCTGGCCGCCTACAACCGCTACCTATCCTGGTTGAACGCCAATCCGGGCGCCCGGCCCGGCGACTATCCCGGCTGAGGCCGGTGCGGAAGGACGGACGACGGTGGGCGGAGCCCTTACCCGGTACCGCGTGATCGCCTGGATCGTGGGCGTGGCGCTCGTGGTGCTGGTCCTGATCGGCATGCCGCTGAAGTACGGCTTCGACAACCCGAGCGTGGTCGGCGTGGTCGGCGTGGCGCACGGCTGGCTGTACATGGTCTATCTGGCGCTCGCGTTCGACCTGT
This sequence comes from Micromonospora sp. WMMA1947, assembly GCF_027497355.1. NCBI lineage: Bacteria > Bacillati > Actinomycetota > Actinomycetes > Micromonosporales > Micromonosporaceae > Micromonospora > Micromonospora sp. WMMA1947. Next base: position 3,191,492 of record NZ_CP114909.1, on the reverse strand, counting down.
CCCGCCGGACGAACTGGCCGCTGAAGCGGATGCTGCTGGTGATGCTCGCCGGCACCGTGCCGTTCGTCTCGTTCTACGCCGAGCGGCGGGTGAGCCGGTGGGTGGCCGCCGAGCAGCGGCCGCGTACCCCGGAGCCGGTCGCGGGCTGACCGCCGTTCACCGGGCCGGCCGCCACGGCTCGGCCGCCGGCGGGTCGGCCCAGCCGCCCAGCCGCGCCGCCTCCCGGGCCCGGCCCAGCGCGCGGGCGACCTGACCGAACTGCCGCTCGTCGTCGCTGCTGAACAGCAGCACCTCGGTGCCCCGCACCCGGCCCCACAGCTCGTACATCGGGGGCCGCACGCGGTCGCCGACCAGCACGAGCAGCATCGGCACCAGCCCGACCGCGCCGAGTAGGAGGTACGCCCCGGCGGTGAGCCGGTGCAGGCCGCCGGTGAAGCCGAGCAGCAGGCCGACGGCGGCGATCATCGCGGCGGACACGGCGACCGCCCGGATCGCGAGCCGGTCGTGCGGCCCGCGGTCGGTCCGGAGCTGGGTGATCTCGGCCACCGGCCAGGTGTTGCGGCCGACGGTGAAGCGCTCGGCGGTGACGACGATCCCGGGCCGGGCGTAGAGCAGCCTGGGTGCGGCCGGTCGCGGCGAGCGGGGCGGCTGGGCGGCGGAGCGGTCGGTCTGCACGGCGGCCTCCCGGGACCAGGGATCCCGTGGTGGGATTTCCCGTCCGGGCTTCATTGTGTTGGCGTCGCGCCACCTGACCTCGGGGTTTCGGCTGTCGCAGGGTTGACCGGCCCGGCCCTGCCCGCCGGAAACAGAGAACGATTTCCGTCTTTGTCGTGACTTTGCCCGGCGCCGCCTGGCGACATCCGCCCAGAACGACGAATCGGGCGAGTCGCCTCATCCACCCACCGGTTCCCCCTCATTACTTTCCGCCACTTTGCCAACTTTCGCCCCTGCTTGAACTCCCGGCTACAGCGATCACGGGTTAGGTTGTCCAGGTCGGCCCGGTCGACAGCCGTCCACCCGGACGGCCCCGGGCCGGTGTCGCCGGGTCGCCGATGCGCCCGGCGACCGGTGGGAGAGGAGCTTTCCGCTCTTGTCGTCCTTACGGATGCTGCTCCGCTCGCTGGCGGTGGCCGGCCTCTCGGCCGCGCTGCTCGCCCCGGCGCAGGTGGCCCGGGCCGAGCCCACACCCGCCGAGCTGACGAAGCAGATCGAGAAGTCCTCGACTGAGCTGGAGCGAATCGTCGAGTCCTACAACAAGCTCAACGAGGACATCAAGGCCAACAAGGCCACCGCGGCCAAGTTGGAGGCCCGGATCGGGCCGTTGCAGGAGCAGGCCGAACGCAGCCGCGCCGATGTGGGCGTGCTGGCCGCGACGGCGTACAAGACCGGTGGCATGCGCACCGCGGCGGCCCTGCTGGACCCGGGCGGCCAGGCCACGCTGCCGGAGCGGCTGGGCACGCTCGACCAGCTCACCCGCCAGCGTCAGCGCACCATCAACAGCTTCACCGAAGACCAACAGCGGCTGATCGACCAGAAGACCCGGCTGGACGCCACGCTCGCCCGGGAGGCGGCGCAGGCCAAGCAGCTCAAGTCCGCGAAGACGCGGATCGAGGCGGACCTGTCCGACCTCTACGAGATGCGGCGCAAGGCGTACGGGCGGGCCAACGAGGCGCCCGGCAACCCCAGCTCGGCGGGCAAGCCGCCGGCCGTCTCCGGTGACGCCGGCACCGTGGTGCGGTTCGCCTACGGCGCCGTCGGCAAGCCCTACGGCTACGGCCAGGACGGCCCCGGCAGTTACGACTGCTCCGGCCTGACGCTCGCGGCGTGGCGGACGGTCGGCAAGTCGCTGCCGCACAGCGCGGCCCGGCAGTGGAGCGCCACCACCCGGATCAGCCGCAGCGAGCTGCGACCGGGTGACCTGGTCTTCTACTCCGGGCTCGGGCACGTGGCGCTCTACGTCGGCAACGGCCAGATCATCGACGCGCCCAGCGCCGGACGCAACGTCAGCAAGCGTGGCATGAACATCATGACGATCGCCGGCTACGGCCGGGTCTGAGCACCACGAGAACGGCGAACGGCCGGCGTCCCCCTGTCGGACGCCGGCCGTTCGCCGTCAATTGTTACCAGGTCAGGCCGCCTGGAGCCCTTCCGCGCGAGCCAGCTCACGCAGCCGGCCGAGGGCCTGGATCTCCAGCTGGCGGATCCGCTCCCGGGAGAGCGAGAACCGCGACGCGACCTCGGTCAGCGAGTGCTCGCGGCCGTCCTCCAGGCCGTACCGGGCCCGCATGATGCCCGCGGAACGGTCGTCGAGGTGGTTGAGCAGACCCTCGATCCGCTGCCGCTCCAGGCCGGTGAGGACGATCTCCTCCGGCGACGGCGCGTCGCTGTCGGCGACCAGGTCACCGAGGTTGGTGTCGCCGTCGTCACCCACCGGGGTGTCCAGCGAGACGGTGTCCTGCGACCAGCGGACCAGCTCGTTCACCCGCTCGACGGTCACGCCGAGCGCGGTCGCGATCTGCTCCGGCTCCGGGTCGCTGCCCAGCTCACGGGTGAGCTGCCGGGCCACGTTGCGCATCCGGTTGACGTCCTCGACCAGGTGCACGGGCAGCCGTACGGTCCGCTCCTGCTGGGCGATCGCCCGGCTGATGGCCTGGCGGATCCACCAGGTCGCGTAGGTGGAGAACTTGAAGCCCCGCTCGTAGTCGAACTTCTCGACCGCCCGGACCAGGCCGGTGTTGCCCTCCTGGATCAGGTCCAGCATGGGCATCCCGGAGCGCACGTAGCGCCGGGCGATCGACACGACCAGCCGCAGGTTGGCGCGAATGAAGAGGTCCTTCGCGCGCTCACCCTCGACGACCAGCCGCTCCAGGTCCTCCCGGTCGACGCCGTCGGGGATGCGCTCTTCGTCGAGCAGGTGCTCGGCGTAGAGGCCCGCCTCGATCGCCTTGGAGAGGTCGACCTCCCGGGCGGCGTCGAGCAGCGGCGTCCGGGAGATCTCGTGCAGGTAGACGCCGACCAGGTCCCGCTCCTCGGCGACCTCGTCGGTACGCATGCCGATGTTCTTGTCCACGATTGCCACGGTCCCCTCGCTCGCGCCGGTTGCCCGGTTCCTTGCCATCCCCACGTTCATCAGCCCTCCCCGTAACCTCCGCTGTGCCCGTAGGTGCTGACACCTACACAACAGATGTGACGCGTCGGGGATTCCATGTCGTGAGTCGAAACTGTCACGAATGCCTGAGTAGTAGCTGAGAGCCCGGTCCATGTTTCCTGTTACCGGCCCGGTTCGGGCGGCTCGCGGGCGCCGTTTTCGGCACGCGCTGGAGCTGCGAAATCGCCGTTCGCCCATGGAATGGCACCATTGCCTGATCCATGAACACAGCGAGCCGCGTCACCGAGTCGTTGCGATCCTGGTCACTGCGAGATACGCGCCTGCGGACCGGTCGGTTCAGCCATGCTCAAGGATTACCCTCCGCCTCGTTGAACAATCCGTGTGGGAGGAGTCGTCCCCCTCCCGCACGTGATACGCGTCGCACCCGCCTGACGGATGCGCCGGGCGGGTGGATCGAGGCGGGACGGGCGGGGGCGGAACGGTCAGGAGGCGAGCAGGGCGAGCGCGCCGCGTACCTGGTGGGCGGAGCGGGCCAGCGCGGCCCGGGCGGCGGGCACCTCGGCGCCGGACACCAGCGCGACGAGCGCGGTCTTGAGGTCGCCGTCGGCCTCCCGCAGGGCGACCCGGCACACCTCCTCGGCGCAGCCGGTGGCCTCCACGAGAATCGAGATCATGCGGCCGCGGAGTTTGGCGTTGGTGGCCACCATGTCGATCATCAGGTTCGAGTAGACCCGGCCCAGACGCACCATGACGGCCGTGGAGAACGTGTTGAGCACCAGCTTCTGCGCGGTGCCGGCCTTCATCCGGGTCGACCCGGTGACCACCTCCGGCCCGGTGTCCACCCCGATGAAGACGTCCACCGACGCGGCGGCCTCGGCCTCCGGATTCGCGCAGAGCAGCACCGTACCGGCCCCCTGCGCCCGGGACGCGGCGAGCGCCCCGAGGACGTACGGGGTGCGCCCGCTGGCCGCCAGGCCCACCACCAGGTCGCCGGGGCGTACGCACTCGCCGGCCTCGGCTGCGCCGCCGCGCTCGTCGTCCTCGGCGTCCTCGACGGCCCGCCACATCGCGTCCGGGCCACCGGCCAGGTGCGAGCAGAACCAGTGCCGCGGCGAGTTGAACGTGGGCGCCAGCTCGGCCGCGTCCAGCACACCGAGGCGACCGGAGGTGCCGGCCCCGAAGTAGTGCACGCGGTGCCCGTCGCGCAGCGCGGCCACGGCCAGGTCGACCGTCTCGGCGATCTCGTCCAGCACCGCGGCGACCGCGGCCGGCACCCGCCGGTCCGCCTCGTTGATCACGGTGAGCACGTCCCGGGTGGACATCAGGTCGAGGTCGACGCTGTGCGGGTTGCGCCGTTCGGTCGGCGCGCCGACGCGCACCACCGGCCGGATCGCCGCCACGCCGTCGCGTTCCACCCGGCCCGCCGTCATGCCCGCCTCCGACCGGGACCGACCCGGCGCGACTTGACCGCCTCGGCGGTGGCTTCGAGCGCCTTCTTGGTCCGGGCCCGACTGCGGGCGGCCACCCCGACGAAGAGGCAGTCGACGACGGTGAGCTGGGCCAGCCGGCTGGCCGTCGCGCCGGAGCGGTACGTCGTCTCCCGGGCCGCGGTGGTGAGCACGTGGTCGGCGACCTCGGTGATCGGCGAGCGCGGGAAGTTGGTCAGCGCCACAGTGGTGGCGCCGCGCGCCCGCGCCTGCTCCAGCACCTCGATGACGTCGGAGGTGGTGCCGGTGTGCGAGATACCGACCGCGACGTCGCCGCGCCCGAGCAGGGCGGCGGAGGTGAGCGCGGTGTGCACGTCCGGGAAGTAGAACGCGATGCGGCCGATGCGGTGCAGCTTCTGCTGGAAGTCGGAGGCGACGAAGCCGCTGGCGCCCGCGCCGTAGACGTCGATCCGGCCGGCCGCGCCGATCGCCTCGACCACCTGCTCGCAGACCGCCGGGTCGAGCTGCTCGGCGGTCTCCTCGACGGCGCGGGCGTCGTTGAACGCGATCGTGGCGATGATCTGGGCGAGATCAGCACCCGGCGGGATGTCGCCACCGACCACTCGCGCGTCCGGCGGCTCGATCCGGCGGGCGGCCTCGGCGGCGAGCCGGATCCGCAACTGCGGGTAGCCGTCCATGCCGACCGAGCGGCAGAAGCGGATGACTGTCGCCTCGGACGTCTCGGCGGCGGTGGCGAGGTCGGTGATCGTGCGCCGGGCCGCATCCGCCGGATCGGAGACGACCAGCCGGGCCACCCGCTGTTCGGCCGGGGACAGCGAGGGCAGCAGGCCGCTGATGTGGACGATCAGTCCACCGGGCTCGTGACTCGCAGAAATCTTCGAACTCTTCGCCACGGATGAAACTTACTTTCAGCAGGCCCGAGCGTCAACCATGACACCGCGTATCGGGAAATTTACCGTCTTCCGTGCCTGCCCCGGACCAAGGATCCCATTGTCGCAGCCCGCCCGCCTCATCCGCTCCGGTCGAGTCACTCCTGCCGCCCGACGTACCGGTCCGCCTTCGCGCGGCCGGGCCTGCCTGGTCGGCCTCGACCGGGCGGGCCGGACGGCCCACCGGCCCGTCGGCGGGGCGGTTGGCTAGCGTGTGTCCATGACGGAACGCACGGTGCTGGTGACCGGAGGCACAGGTGGGCTCGGCGGCGCGGTCACCGCCGCCTTCCTCGACGCCGGCTGGCGGGTGGTCGTACCCCAGCGGGAGCCCGGGACGGACGACGGCCCGGTCCGGGTCGTGGCCGACCTGCTGACCCCCGACGGGGCCGCGCGGGCGGTCGAGGCGGCGACCGCCGAGCCGGCCGCGCCGCTGCGCGCGGTGGTCAACCTCGTCGGCGGGTACGCCGCCGGCGGCCTGGTGCACGAGACACCGGTCGAGGACTTCGAGCGGATGCTGCGGCTCAACCTGCGCCCGACGTACCTGGTCACCCGGGCGGCGCTGCCGCACCTCGTGGCGTCCGGCGACGGCGCGGTGGTATGCGTCTCCGCCCGGGCGGCGGTCTCGCCGTTCCCGGGCGCCTCCGGCTACGTCACCGCCAAGGCCGCGGTGCGGGCGTTCGCCGAGACGGTGGCGGTCGAGTACCGGCAGCGCGGCGTGCGGTGCAACACGGTGCTGCCGAGCGTCATCGACACCCCGGCCAACCGTGCCGCCCAGCCCGACGCGGACCACGGACGCTGGGTGCCGCCGGCCGAGATCGCCGCGGTCATCCGCTTCCTGGCCTCCCCCGAGTCCGCGCCCACGAGCGGCGCGAGCATCCCGGTCTACGGACGGGCCTGAACCGGCACCGGCCCGTCCCGCCCGCCGAGCGGGCGCGGCGGGCCGGCCGGCGCCGGGCCGGGACCGGTGGACGGGTCGTCGGGCAGCCACTCGCTCAGGTGCGCCCGGATCCGGCGGGCCACCTCCTCCGGCGGGCCGTTGCCGTCCACCACCACGAAGCCGGCGTACTCCGGCAGCGCCCGGTAGGCGTCGGCCGCGGCGGTCAGCCACGCCATGCTCTCGTGGTCGGTGCCGCGCCGTTCGATCCGGCGGTACGCCTCGGCGGGGTCGACGGTGAGCAGGAACGTCACCCGGGGAGCCGGAAAGATCCGGTACCCGGCCCGGGCCAGCCGCTCCCACCGTTGCCCGCCGTGCGCCCGGATGCTGGCGTACTGGCAGGCCGACCACCTGTCCATCACCGCGGTCCGGCCGGTCACCAGGCAGCTGAGCAGCGCGAGCGCGATGGCCAGCCACCGCAGCACCGACTCGACGACGAGCAGGCCGCCGCGCCCGACGAGCCGCTGCGCGTCCGGACGGCCGACCCGCTGCGCGACGCGGCCGAGCCAGCGGCGGCCACCGGCGTTGCGGTGGTAGGTCGCGGGAAGGCCGGCGGCGGTGAGCGCCTGGGCGAGCCGGTGTGCCTGGGTGGTCTTGCCTGAGCCGTCGATTCCGATCAGGGCGACGGCACGCAGTCGGGCCCTGCCCCGCCGCGTCCGCAGTGAGCTGGCCACCCTCCCGAGGTTATCCGACCGACGCTCACCCGGCCCCTGTGTCGCTTTCCTGCCCTGACGGGCCGATCGCGCCGCAACAGGTGTGACCGGAGCGTCCGCCGGGTACGCATCGTGGTCCCACCCCCCACATGACGACGAGGGAGCCGCAGATGGCCGAGCGCGGGGACGAGACCCTGGTGCACACGCTGAAGAAGGTCGCCGCCGTGCTCAAACAGTCCGAGATCCCGTTCGCGCTCGGTGGCAGCTTCGCGGTGTACGCCCACGGCGGCCACTCCAGCGACCACGACGTGGACTTCCTGCTCCGCGAGGCGGACGTCGACAGGGCGCTGGAGGCGCTGGTCGAGGCCGGCTTCACCGCCGAGCGCCCGCCGGAGGACTGGCTGGTGAAGGTCTACGACGAGGACCGGATGGTGGACCTGATCCACCGGCCGGTGGAGACGCCGGTGACCGAGGAGACGTTCGCCGACACGATCGTGCGCCCGGTCGACGCGATCCAGATGCCGGTGCTCTCGGCCAGCCAACTCATGGTGCACAAGCTGCTCAGCTTCTCGCAGCACTACTGCGACTTCGCCCGGGCCCTGCCGCTGGCCCGCTCGCTGCGGGAACAGATCGACTGGGAACGGGTACGGAAGGAGACGCAGCACTCGCCGTACGCGGAGGCGTTCCTGGTGCTGCTCGACCGGCTGGACGTGCTGCCCGGCGGCGCGCCCGGCGGAAGGGAGACCCTGTGACCGGACTGTCCGGCGACGTTCCCCCCGACGAGTACGTCGAGGCGGAGATCCAGAGCATGCTGACCGAGGACCCGACGGTGGCCGAGCAGGGCATCACCGTGGTGCGGCGGGAGAACGGGCTGGTGCTCTACGGCGAGGTGGAGAGCCCGCACCGGCGGGAGGAGATCCTGCGCCGGGTGGCCGAGCGCTTCCCGGACACGCCCGTGACCAGCGACATCGGGGTGATCCGCACGCAGGCGCCCACCCAGGTCGAGGAGTTGCCGTGAGGGAGGTTCGATGGTGATCCGGATCGCCGCCGTGGGTGACGTGCATCTGGACCAGGACGTGGTGGGCCGGTTCCGCCCGGCGCTGGAGGAGTTGCCCGGCTGCGCCGACGTGCTGCTGCTCGCCGGTGACCTGACCCGGCACGGCACCGAGGCCGAGGCGCGGTGCGTGGCCCAGGAGTTCGGCGGCCTCGGCGTACCGGTGATCACCGTGCTCGGCAACCACGACCACCAGTGCGACGAGGTGCCGCAGGTGGTGAAGGTGCTCCAGGACGCCGGGATCACGGTGCTGGAGGGCACCGGCACCGTGCTGGACACCCCCGGCGGGCGGCTCGGGGTGGCAGGCGTAAAGGGGTTCGGCGGCGGGTTCGCCGGGCGGTGCGCCAGCGACTTCGGCGAGCCGGAGATGAAGGCGTTCGTACGGACCACCCGGGAGAGCGCCGACGCGCTCGCCGACGCGCTGCTCTCGCTGGAGTGCGACGCCCTCGTCGCGCTCACCCACTACTCCCCCGTGCCCGACACGCTCGCCGGCGAGCCGCTGGAGATCTACCCGCTCCTCGGCAGCTACCAGCTCGGCCAGGCGATCGACTCCGCACCCACCGCACTGGCGCTGCACGGGCACGCCCACCACGGCACCGAGCGCGGCACCACGCCGGGCGGCGTACGGGTCCGCAACGTGGCCCACCCGGTGATCAAGCAGGCGTACAGCGTCTTCCACCTCGGCGGTGATCAGCTCGACTGACCGGGAGGTTTCCCGTATCGGGCGGCCGGGTATTCAGCCGACATGGAGCTGATTCTCTGGATTCTCGCAGTCGTACTGGTGGTCGCCGGAATTCTCGCCCTGTTCCGCCGGCAGATCCTCTGGGGCATCGTCCTCATCGTCGTCGGCCTGCTGGTCGGCCCGGGCGGCGTCAGCATCTTCAACACGTAACAGCGGTTCTCGTACCCGCCGGGGTCGCCGGGCCCGGGCGTTCCGTCCTGCCGGACCGGAACGTCCGGGCCGGGTGACCCCGGCTTTTCTCGCGCCCGGGTCCGGCGGGGCGTTTGCCGCAGCGGTGGAGCGGAAACATCTCGACCATGGAGATGTCGCAGAGTGTCGCCCGGCGCACCACCGGAGCCCGCCAGTGGTGGGCGCTGCTCGGCTTCGGCGCCGCCACCTTCGTCGCCGCCGCGATCGGCGGGCTGGGTGTGCAGGGCACCTCCGCCGAGTACCAGAGCCTGGAGCAGCCCGCCTGGGCGCCGCCCTCGTGGCTGTTCGGCCCGGTCTGGACCGTGCTCTACGCGCTCATCGCGATCGCCGGCTGGCTGGTCTGGCGCCGGGCCGGGTTCGGCCCCGCGCTCTGGGCCTGGGTGGTGCAGCTCGTGCTGAACGCGATCTGGACCCCGCTGTTCTTCGGCGCCGGGGCGTACGGGCTGGCGTTCGCCGAGATCGTGCTGATGTGGCTGGCGATCGGGGTGACGGTGGCCCTGTTCCGGCGGATCTCCCGGCCGGCCACGCTGCTGATGCTGCCGTACTGGGCCTGGGTGACGTTCGCGTCCGCGCTGAACTTCGCGGTGTGGCGGCTGAACTCCTGACCGGTACGGGCGCGGGGGCCGCTCGCCCCCACGCCCGCCTCGTTCAGCCGCGGGCCGCCGGGTTCAGCAGCGGGGTACGCCGGGGATGTAGCCGTCGTAGCCGGTGTAGACGTAGGCGTCGGAGATGAACCGGCCGGAGCCGATCCGGTCCCAGATCGAGCTGGTGCCGTACGTGCCGCTGACGCTGGTGCCGCTGGTCTGGCACTGGATGGTCACCTTCGCCCCGTCGGCAACCGTGCCGACCGAGCTGTAGCCGGTGCCGGGGCCGGAGCGGACCGTCAGGGGGGAGCCGGCCGTGTTGACGGTGCCCTCGCCGGTGTTCGTCCCGCCGCAGCCGTTGTCGCTGGTGTAGGTCTTCGTGCCCCAGTAGAGCGCCTGGACACCGTTGAACTTGATCTTCACGGAGCTGCCGTCGATGCGCTGCTCGTAGTGCAGGTGCGGGCCGGTGGAGCCGCCGGTCGTGCCGACGTACCCGATCACCCGGCCGTAGCCGACGGTCTGCCCGACCGAGACGTTGAAGGCGCTCAGGTGCGCGTAGTAGGTGGTGTGGCCGCCACCGTGGTTGATCCGGACGTACTTGCCGTAGCTGGTGTCGCCGAGGTTGGTGACCACGTCGACGGTGCCGGGTGCGCTGGCGACGACCGGGTCACCGGCGTCGTCGGTCCGGTTGAAGTCGATCGCGTTGGCCGGGCTGTGGTTGGTCCGGGTCTGGCCGGACCAGGACTGGTTGCAGGGGAACGGGACCTTGAACGTCGGCGCGGCCATCGCCGGCGCGGCCGGGACGAGGGTCGCCGCCAGGACAGCCGCGGTCGCCCCGAGGGCGAGCCATCGCTTACGCATCCACTGCCTCCAATGTTGAAAGTCTTCAATACGATGGGGACATCGTGACAGAAAGTTCCGTTCCGGGGAAGATTCGTGGGAGCGCACCCAACCCCGCTGGCCAGGGTTTCGGGATTGTTACCGGGCCGTGTCCGGCCAGGGGTGGACCCGACGCGATGCAAGCGCTTACATGGGTGCACGACCATCGGACCGGCGCGGGTTCGATCCCCCCACGCGCCGGCAAGGAAGGAGATCGGCATGGCGTTTGCCAGATCGCGCCAGGCGCTCGCGGTCGCCGGCGTCCTGGGGCTGGCGCTCGGCGTCGCCGCCTGCGGCACCGGCAACGACAAGAAGAGCAGCAACGCGGGCTCGGCCGAGTGCGGCGCATACGAGAAGTACGAAGGTCACGACGGCAAGAAGGTGACCATCTACTCCTCGATCCGTGACATCGAGGACGAGCGCCTCCAGCAGTCCTGGAAGGAGTTCGAGGACTGCACCGGCATCGAGATCGACCACGAGGGCTCCGGCGAGTTCGAGGCCCAGCTGCCCGTGCGGGTGGACGGCGGCAACGCCCCCGACCTCGCCTTCATCCCGCAGCCGGGTCTGCTGAAGCGGTTCGTCGACTCCGGCAAGCTCAAGCCGGTCGGCGCCGACACCAAGGCGATGGCCGAGCAGAACTACTCCGCCGACTGGCTGAAGTACAGCACCGTCAACGGCCAGCTCTACGGCGCCCCGCTCGGCTCGAACGTGAAGTCCTTCGTGTGGTACTCGCCGAAGACCTTCAAGGAGAAGGGCTGGACCGTCCCCACCACGTGGGATGACATGATCAAGCTCTCCGACCAGATCGCGGCCAGCGGCACCAAGCCGTGGTGCGCGGGCATCGAGTCCGGTGACGCCACCGGCTGGCCGGCCACCGACTGGATCGAGGACGTGCTGCTGCGTACCGGCGGCCCGGACGTCTACGACAAGTGGACCACCCACGAGATCCCGTTCAACGACCCGCAGGTGGCCGACGCGCTCAACCGGGCCGGCACCATCCTGAAGAACGAGAAGTACGTCAACGGCGGCTTCGGCGGCGTGAAGAGCATCGCCACCACCTCGTTCCAGGAGGGCGGCACGCCGATCACCGCCGGCAAGTGCGCGCTGCACCGCCAGGCGTCCTTCTACGCCAACCAGTGGCCTGAGGGCACCAAGGTGGCCGAGGACGGCGACGTCTTCGCGTTCTACTTCCCGGCCATCGACCCGGCCAAGGGCAAGCCGGTGCTGGGCGGCGGCGAGTTCGTCGGCGCGTTCGCCGACCGTCCCGAGGTCCAGGCGGTGCAGACCTACCTGGCCTCCGGGGAGTACGCCAACAGCCGCGCCAAGATCGGCGACTGGGTGTCGGCCAACAAGAAGCTGGACATCAACAACGTCCCGAACCCGGTGGACAAGCTCTCCGTGGGCATCCTCCAGGACGAGAAGACGGTCTTCCGTTTCGACGGCTCGGACCTGATGCCGGCCGCGGTCGGCGCCGGCACCTTCTGGAAGGGCATGGTGGCCTGGATCAACGGCAAGGACACCACCGCCGTCCTGAACGACATCGAGGGCAGCTGGAAGTGATCTAGCAGGTGGCCCGGTCCGGTTCCCCCGGACCGGGCCACCTCTGCTAGCCGAACCCTTGAAGGAGGGTCGATGGAGTTCGACTTCGCGGCGGAACAGCCGAAGTTCCTCATGCTGATGTACGGGCTGATCGCTTTCGTCGCGGTGGTGGGCGGGCTGCTCCTGCTCCTCGACGTGGTGCCGTCGTACTTCGCCCGGCGCCGGGAGGCACAGCTGGTCGCGGCCTCGGCCAGCGGCGCGCCGCTGCCCCGCCGGCCCAAGCAGCGCGAGGGCGCGTTCGCGTTCTTCTTCCTGCTGCCGACGCTGCTGCTGCTCGCCGTCGGGCTGGTGGTCCCCGCCGTCCGCACCACGCTGCTCTCCTTCATGGACTCCGGCAGCAACAACTGGGTGGGCCTGGACAACTACCGCTGGATGTTCGCCGAGGACTCGATCGTCCGGGTCCTGATCAACACGCTGATCTGGGTGCTGCTGGTGCCGCTGGTGGCCACCGCGTTCGGCCTGATCTACGCCGTCCTCGTGGACAAGGCCCGGTTCGAGGCGGTGGCCAAGTCCCTGATCTTCCTGCCGATGGCGATCTCGTTCGTCGGCGCCTCCATCATCTGGAAGTTCGTCTACGCCTACCGGGGCGAGGGCGACCAGATCGGCCTGCTCAACCAGATCGTGGTGAGCCTCGGCGGCGAGCCGAAGCAGTGGCTGCTGGACTCGCCGCTGAACACGTTCCTGCTCATCGCGATCATGGTGTGGATCCAGGCCGGTTTCGCGATGGTGGTGCTCTCCGCCGCGATCAAGGCCATCCCGGCCGACATCGTCGAGGCGGCCCGGCTCGACGGCACCACCGCGTGGCAGATGTTCTGGCGGATCACCATTCCGAGCATCCGGCCGGCGCTGATCGTCGTGGTCGTCACGATCTCGATCGCCACGCTCAAGGTCTTCGACATCGTCCGGACCGCCACGAACGGCAACTACGACACGAACGTGATCGCGACCGAGATGTACAACCAGGCGTTCCGCTACCAGGAGAACGGTCAGGGTTCGGCGCTGGCGGTGTTCCTGTTCGTCCTGGTGATCCCGATCGTGATCTACCAGATCCGCAACCTGCGCAAGCAGCGGGAGGGCTGAGATGACCACCGCCACGCCCACCGTCGGAGTCGGCGCCCAGGCCACCGAGCCGACCACCCGGGGCGCCCGGGTGCGCAAGCGCCTGAACAGCCGTACCGCCACGCTCGTGTCGATCGTCATCGCGATGCTCTGGACGATCCCGACCTTCGGCCTGTTCATCTCCTCGCTCCGGCCGGAGAACGAGATCAAGACCACCGGGTGGTGGACGTTCTTCACCAACCCGCAGATCACGCTGGAGAACTACCAGGAGGTGCTGTTCAGCCGCGGCTCGTCCGGGCAGCTGGCCAGCTACTTCATCAACTCGCTGGCGATCACCATCCCCTCGGTGCTCTTCCCGCTCGCGTTCGCGTCGCTCGCCGCGTACGCGCTGGCGTGGATGAACTTCAAGGGGCGGGACTGGGTCTACATCGGCATCTTCGCGCTGCAGATCGTGCCGCTGCAGATGGCCCTGGTGCCGCTGCTGCGGTTCTTCTCCACCGGTGTCACAGTCGCCGGCGTGCAGATCATGCCCGCATGGGACCTGGTGGACGAGCAGAAGTTCGCCCAGGTGTGGTTCGCGCACACCTGCTTCGCGCTTCCGTTCGCCGTGTTCCTGCTGCACAACTTCATCTCGCAGCTCCCCGGCGACCTGATGGAGGCGGCCCGGGTCGACGGCGCCACCCACCCGAAGATCTTCCGCACCATCGTGCTGCCGCTGATCATGCCCGCGCTGGCCGCGTTCGGCATCTTCCAGTTCCTCTGGGTCTGGAACGACCTGCTGGTCGCGCTGATCTTCGCCGGTGGCGGCGACGAGACCGCCCCGATGACCGTCCGGCTCGCGGAACTGGCCGGTACCCGGGGCAACGAGTGGCAGCGGCTGACGGCCGGCGCGTTCGTGTCGATCGTCGTACCGCTGATCGTGTTCCTGTCCCTCCAGCGCTTCTTCGTGCGAGGTCTGCTCGCCGGCAGCGTCAAGGGTTGACCCGGCGTCCCGCCGCCGGCACGGCCGGCGGCGGGCCCGGGTCACAGCGGGGAGCCCACGATGACCAGAATTGACGACGTCGCCCGGCTGGCCGGAGTCTCCACGGCCACCGTCTCCCGGGCGCTGCGGGGCCTGCCGACGGTCTCGGCCGCGACCCGCCGCCGGGTGCTCGCCGCCGCCGAACAACTCCAGTACGCGGTGTCGCCCAGCGCCAGCCGGCTGGCCGGCGGCCGGACCGGCACGGTGGCGGTGGTGGTGCCCCGCATCACCAGATGGTTCTTCGGCACCGTGGTCGAGGCGGTCGAGGAGTTCCTCCAGGACAGCGGCTACGACCTGCTGCTCTACAACCTCGGCGGCCGCGAGCAGACCCGCCGGCGGGTCCTGCGCCCGGCGAGCCTGCACAAGCGGGTCGACGCGATCATCCTGGTCGCGACGCCGCTGCGCGCGGCCGACGTGCACGCGCTGACCAAGCTCGACCTGCCCGGCGTGACGATCAGCTCCGGCACGAAGGTGCCCGGGTGGCCCTGCGTCCGGATCGACGACGTGGCCGCCGCCCGGACCGCCACCCGCCACCTGCTCGACCTCGGCCACACCCGGATCGCGCACATCTCCGGCGACCCGGACGACGAACTGGCCTTCACCACCCACCTGGACCGGCGGCGCGGCTACCAGGAGGAGTTGCGGGCCGCCGGGCTGCGGCCCGACCCGAGCCTCGACGTCGAGTCGCGGTTCACCATCGACGGAGGCACCCGGGCCACCGCCGAACTGCTGGCCCGGGGCGAGCCGCCGACCGCCATCTTCGCCGCCTGCGACGAGATGGCGATGGGCGCGGTCACCGCGCTGCGCGACGCCGGGCTGCGGGTACCGCAGGACGTGAGCGTGATGGGCATCGACGACCACGACCTGGCCGGCGTGCTCGGGCTCTCGACGATCGCCCAGCCGGCCGCCGAGCAGGGGCTGCTCGCCGCCCGCATCCTGCTCGACCCGCTGGGCGTACGGGCCGCCGCGCCGTACCCCGGCCCGGTGCCCGCCCCGCGCGGCGCCGACACCGACGATCCGACGCCGCCCCCGGTGATCCTGCCCACTCGCCTGGTGGTGCGCGAATCGACCGCGCCACCCCGGGCACACTAAAGAACTCGCTGGTCCCGCACCACCCAGACAGGAGTAAGGCGCTGAACACCGACGCGACGCAGCAGACCCCCGGCACCGGCTGGTGGACCGAGGCGGTGATCTACCAGGTCTACCCGCGCTCGTTCGCCGACTCCGACGGCGACGGCATCGGTGACCTGCCGGGCATCACGGCCCGGCTCGACCACCTCGCCGAGCTGGGAGTCGACGCGCTCTGGCTGTCCCCGTTCTACCCGTCCCCGCAGGCCGACGCCGGGTACGACGTGTCCGACTACCGCGACGTCGACCCGCTGTTCGGCACGCTCGCCGACGCCGACAAGCTGATCGCCGAGGCGAAGGCCCGCGGGCTGCGAGTGATCGTCGACCTGGTGCCCAACCACACCTCGTCCGCGCACCGCTGGTTCACCGCGGCCGTCGCCGCCGCGCCGGGCAGCCCGGAGCGGCAGCGCTACGTCATCCGCGACGGCAAGGGCCCGGACGGCACCGAGCCGCCGAACGACTGGGTGAGCGTGTTCGGCGGCCCCGCCTGGACCCGGCTGCCCGACGGGCAGTGGTACCTGCACCTGTTCGACTCCGGCCAGCCCGACCTCAACTGGGACAACCCGGAGGTGCGCGCGGAGTTCCTCGACGTGCTGCGCTTCTGGCTGGACCGCGGCGTCGACGGCTTCCGGGTGGACGTGGCGCACGGCCTGATTAAGCAGGCCGACCTCGCCGACTGGCAGGAGCCGCAGGAGATCCTCTCCGGCAGCGAGGTGGACAAGCCGCGCCCGCCGATGTGGGACCAGGACGGCGTGCACGAGATCTACCGGGAGTGGCGGCGGGTGCTCGACTCGTACCCCGGGGAGCGGATTCTCGTCGCCGAGGCGTGGGTGGAGCCGGCCGAGCGGCTGGCCCGGTACGTGCGCCCCGACGAGATGCACCAGGCGTTCAACTTCGAGTACCTGCTGGCCGCCTGGACCGCGCCGGCCCAGTACGCGGTGATCACCCGCTCGCTGGAGGCCACCGACTCCGTCGGCGCGCCCACCACCTGGGTGCTGTCCAACCACGACGTGGTCCGGCACGCCTCCCGGCTCGGACTGGGCACCGGCGGTGGCCGGGCCAACGGCGTCGGCGTGGACGACCCGCAGCCGGACGCCGCGCTGGGCCTGCGCCGGGCCCGGGCGGCCAGCCTGCTGATGCTCGCGCTGCCCGGCTCCGCCTACCTCTACCAGGGCGAGGAACTGGGGCTGCCGGAGCACACCACGCTGCCCGACGAGGCCCGGCAGGACCCGACCTGGGCGCGCAGCGGGCACACCGAGCGCGGCCGGGACGGCTGCCGGGTGCCGATCCCGTGGGAGGCCGACGCCCCGTCGTACGGCTTCGGGCCGACCGACGCGAGCTGGCTGCCCCAGCCGCCGGTGTGGGCCGAGTACGCACTGGACCGGCAGCGCGGCGTGCCCGGCTCGACGTACGAGCTGTACCGGACCGCGCTGCGGCTGCGCCGGGAGCACGCGCTGGCCCGAGGCCCGCTGCGGTTCCTGTCCTCCGGCGACGAGGTGCTCACGTTCACCAACGGCGACCTCACCGTGCTGACCAACTTCGGCACCGACCCGGCGCCGTTGCCGGCCGGAGCCGAGGTGCTGGTGTCGAGCGCGCCGCTGGACGGTGCCGCGGTCCCGACGGATGTCACCGTCTGGTTCCGGGTGTAAGGAAGGGCCCCCTATTAACGCCTCAGGTAGAGGAAGGGCCCCTTCTTGACACGCACCGTCAAGAAGGGGCCCTTCCTTCCTCCAAGCGGTCGGCGCGAGCGTGCAGCAGGTCGTGCACCTGCGCGATGTCCCGCGGCGACGTATGCGCGGCCAGCCAGTACATGATCCCGGTCGGGATGAAGAAGAGCTGGAACGCGGCCAGCCCGACCGCGTAGTTCAGCGGCGGCGGGAAGGCCGCTCGCAGCCCGGCGAACGCCACCCCCACCAGCCCGTTGCCCGCTGCCCGGCCGACGCCGTTCACGAGGTTGCCCAGGCTGTAGACGGTGCCGCGGTGCTCGGGCGGGTTGACGTCGGCGATCAGGGCGAACCAGTTCGGCGAGTTCGCCGAGGTCAGCGCCAGCGCCACCACGGCGGTGAGCAGGCTCAGCCCCACCGACGGCTCGGTCAGCACGCTGGACAGCACGGCCGTGACCACCGCGCCGGAGTCGGCGCCGTCGGGCACGTCGATACGGATCGGCACGAAGAACAGAACCAGGTAGAACGGGAGCGCCGCGAGGATGCCGACGGCCGCGACCATGGCCCGGCCACTCGGCGTACGCCGTTGCAGCGCGTCGCCCACCAGTCCGCCCACGATGGACAGGACGCCACCGAGCTGGAACAGGGTGGCGAAGACGCTGCCCACGACCACGGCCGTCGCAGGTGAGTAGCCCTGCGCCTCGGCCCGCTGGCTGAACAGCACCGGCAACCAGACCAGCGAGCCGAACGCGGCCTGGGCGGTGAGCCCTTGCAGGATCAGCCAGCGGTTGGTCCGGCGGGCCAGGATCCGGGGCAGGTCGGCGCGGCTGATCCGGTAGTCGTACTCGTTCCCGGCGTCGATCGCCCCGGCCAGCTCCGGTTCGCTCTGCCCGCGCCGGATGTCGTAGGTGAACAGGTACGCCACCGTGGCGGCCAGGCCCACGCCGGTCAGCAGCAGGAACGGCCGCCGCCAGTCGGTCGACCCGAGTACGCCGCCGAGCAGCGTCCCGGCCAGCGTCCCGACGCCCTGCGACAGCCCCCAGAAGCTCATCACCAGGCCCCGGCGGCGCGGTGAGATCAGGTCGGTGACCACGGAGAAACCGACCGAACCCACCGCGCCGAGCCCGACCGCGCCGACGAACTGCGCGATCAGGAACGTCGCGTACCCCCCGGCGAGCGCGCTGCCCCCGGTGCCCGCGGCCCAGAGCAGCGTGCCGACCATGAGCAGCGGCTTGCGGTTGGTGCGGTCCCCCACGTACGCCCAGCCCACCGCCGCCACCGCGCTGACCAGGAAGCTGACGGCGGTGACCAGGCCGAGCATCCGCTGGGGTACGTCGAGGGCGGTGGAGATCGGCCCGTACAGCGGGGGCACCAGGCCGATCGCCACGTTGTCCAGCGAGGCGAGCACCACGAAGACCACGACGCTGTAGATCCGGTGTGCCGCGTTCCCGCGCCGGGAGATCCTGGTGCCCGTCATGCAGGGCAGCCAATCAGGTGCGGGCCCGATCCGGGACACCGCCCCCGACCGGCGGGCGTGTTAAGAAGGGGCCCCTTCTCTACCGGAGGCGTTAAGAAGGGGCCCTTCCTTACCCCCGGGCGTGGGCGTAGCGCTCGCGGATGGCGGGGACCGCCTCGCCCGTGTACTCCTCGGTGTCGCCGATCGACCAGGCGGGCGGCGTGTCGCCACCGAGCGCCACCCAGGCGGCCTGCCGGGCCGCGCCGTCCGCCACGTACTCGCCCGGCGGTGGCACCACCACCGGACGGCCGAAGACCTGCGGCGCGATCCGGCGTACCGCGGCGGACCGGGCGCCGCCGCCGACCAGGATGATCCGGTCGGCGCGGGCGCCCTGCGCGATCAGCGCGTCCAGGCCGTCGGCCAGCCCGCAGAGCATGCCCTCGACGGCGGCCCGGGCCAGGTGCGCCGGGGTGGACGTCCGCAGCGTCAAGCCCTTGAGCTCGCCGGTGGCGTGCGGCCGGTCCGGCGTCCGCTCCCCTTCCAGGTACGGCACCAGCACCAGCCCGTCCGCGCCGGGCGGGGCGGACAGGGCCAGCTCGCCGAGCGTGTCGAGGTCGACGCCAAGCAGGGTCGCGGCGGCGTCGAGCACCCGGGCCGCGTTGAGCGTGCACACGAGTGGCAGGAACCGGCCGGTGGCGTCGGCGAACCCGGCCACCGCGCCGCTGGAGTCGGCGGCCGGGGTGTCCGCCACCGCGAACACGGTGCCGGAGGTGCCGATCGAGACGACCACGTCGCCCGGACCGGCTCCGGCGCCGAGCGCCGCGGCGGCGTTGTCCCCGGTGCCCGGCCCGAGGAGCACCGGGCCGGCCGCCGCGCCGTCGCCGAACACGGCCGGGTCGAGGTGCCCGGCCACCTCGGCCGGGCCGAGCACGACAGGCACCTCGGGGCGTCGGCCGAAGGCCCGCTCCAGCAGGTCCAGCCGGTACTCGCCGGTGCGCGGCGACCAGTAGCCGGTGCCGCTGGCGTCGCCCCGGTCGGTGCGCAGCGCGTCCAGTCCGGGAGCGCCGGCGAGCCGCCAGGTCAGCCAGTCGTGCGGCAGGCAGACGGCTGCCACCCGCTCGGCGTTGTCCGGCTCGTGCCGGGCCAGCCAGCGCAGCTTCGTCGCGGTGAAGCTGGCCACCGGCACCGCGCCGGTCGCCTCGGCCCAGAACCGGCGGCCGGTCTCCCCGCCGCCGGCCTCCTCGACCAGGTCCCGGGCCGCGTCGGCGGAACGGGTGTCGTTCCACAGCAGCGCCGGGCGGACCACCTCGCCGGAGGCGTCCAGGCAGACCATGCCGTGCTGCTGGCCGCCGACCGAGACGGCGGCCACGTCGGCCAGGCCGCCGGCCTCGGCGACCGCCGCCCGCAGGGCCTCCCACCAGGCGTACGGGTCGACCTCGGTGCCGGGCGGGTGCGGCGCGCGGCCCTGCCGGACCAGTTCGCCGGTCTCCGCGTCCCGGACGACCACCTTGCAGGACTGGGTCGACGAGTCGACCCCCGCAACGAGCGGCATGGCGGCCCGCCTCAGCGCGCGCCGAGCACGTGCTCGACGGCGAGCTGGTTGAGCCGGACGAAGCCGAAGCCCTTCGCCCCGGCCGAGTCCGGGTCGAACTCCTCGAACGCGGTCCGGTCGGCCAGCAGCTCGCGGTAGCCCTCGCCGGGGTTCAGCGTCGGCTTTGCCAGCTCGGCCACCCGGGCGGCGGCGAGCGCCTCGGCCACCTCCGGGTCGGCGCGGAACGCCGCGGCCCGCTCCTTGAGCAGCAGGTACGTCCGCATGTTCGCCTCGGCGGAGGCCCACACGCCGGTCATGTCCTCGGTGCGGGACGGCTTGTAGTCGAAGTGGCGCGGGCCGTCGTAGGCCGGGCCGCCGTTCGGGCCGCCGTGCTCCAGCAGGTCGACCAGGGCGAACGCGTTGAGCAGGTCGCCGTGGCCGAAGACCAGGTCCTGGTCGTACTTGATGCCCCGCTGGCCGTTGAGGTCGATGTGGAACAGCTTGCCCTGCCAGAGCGCCTGGGCGATGCCGTGGGCGAAGTTCAGCCCGGCCATCTGCTCGTGCCCGACCTCCGGGTTGAGCCCGACCATCTCCGGGCGGGCCAGGGTGGAGATGAAGCCCAGCGCGTGGCCGACGGTGGGCAGCAGGATGTCGCCGCGCGGCTCGTTCGGCTTGGGCTCCAGGGCGAAGCGCAGGTCGTAGCCGTTGTCGACGACGTACTCGCAGAGCAGGTCGACTGCTTCGCGGTAGCGGTCCAGCGCTGCCTGGACGTCCTTCGCGACGTCGTACTCGGCGCCCTCCCGGCCGCCCCACATGACGAACGTCTTCGCGCCCATCTCGGCGGCCAGGTCGATGTTGCGCAGCACCTTGCGCAGCGCGTAGCGGCGCACCTCGCGGTCGTTGCTGGTGAAGCCGCCGTCCTTGAAGACCGGGTGGTTGAACAGGTTGGTGGTGACCATCGGCACGACCAGGCCGGTCTCGTCGAGTGCCTTGCGGAACCGGCTGAGCCGGGCGTCGCGGGTGGCCGCGTCCGCGCCGAACGGGACCAGGTCGTCGTCGTGGAAGGTGATGCCGTACGCGCCCAGCTCGGCGAGCCGGTGCACCGCCTCGACGGCGTCCAGTTCGGGCCGGGTGGCGTCACCGAACGGGTCACGGGCCGGCCAGCCCACCGTCCAGAGGCCGAAGGAGAACTTGTCCGCGGGGGTGGGGCGGGGAGCCATGGCAGACCTCCAGGTGGTGGTGTCGTCCGCGATTTGTTCAGCGGTTGAATTAAATGGCGGCGATGTGGCAGTGTCAAGAGGTGACAAGCGCCAGCACCGCCGGGGCGGTCCGGCAGGGCAGCCTGCGCGAGTTGAACCTCGCGGTGGTGCTCCGGCGGATCGCCGCCGCCGATCGACCGCCCTCGCGCGCCGGGATCGCCGCCGACACCGGCCTCACCCGGGCCACCGTCTCCGCCGTGGTGGACGACCTGATCGCCGGGCGGCTGGTCGCCGAGGCGGAGCCGGAGCCGCGTACCGGGGCGGGCCGTCCCGCCCGCGGCCTGGTGCTCGCCTCCGACGGCCCGGCCGGGCTCGGCCTCGAGGTGAACGTCGACTACCTGGCGGCCTGCGTGGTCGACCTGACCGGCGCGGTCCGGCACCACCTGGTCCGCCGCGCCGACCTGCGCCCGGTCTCCCCCGCCGACGCGCTCGCCCGGCTCGCCGCGCTGGCCGCCGAGGCGCGCGCCGCCGCCGTACGCGACGGGCTGACACTGGCCGGCGCGGCGCTCGCCGTGCCGGGTCTGGTGGGCGACGGCGGCCTGGTCCGGCTCGCGCCGAACCTCGGCTGGCGGGACGTGGACGTGCCGGCCCTGCTCGCCGGGCACCCGCTGGCCGAGCCGGTCGACGGGGTGCCGCCGCTGGTGGTCGACAACGAGGCCAACCTGGCGGCGCTCGGCGAGCTGTACGCCGGCCCGGCCGGCCCGCGCAGCTTCCTGCACGTCACCGGCGAAATCGGCATCGGCGCCGGGATCGTGCTCGACGGCGCGCTGTACCGGGGCGCGCGTGGGTGGAGCGGAGAGATCGGTCACTTCCCGGTGCAGCCGCAGGGGCGGCCGTGCCGCTGCGGCGGCCAGGGCTGCCTGGAGCGGTACGCGGGTCAGGAGGCCATCCTGGCCGCCGCCGGGCTGCCCGGCGCGGAACTGCCGGCCGACACCGCCGCCACCCGGCTCGCCGACCTGGCCGAGGCCGGCGACCCGGCCACGCTGACCGCCCTGACCGACGCCGGCACCGCCCTCGGGGTGGCGGTGGCGGGCGTGGTGAACCTGCTGGATCTGGACACCGTGGTGCTCGGGGGCGGATACGCCCGGCTCGCGCCCTGGCTGCGGCCGACGGTGGAGGCGGAGGTCTCCCGGCGGGTGCTCACCGCCGCCTGGGCACCGGTGACGGTGCGCCCGGCAGTGCTCGGGGCGCAGTCCGCCGCGGTCGGCGGAGCCGGCTCGGTGGTCCGCCGGATCGTCGACCGGCCGGTGGGGTGGCTGGCCCGGGCCGGCTGACCCGGATGATCCTCGACGGGCATTCCGTGCCTGCGCTCGGTACGCTTGCCGCCAGGCAACGTGTCCGCCGAGCGAGGAGTGCACCGACAGCATGCGCAGGGGTCGACCGACCGAAGCGCCCGGCCACCGGAGGTGACCGCCGCGCGCCGGGGCGGTGTCGCGGGGCCGGTCAGCGGCGGTGGACACGCCTCGCGGAGACGACCCCGGCGGGTTGCCGGGGTCGCGCTACCGGCTGACGACCACCTGGCCCGCGAGCTGCTGGACGGGCTCGCCGAGGCGGTCGTGACAGTCGACCGCTCCGGGGTGGTGACACTCGTCAACGCGATGGCCGCCGACCTGCTCCCCGAGGTGTCGCCCGGCGTCGACCTGGCCGCGTGCCCGGTGCCCGCCCTGGCCGGCGCGGCGGCCGCTGGTTCGGACACGTTCGAGACCGAGCACCGCGGCCGGCGGCTGAACGGCCTGCGGCGGCCCCTGGCCGACGACCGCCACGCCTGGTACGTCCGGGACGTCACCGAGGAGCACGCGCGCACCGACGCGCTGCTCGCCGAACGGTCGCGCACCGCGTTCCTCGCCGAGGCGGGCAGTCGGCTCGGGCTGTCCCTGCACCGCGAGCAGACGCTGCGTACCGCGGTGACGCTGCCGGTGCCCTACCTGGCCGACGTCGCGGTGGTGGTGCACCGCCCGCCCCCGCCCGCCGAGGACGAGCCGCACTGGACCCGGTACGCCACCGGCGATCCCGGCCCGGTGACCGGCCTGGCCGCCTGGACGACCGTGGAATCCGTCCCCGGGCTGGTGGAGGCGCTCGACGGCGACCTCACCGAACCGAGCCCGTGGCTGGACGCCGAGCTGGCCGACCTGGCCGAGGTGCTGCCCGCCGGGTTCGGCCGCCCGGGCACCGTGCTGATCAGCCCGATGCCCAGCGCCGGTGGTCCGGCCGGCGCGCTGGTGCTGGCCCGCCGCCCGGAGCGACCCGGCTTCGACAAGCGGGAGATCGGCCTGGCCCGGGAGTTCGCGGGCCGGGCCGGCGCCGCGCTGGCCGCCGCGGACCTGTACGGCGAGCAGGCCCACCTGGCCCGGGTGCTCCAGAACAGCCTGCTGCCGCCGGAACTGCCCCGCCTGCCCGGGATGACGCTCGCCGGCGGTTATCGCGCCGCCGGGGACAGCCTGCGCATCGGCGGCGACTTCTACGACCTGTTCCCCACCGGCGACGGCGGCCTGTTCGCACTGGGCGACGTGTGCGGCAAGGGCGTCGGCGCAGCAGTGCTGACCGGCCGGGTCCGCCAGTCGCTGCAGACCCTGCGCCTGGTCGAGCAGCGCCCCCGGGAACTGCTGGAGCTGCTCAACCGGGCGCTGCTGGACGCCCCCGACGCGGCCCGCCGGGCCCAGTTCACCACGCTCCTGCTGGGCGCGCTGCGCCGCGAGCCGGACGGCGGGCTGCTGGTGCGGCTCGCCGGTGGCGGGCACCCGTCCCCGCTCGTCGTTCGCGCCGGCGGCGGGGTGGAGACGGTCCGGGTGGGCGGCATGCCGGTGGGCGCGCTCACCGACGCCCGGTTCGCCGACACCGAGGTACGGCTGGCGCCGGGTGACCTGATGCTGGCGTACACCGACGGGGTGACCGAGGCTCGCGGCGGCCCGACCGAGCCGGCCATGTTCGGCGACGCCCGGTTGCGTCAGGCGCTCGCCACCGGCGCCGGGCTCCCACCCGCCGCGCTCGTCGACCGGGTGCTCCAGCTCGTCGACGAGTGGCTGGACGGGCAACCCCACGACGACATCGCCATGCTCGCCGTGGCAGCCGGATGACACCGCCGCCGGACCGCCCCGGGGCCGGGCGCCGGATCGGGCCGGACACGCTCGCCGCGTACCTCGACCGCCTGGACGCCGCCGACCGGGCCGGCGCGATCGCGCTCGCACGCGGCCTGCTCGCCGACGGTTTCTCGGTCGCGGACGTCCTGGTCGACCTGGTCGCGGTGGCGCAGCGGGAGGTCGGCCTGCGCTGGCTCACCGGCTCCTGGAGCATCGCCCAGGAGCACGCCGCCACCCACGTCAGCGAGCAGGTGGTGGACGCGCTGGGTGCGACGACCGGTCCGCCCCGGCGCGGGCACGTGGTGATGGCGTGCGTCGAGGGCGAGTGGCACGCGCTGGCCGCCCGCATCGTCACCGAGGTGGTCCGGGCGGCGGGCTGGCGGGTGACGTTCCTCGGCGCCAGCGTGCCGGCCCGGCATCTGGTCTCCTATCTGCACCAGACCGGCCCGGACGCGGTGCTGCTGAGCTGTGTGCAGCCGAACCGGCTGGTCCGGGCGGCGCGGATGGTGGAGGCCAGCCGCGCGGCCGGGGTGCCGGTGCTCGCCGGTGGTCCCGGTTTCGGCCCGGACGGCCGGTGGGCCACCGTGATCGGCGCGGCGGGCTGGGGCGCCAGTGCCCGGGACGCGGTGGCGCTGCTGGAGCAGCCGTTGTCGGCCGCGCACACCGGCGCGCCGCCGCCCCCGCCGGACGACGCGTACGTGGCGGTGCTGCACCGGCGGCGTGAGCTGATCCGGCTGGCGCTGGCCGCGGTGGACCCGCCGCCCGAAAGCGCCGAGGACGTCGCCGCCGGCATCGCGCACCTGGTGGACGCGCTGATCGCGGCCGTGCGCGTGGACGACGACCGGCTGCTGCGCGACTTCGTCGGGTGGCAGGAGGAGGCGCTGACCTCCCGGGGCGGCCGGGCGCTGCTGGACGAGGTGCTCGGCGCGCTGGAACGGGCACTCACCGAACATCCCCGGGTGGTGGCCCGGTTGCGGGCCGCCCGTGAGGGCTGAGTCAGGCGGTACGGGCCACCGGAGGCTCGTCGGACGGCCGGGCGGGGTCGCCGATCCGTTCCCCGGAGGGTTGCAGCATCGGCCATCCGTCCGCCACCGTGGCCTCGCCGCGCCGGCCCACCTCGTCGAACTCGCGCATGCCGCGTACCAGCGCGGCCCGGCCCTCCGGGCTCATCCCGGCCAGGATCCGCTCCAGCCGGTGCCGCCGGTCCTCGCGCAGCTCGGCGAGCAGCCGGATGGCGGCGGGCGTGAGGTGCAGCGAGATCTCCCGCCGGTCGTAGCGGCCCGGCTCGCGTTCCAGCATCCCGGCCGCGACCAGCCGGTCGCACAGCCGGCTGGCGGAGGAGAGCAACATGTCGGTGAGCGTGGCGAGCCGGCGGAGGTTGATGCCGTCATACTGCTCGACGACCATGATCGCGCGTAGTTGGGCACTCGACAGCCGGCTGGTGGTGCGTTCCCGGGCCGCCTCCCAGACGGCGAGCAAGGTGCCTGCCGCCTCGTCCAGGGCGGCGGACGTACTCGTTTCAGGTCCCCGGGGACCGCGCTCTTCGGTCATGGTGGGCCCGAGACTACTCCCCGGATCTGCCCGGCGACCTGTGCAAAGGAGCAAAGATGAGCGGAGCGGAGGGACGCGCTCGCCGCGTCCTGACCGAGGCGCCGACGGATCTCATCGTGGACCGGCTCGCCGCCGAGCTGGCACGCACGTACGGCGTCACCCGCACCGAGCTCTACCAGGTCGACTACCGGCTCGCCGAGCTGCTGCCGCTGGGTGACGGCCCGTCGGTCACCGGCCCCGGCCACCCGGCCTGGCGCGCCTTCGACCACCAGGAGCCGGTGATCGCCGACGGCGTCGGCTGGTTCCCGGTGGGCATGCGCGGCGAACGCCGGGGCGTGCTCCAGGTCGCCCCGGTCCCCGCCGACCCGAACGCCTGCCGGGAGCTGGCCACCATCGCCACGGTGCTCGGGCACGAGCTGAGCGCGGTCATGGCGACCACCGACATCTACCGGACCGCCCGGCGCAGCCGGCGTCTCACGCTGGCCGCCGAGATGCAGTGGGAGCTGCTGCCGGGGCGCAGCCGGATCCGGCCGTCGTTCAGCCTGGCCGGGCAGCTGGAACCGGCGTACGCGGTGCGCGGGGACAGCTTCGACTGGTCCGACGACGGTCACCGGCTCTGGCTGGCGGTGCTGAACGGCTACGGCGAGGGGGTGGCCGCGGCGCTGCTCGCCTCGCTGGCCACGCACGCGCTGCGCAACGCGCGCCGGGCCGGGCTCGACCTGGCCGACCAGGCCGCCCTGGCCGACCAGGCGATCTACGCCCAGTACCGGGGCGAGCAGCACGTCTCCGTGCTCCTGATCGAACTGGACCTGGCCTCCGGCGAGATGACGGTGGTGGACGCCGGTTCGCCCCGGCTGCTGCGGCTGCGGGCCGGCCAGGTGACCGAGCAGGAGCTGGACAAGCAGTTCCCGCTCGGCATGTTCGAGAGCAGCGACTACCGCCCGCAGCGGTTCCGGCTGGAACGCGAGGACCGCCTGTTCGTGGTCAGCGACGGCGTGATCGAGGCCACCACCGAGCAGGTGCGGTACGGCGAGGTGGCGCTGGACCGGTTCCTGCGCCGGACCGGACCGATGGAACCGCTGGACGCGGTCCGGTCGCTGATCGGCGACCTGCGGGCGTTCGTCGCCGGTGACCTGGTGGACGACGCGGTGGTGGTGTGCCTGGACTGGCTGGGGCCGCAGCCCTGACCCGGCCCCTCAGTACGCGCCGCGGCTGTTGATCACCGCGCCGAACGTCTTCCAGAGGATGGTCAGGTCGGCGGCCAGCGACCAGTTCTCCACGTAGTACAGGTCGAGCCGGATGCCGTCCTCCCAGCTGAGGTCGGACCGGCCGCTGACCTGCCAGAGGCCGGTCATGCCGGGCTTGACCAGCAGGCGGCGGGCCACGTCGCCGTCGTAGCGGGCCACCTCGGACGGCAGCGGCGGGCGCGGGCCGACCAGGCTCATCTGGCCGAGCAGCACGTTGACGAGCTGGGGCAGCTCGTCCAGCGACCACTTGCGCAGCAGTCGGCCGACCCGGGTGACGCGCGGGTCGTCGCGCATCTTGAACATCAGGCCGTCGGTCTCGTTGCGCGCGGCCAGCTCGGCGAGCAGGGCGTCGGCGTTGACGACCATCGTGCGGAACTTGAAGACGCCGAACTCCTCGCCGCCCTGACCGACCCGGGTCTGCCGGAACAGCACCGGGCCACGGCTGTCGATCTTGATGGCGAGCGCGATCACGATCAGCAGCGGCGCCAGCACGAGCAGGGCGATCGACGAGATCGACCGGTCGACGAAGCCCTTCACCAGCTTGCGGGCACCCCGGAACTCGGGCGCCTCGACGTGGATCAACGGCAGCCCGGCGACCGGACGGGTGTGGATGCGGGGACCGGCCACGTCGGTGAGCGCCGGTGCCACCACCAGGTCGACGCCGGTGCCCTCCAGCTGCCAACCGAGGCGGCGCAGCCGGGTCGCGGTCAGCTCGCCCGAGGCGGTGACCGCCACCGTGTCGGCGCCGATCGCGGTGGCGGCCTCCGGGATGCCCCGGAAGCTGCCCACCACCGGCACGTCGCCCAGCCGCTGCGGCACCGGGGCGAGCAGCGCGTCCGGGATGCACGCGCCGACCACCTGATAGCCGGCGTACGGCTCCCGGCGCAGCGTGTGCACCAGCTCCAGCACATGCGCGGTGTCACCCACCACGAGCACCTTGCGGGACCAGCCGGCGCCCCGGTCGCGGGCCCGGTGCAGCCGCTTGCGGGCCGCGAACCGCGCCACCTCCAGCCCGATCGTGCCGACGGCGAAGGAGATCGCCAGGAAGCCCCGGGAGACGCCGACGTCGGCGATGTACCCGGCGATGGCGATGCCGCCGGCGAGTCGCATGCTCGCCGCGCTGACCCGCCGGTACTCGTCGGCGCCGTAGCCGAGCACCTGGTCGTCGTAGCACCGCATCGCCTTGAGCGAGACGAGCCAGACCAGCAGCAGCGCCGGGGCGACCACCACGTACGGGATCTCGGAACCGGTCGGCTCCTCGTCTCCGAACCGGGCCAGGTAACCGACCAGGATGGCCACCGCGAGCACGGCGGTGTCCAGCACCACCAGGACCCGGATGTAGGCCCGCTCCGCGGCTCGCGTCGTCTTGCCCGGGCGTTCACCACCGGGTCGCGACGACGTGGCAGGAGTCAACAGCGTCGCCGAGGTCACCGGCCCTCCCCACTTCGCTCAGGACCGCCTCGTCCCCGCCCGGCTCCGGTGTGGAGCCCGCGGTCGAGGCACCCGGTCATCATGCCTGGACAATTATGGTTACCGATTGATTCGGACGCATTACCGTCAGTTCTCATCCCGCGTCTTGACCCGGGAAGCCTTCCGCCGTACCGGATTTCCGGTACGGCGGAAGACTAGCGCTGAGCTTCAGGTCAGCGGGGGGCGGGCGGCCGGAGCGCGATCGCCCGGAGGAAGATTTCGCCGATCTTGCTGGGGTCGGTGGTGACGAACGCGCCGCCGCCGGTGACCTTGGTGATCGACTCCAGCTCGGCCCGGTTCACCTCGGTGCCGATGCCGATGATGACGACCTGGACCGGCTGCTCGTCGTCCTTCAGCTTCTTCAGCTGGTCCAGCAGTTCCTTCTGCGAGATGCCGTTGGCGTCCTCGTTCTTGCCGTCGGTGAACAGCACGATCGAGTTGACCTTGCCCGGCTCCCAGTCCTGCTGCACCTTCTTGTACGCCGCGAGCATGGTGTCGTACAGGCCGGTGTCGCCGCTGGAGGGCTTGATCGAGGCCAGGCCGCGCTGGAGTGCGCCCCGGTTGCTGGACAGAGGCTTTATTCCGACCAGCTCGCTCCAGTCCTGCGAGCCCTGGAGGTTGGTGGAGAAGGTCCAGAGGCCGATCGACCAGGAGTCGTCGAACAGCCCGAGGCCCTGGCTCGCGGCGGCGACGGTGACCTGCTCCCGGCTGGCGCCGTTGGCGGTCGCGACCGGCTTCTTCATCGAGCCGGAGACGTCGATGACGCAGAGCATCCGGCCCGACTGCGTGGCCACCGACCAGGTGGTGGTCGCGGTCGAGATGGCGCCGGGGTCGAGGTCGGCCGCGCCGCCCTGACCCGACGGCGGCACCTGGCTCGCGCCGCCGTTGGCCGGGCTCGGCGCGCCGGTCGGGGCCTGGAAGCCCTGCCCCCAGTTGCCGTCCGGCGCGCGCAGCGCCTGCGAGGCGAGCCGGTCCTTGAAGGCCGGCGTACGCAGCACCTCGAAGAGCACCCGGGCGGCGGACGCCTTGGACGGCTCGATGCCGGGCAGCACCGCGAACGGGTAGTCCAGCGGGATCGGCGCCGGCTCGAGGTAGAGCGCGGCGAGCCGGATCGGCGGCTTGGTGCTGTTGTAGGCGATCACGTCCTCCTCGGACAGCGCCGCCGCCCCCAGCCCGTTGGCGATCGCCGTCGGGTCCGACGAGCGCGGGAACCGCGCGAGAAGGTCCTGCCGCAGCGAGGAACGGTTGGTCGCCAGCGCACGCAGCGCACCGACCATCGCCTCCTGCGCCTTCGGCGAGCCGGACTCGCCGGTGGAACTGGCCGCGGCGGTCAGCGACAGCAGGCCGGACAGGCCGGCCGCGTCCTGGGTCGGCTCGACGATCCCGGCCCGCAGCGGCTTGCTGGCGGTGACCTGGGTCAGCAGGTCGGACCAGCGCAGCTTCTTGTCCGGCCACCCGATGCGCGAGGCCACCGGCTCGGGCAGCGCCACCACGACCGGGCTGCGCGCGATCGAGGCACCGTTCGTCGGCGCGAACGCGCTGGCCCCGCCGCTCTTGAGCCGGACCAGCCAGGTCGAGGAGTCCGGCACCCAGACGTCGGGGGTGACGGCGGTGCCGCTGGCCTGCCCGACGCCGGCGAGCGTGGCACCGTGCTTGCTCGCCACCGCGGCAGCCACCTCGACCGACTCGGACGAGGAGACGTTCACCGCGATGCACGTTCCGCCCACCGCCGCGCCGTCGGAGACCCACTGGTCGGCGGCGGCGCGCACCGCGGGGGCGATCTCCGGGGCGGTCGCCACCGACAGCTCGATGCGGCCCGAACAGTTCGGGCCGGCCAGCTGCTGGTAGCCGAACCAGGAGCCGGCTACGACGGCGACCAGGGCGGCCGCCACGGCGGCGGCACCTGCTCCGCGGAGGTGAGAACGCATGCGATGGCGGCCAGACACGGTGACCATCTTGCGTACCTCGTGGGGTTACCACCACAACCGTTCGGACGAAAGTTACGCAGCAGAAACAGTTGATCACCTAACCCATACGTTAAGTTACTGGTCAGTCATTTAAGGTGACTTCAGTCCACTTCGGACTGGCAATTGGTGACCGTTCCGTCACGGTAGGACGCACGTCGGACTGGCCACCGGCACCGGCTCCCCCACCGGCTCGGGCACCCCGCCGTCCGGATCCACCCGGAAGATCCTGATCATGTCGGCCCGCTCGTCCGCCACGTACAGGTGCGCACCGGCGAAGGCGAAGTGCCGGGGCCACTCGCCGCCGGTGTCGACCTCGGCCACCAGCTCCGGCGCGGGACCGTCGAGCGCGAAGACCGCGACCGTGCCCACACCGCGGTTGCCCACATAGAGGAAACGTCCCCCGGGCCCGACCGCCACCTCGGAGGGCTGGACGTGCCCGGTCCGGCCGCTGGCGTCGACACGCGTCCGCTGCCGCGGCCCGTCCGGCGTCAGCTCGTACGCGGTGACCGTGGCGTCCAGCTCGCCGACGAGCCAGCAGCGCCGCCCGTCCGGGTGCCGGGCCAGGTGCCGGGGCCCGGTCCCGGGCGCCGTCCGTACCCGGGGCTCCCGCTCGGTCAACCGGCCGGCGTCGACCGCGTACCGGTAGACGGAGTCGGTGCCCAGGTCGACAGCGAGCAGCCCGCCGCCGGCCGGGTCGGGCGAGACCATGTGGCAGTGCGCGTGCTCCTGCCGCTGCGGGTCGGCGCCGTGGCCGGTGTGCCGCACCAGGTCGGTGCGCTCCCCCGGCACGCCGTCGGCGTCCAGGCCGAACACCGCCACGCTGCCGCCGCCGTAGTTCGCCACGAACAGGTGCCGCCCGTCCGGTGTGACCGCCAGGTGGCACGGCTCCGCGCCGCCGGTCTCGCGGACGCCCAGCGGCGTGAGGTCGCCGTCCGGTGCCACCCGGAACGCGCTCACCTGCCCGTCGGGCAACTCGTTGCACCCGTACAGCACCGGCAGCGCCGGATGCCGCACCAGGAACGACGGCGACGGGGTGACCGCCACGACGCCCAGCGGGGTCAGTTCCCCGGTCGCCCGGTCCCGCCGGGCCGCCACGACGCCCTCGGCCCGCCCGCCCGTCTCCGCCGTGTAGCCACCGATGTGGACGATCTCGTCCTGCCCGGTCACCGCTCCCACCTCTCGTCGGTCCTGCCTGCGATCCAACCAGAGGCTTCCCGGTGGCGCGCCCGGTCAGTCCCACCGCGCCCGACGGATCGGGTGCGGGTGCTCAGCCCACCGGCACCGGCTCGCCGCGCTGCCGCGCCACGTGCTCGACGAGCGAGATCAGCACCAGCTTGCCGGACTGCCGGTCCCGGGCGTCGCAGAGCACCAGCGGCACGTCCGGGTCCAGGTCGAGGGCGTCGCGGACCGCCTCCAGGCCGAACCGGCGGGAACCCTCGAAGCAGTTGACGCCCACCACGAACGGAATGCCCCGCTGCTCGAAGTAGTCGATCGAGGGGAAGCAGTCGGCGAGCCGCCGGGTGTCGGCGAGCACCACCGCGCCGAGCGCGCCGAACGCCAGCTCGTCCCAGAGGAACCAGAACCGGTCCTGGCCCGGGGTGCCGAACAGATAGACCTGGAGGTCGTCGTTGATGGTGATCCGGCCGAAGTCCATCGCCACGGTCGTGGTCGACTTCTGCTCGACCCCGGAGACGTCGTCGGTACCGAGCCCGGCCCCGGTGAGGACCTCCTCGGTCTGCAACGGCCGAACCTCACTCAACGCGCTGACCAGCGTCGTCTTTCCGGCGCCGAAGCCACCGGCGATGAGGATCTTCAGCGCCAGCGGCACTCGTGCCGCCTCCGGCTCCCGGTCATAGCGCACGGAGTCCACTGACCACCGCCTTGAGGATGTTGTCGTCGGGCAGGTACGCGGTGGCCGGTGGGCGGTGCACCGCGACGAGTCCATGGGCGAGAAGGTCGCCGAGCAGCACCCGGACCACGCCCACGGCCAGGTCCAGGTCGGCGGCGAGGTCGGCCACGGCCTTCGGCCGCCGGGCCAGCTCGATCAGGCGGCGGTGCTCCGGCTGGAGGCCGGGCGTACCGGCCGGGTCCGCGCCACTGGTGGCGAGCACGAACGCCAGCAGGTCGAAGCCGTCGACGGGTGGGCGTACCCGGCCGCCGGTGAGCGTGTAGGGGCGCACCACCGGTCCGGCGTCGGCGTCCAGCCACTCGTGCTGCGGCCCCGGCGACTCAGCGCGCATCGGTCCGCTCCCCCGCCACCCGGCTCGGCGCGGCCAGGTTCTCCCCGACCCGGATGACGAGCATCGCCATCTCGTACGCGACCAGGCCGATGTCGGCGTCGGCGTCGCTCGCCACCGCCAGGCAGGCGCCCTGCCCGGCGGCGGTCACGAACAGGTAGGCCGACTCCATCTCCACCACGGTCTGACGGACCGCGCCGCCGCCCAGGTGCCGGGTGGCGCCCTTGGCCAGGCCGGAGAAGCCGGAGGCCAGCGCGCACAGGTGTTCCGCGTCGGTGCGGTCCTGGTCGGTGGAGGCCCCGAGCAGGAGCCCGTCCGCCGAGAGCACCACCGCCTGGCGGGCGGCGGGAACGCGCTCCACCAGGTCGTCGAGCAGCCAGTCGAGATCGGCGTTCTGCCGCGTCGTGTGCACCACTAGGCGTCCCTCTCAGTCGCGGTTCGTGGGT
Source organism: Micromonospora sp. WMMA1947 (assembly GCF_027497355.1). Classification (NCBI taxonomy): domain Bacteria; kingdom Bacillati; phylum Actinomycetota; class Actinomycetes; order Micromonosporales; family Micromonosporaceae; genus Micromonospora; species Micromonospora sp. WMMA1947. The sequence continues at coordinate 3,158,259 of NZ_CP114909.1, read as the reverse complement.
CCGGCGCCGGCGGGGCGGGCTGAACGCCCGGCCCCGCGGTCGTGGACGGCGTACCGGTGTCGCGCGTTTCGGTCGTGGGGGTGGCCGGGTCGGTCCCGGCGGTGCGGGCGCCGTCCCGGCGTCCGCGGGCGGTGCCGGCCTGCAACGCCGACATGGCCCGGCGGGCCTCCTCCGGGGTGCGGTGGGCCGGAGTGTCGGTGACAACCGCGCGGGGACGCGCCGTCGCGCCGCGGCGCCGGATCCGGCGGGGCAGGCCGTCGTCGTCGGCAGGTGGCTCCACAGTCGAGGCGCGCGCCGACTGCAACGGGACCACTGTGCTCTCCGACCGGTCCCGGCCCGGCCGGACCGGCCGCCCCGGCCGGGGCACCGTGGCCAGCCGCGTCACCTTGGCCAGGCGCCGCCGTTCCGGCCCGGCGGAGGTGTCCGCGCCCACCGGCGGCTCGTCGGTGATCAGTTCCGACGGTACGAACACCGCGGCGACGATCCCGGCCGGGCGGGACGGCCGCAGCTCCACCCGTACGCCGTGCCGGGCGGCCAGGCGCGCCACCACGAACAGCCCCAGCCGGGCGCTGCCGGCCGGGTCGAACTCCGGCGGCTCGGCCAGCTTGCGGTTGGCGTCGGCCAGGGCCGGCGCGGACATGCCCAGTCCCCGGTCGGTGATCTCGATGGTGTAGCCGTCCGGGACGGTCCGGCCGGTGACGTCCACCCGGGTGCCGGGCGGGGAGAACGTGGTGGCGTTCTCGATCAGTTCGGCGAGCAGGTGGATCACGTCGCCGACGGCCCGGCCCAGCACCCCGGCCGGGGCCACCTCGCCCACGTCGACCCGGTCGTACGCCTCGACCTCGGAGATCGCGCCGCGCATCACGTCGACGGCGGCGACCGGCCGGCGCCAGCCGCGTCCGGGCGCGGCCCCGGCGAGAATCACCAGGTCCTCGGCGTGCCGCCGCAGCCGCGTCGCCAGGTGGTCGACCTGGAACAACCCGGCCAGCTCGTCCGGGTCCTCGGTACGCCGTTCCAGCCGGTCCAGCAGCGCCAGCTGCCGGTGCACCAGCCCCTGGCTGCGCCGGGCCAGGTTGAGGATCACCTCGTTGAAGCCGCGGCGCAGCGTCACCTCGTCGACGGCGGCGCGGACCGCGGTCCGGCGCACCTCGTTGAAGGCGCGCGCCACCTGACCGATCTCGTCGCCGCCGTGGTCGAGTTCGGGCGCCTCCCGGGCCACGTCGACCTCCTCGCCCCGGCGCAGCCGCGCGACCACGTCGGGCAGCCGGCGTTCGGCCACCTCGGTCGCGGCCGCCCGTACGCCGGTCAGCCGCTGCGCCAGCGACCGGCCGACCCGCAGCGCCACCAGCACGCACACCACGATCGCGACCAGGCCCAGCACCCCGGCGGCGGCGAGCTGGACGAGGATCCGGGTGGCCATCGGCACCGACCGCTCGGCGAGGGCGTCGGCGCCGCGCAGCTCGAAGTCGCGCAGGCTCTTCCACACCTCGGCGTGACTGGTGTCCCACGCCCGCATGTCGAACCGGGCGGGCAGCGCGGACGAGCGGACCAGGCTGTCCTGCAGCGCGCGCAGCTTGCCGAACCCGGCGCCCTCGGTCATCCGCTGGTACGCGGCCCGCTCCGCGGGCGGCAGGTCGGCCACCGCGATCTCGGCCAGGAAGCGCTGGTTCTCGACGGTGCGTACCAGTTGCTCGTGCTCGCCGTCGGCGTACCGGCCGGCGGTGACGGCGCCGGCCAGCAGCGCGTCGGCCTGCCCGAGCAGCTCCCGGGAGCGCCCCAGCGCGGTGAGCGCCGTCGCCTCCCGGTTGAGCTGCGCGTCGGGCAACGCGGCCATGGCGCCGAACGCCTGGAACGCCGAGCCGATCATCCCGCTGTAGAGGCCGACGGCGCCGGCCCGGTCGACCTTCCGGTCGTCGATGAACGCGCGCCCGGCGGGCAGCGCGTCGAGCGCCGAGACCAACTGGTCGAGCCGGTTGTCGAGCTGGGCGTCGGCGACGTCGCGCAGGTCACCGCCGTCGACCTTGCGGCGCAGCTCGACGATCGCGTCGTCGGTGCGTACCCGCTGCTCGGTCAGCTCCGGGAGGGCGCGGTCGCCGGCGAGCTGGACCACCGACAGCCGCCGTTCACGTTGCAGCTCCGCCACCACGGCCTCGCCCGGGCGGCCCAGGTCGTAGAGGAGGGTACGCGCGGAGAGCAGGTCGAGCGCGGGCCCGAAGGTGAGCGTGGTGGCGAAGATCCACAACGCCAGCAGCCCGGTCACCGGGCCGATGACCAGCGCGGTCAGCTTGGCGCGGATCGGCCAGTCACGGGTGTTCAATCAGACCTCGCCCGGGAAGGTGTCGCTCGGTGGCGCCGGCAGCGGCCGCCGTTTCGCCGGCCACGACGCCGGGCCCCGGCCCGGACGCCTTGGGCAGGATACGTAATCCGGGGCGGATGCACTACCGGCCGTCTCGGCTCTCACTACGGTCCGAGACGGGCACGACGGGCGCAGTCGGACACCGCTGCGGCACCGGACGGCGGTCGCGGCAGCGCGCCTTTTTCCCGGCCGGGGCGGAAAGTGCCGCAGAACGGGATTGGCGATCACCCGCACGAGGGAATACCAGCGTGCGAAGGAGGAGCCATGTCGTCCACCCAGGTAGTCGTCATAGTCATCGTCGTCGCCGTCATCGCCGCGCTCGTCGCGGTCGCCGTGGTCGCCAGCCGCCGCCGGGCGCTGCGCGAACGCTTCGGCCCCGAGTACGACCGGGTCGTCGCCGAACAGGACAGCCGCAGCGCCGCCGAGCGCGAGCTGCGGGAGCGGGAGCGCCGGCACGCCGAGCTGGAGCTGACCCCGCTGAGCCCGGAGTCGCGGGCCCACTACGCCGCCGCCTGGGAAGAACTCCAGGTGCGCTTCGTCGACTCCCCCGCCGAGACCGTCGGCGAGGCCGACGAGCTGGTCAGCCGTCTGATCGCCGAGCGCGGGTACCCCACCGGGGACTTCTCGGACCAGATCGCCCACCTCTCCGTCGAGCACGCCCGCACGCTCACCCACTACCGCGACGCCCACGAGATCCGGCAGCGCAACGAGCGCGGTGAGGCCGGCACCGAGGACCTCCGGCAGGCGCTCGTGCACTACCGAGCCCTCTTCGCCGACCTGCTCGGCGAGGACCCGGTGCCCACGTCGACGCAGCAGCCGGAGCAGCGCCACCCCGATCACGACCACGACCACGACGTCCCGAGCCGCTGAGGAGGCCGCCGCCATGCGCCAGGATGAACAGCAGGTCACGCAGGACCACCCCGAGGCCGTCCGGTCCGCACCGGTGCCGGTGCCGCAGCCGGGCGAGCACGCCGACCGACGCGACGCCGACCGGGCCGACGTGCCCGAGGACGCGCTGGACGACCGCGGCACCTTCGACGACCCGGCGGTCGCCGACGAGCGGCGCGACGCCGAGGTCGACGAGACCCGCGCCTACGACGCCGGGGACCTGCGCGACGCGGCCGACCGGACCGACGAGGACGGGCGCGACGAGGACGGACGACCCCCGTACGCCGAGCCGGCGCCGCTGCCGACGGCGTTCGGCGCGGCCACGGTGGGCGACGCGGTAGCCGCCTCGGCGCTGGCCGGCGGCCGTCCGCAGGACGAGCGCGACGCGCGCGACGAGGACACGGCCGCGCCGGGCGACGGCGCGCCGGGACGCACCGACCCGCTGGACGACGAGCGGGCCGACCCGACCGCCGGGGACCGCCTGCACGACCGGGACCGCTGGGACGCCGAGCACTCCGGCGCCGCCGATGACGTGGACGGCGACGGCCGGGACGACCGCACCGGCGACGACGTGGCCCGGGGCGACCGCCCGGTGGACACCGACGACCGCATCGACGGCGTCGTCCGGGACGGCGCGGCCGCCGACGGCGCGGTCGGGTACGGCAGCGCCGAGCCCGGCCTGGTCGACCCGGACGCCGAGCCCGTCCCCGCCAGCGACGACGCCGACCGGCGGCACGACCGGGTGGACGCCGACACCGCCGCAGCGGCGGCGGGCGCGGCAGCCGCCGGGGCGGCCGGCACGACGCTGGCCGGCGCCGAGCGGCCCACGGCCGGCGCGGTGCCCGCCGACGCGGCGACGCTGTTCGCACCCGAGGCCGCGCAGGGCTTCCGGGACCGCTGGCGCGACGTGCAGCTGCGCTTCGTGGACGACCCGCGCGCCGCGGTCGGCGAGGCGGAGTCGCTCGTCGAGGAGGCCATCGAGGCGCTCTCCACCGCCCTGCGCGAGCAGCGCACCCGGCTCGGCGCCTGGCAGGAGTCCGGCTCCACCGACACCGAACAGCTCCGGGTCGCCGTGCGCGGCTACCGCGACTTCCTGGACCGCGTCCTGGGGCGCTGAGGCTCCCCGCAGAACCCCACGGAGCCCCGGCCGGCGACCCGGCCGGGGCTCCGCCGTACCCAGACCGGCCAGCAGGCATGAAACTTCGCAATCGGGGTACGTGCGGGCAGCGGTGCACACGAGGGGAGCACGGGCATGGGTGGCGGCGGCCTGCGTCTGGACATGAACGCGGTGGACTACCTGATCCTCGCGCTCTACTTCGTCACGGTGCTCGGCGTCGGTTTCGCCGCCCGGCGCGCGATCCGTACCAGCGTGGACTTCTTCCTCTCCGGCCGCTCGCTGCCCGCCTGGGTCACCGGCCTGGCGTTCGTCTCGGCGAACCTGGGCGCGCTGGAGATCATCGGCATGGCCGCCAACGGCGCCCAGTACGGCATCATGACCGTGCACTACTACTGGATCGGCGCCGTACCGGCGATGGTCTTCCTCGGCATCGTGATGATGCCGTTCTACTACGGCTCCAAGGTCCGTAGCGTCCCCGAGTACCTGCGGCTGCGCTTCAACCGCCCCACCCACCTGCTCAACGCGATCAGCTTCGCGGTCGCGCAGGTGCTCATCGCGGGCGTGAACCTCTACGCGCTGGCCCTGATCATGCAGGCGCTGCTCGGCTGGCCGCTCTGGTTCGCGATCATCGTCGGCGCGGTGATCGTGCTGGCGTACATCACCGTCGGCGGGCTCTCCGGCGCGATCTACAACGAGGTGCTCCAGTTCTTCGTGATCATCGCCGGTCTGGTGCCGATCACGGTGATCGGGCTGGTCAAGGTCGGCGGCGTGAGCGGACTGATGGACGCGGTCCGCGACTCCAAGCTCGGCGAGGCCGGACTGCACGCCTGGGAGGGCACCGGCAGCACCGACAACCCACTCGGCGCGCACTGGCTGGGCATCGTGTTCGGCCTCGGCTTCGTGCTCTCCTTCGGCTACTGGACCACCAACTTCGCCGAGGTGCAGCGCGCCCTGTCCGCACGGAACATGAGTGCCGCGCGGCGTACGCCGATCATCGCCGCGTACCCGAAGCTGCTCATTCCGGCGGTCACCGTGATCCCCGGCCTGATCGCCCTGGTCACCGTGAAAGGGCTGGGCGCCGACGAGGGCGACCTGGTCTACAACAACGCGATCCCGCTGCTCATGCGCGACCTGCTGCCCAACGGGGTGCTGGGTATCGCGGTGACCGGCCTGGTGGCCTCGTTCATGGCCGGCATGGCGGCGAACGTCAGCGGGTTCAACACCGTGTTCACGTACGACATCTGGCAGGCGTACTTCCGGCGGGACATGCCGGACGAGCACTACGTGAAGGTGGGCCGGATCGCCACCGTCGGCGCGGTCGTGATCGGCATCGGCACGGCGTTCATCGCGGCCGGGTTCAGCAACATCATGAACTACATCCAGGCGCTGTTCTCGGTCTTCAACGCCCCGCTGTTCGGCACCTTCATCATCGGCATGTTCTGGCGGCGGATGACGCCGCTGGCCGGGTTCTGGTCGCTGCTGTCCGGCACCGTCGTCGCGACCGCCACCTACCTGCTCTACAAGGGCGGCGTGATCAGTTTCAACTCGGACCTGGAGGAGAGCTTCTGGGGCGCCGGCCTGGCCTTCGCCACCGTCGCGGTGGTAGCCGCGGTCGTCACGCCGCTGACCCGGCCGAAGACCGACCGGGAGCTGACCGGGCTGGTGTACGGCCTCAGCGACACCACGCTCGCCGACGACTCGCTGGCCGGCGACACCGCCTGGTACCGCTCCCCGGTGCTGCTCGGCGTCGTCGCCGTGGTCCTCGCCGCCCTGTTCTACATCCCGGTCTTCTGAAGGAGGGGACGCACGCCATGGCAGACGACGCGGACCGCCACTACCAGGGCGGCGAGGCGCACGACCCGCTGGTCGACGAGACCGAGGACGCCCGGGAGGAGCGCTCCGCCGCGGCCCGGCTGTTCGACATCCGCCGGGTCATCGGCGGCCTGTTCGTGGCGTACGGCCTGATCGTCGGGTTGCTGGGACTGTTCGACACCTCCGCCGAGATCGAGAAGGCGCAGGGCCTGCGGATCAACCTGTGGGCCGGCGCGGCGATGCTGGTGTTCGGGCTGCTGATGCTGCTGTGGCAGCGGCTGCGCCCGACCGAGCCGCCGGAGCCGCAGCGCGACGAGTCCTGACCCCTCCGCCCGCATGGCGCGGTCCGCACCGGGTAGGCCACGGGGATCACGCGAAGGGACAGGAGGGCAGCAGCATGACCGATCGTGACCGCGGTGGCGAGCGGCCGCTGGAGGAGACCCCCGAGGTGGCCGCGGCGGTGGACGACGACAGCACGGTGCCCCAGTTGCGCAGCGGCGGCACCGACCCGGACAACCCCGTCTTCACCGAGCCGGACGGCGCGGTGCCGGACACCGGTTCACCGAACCTGATCGGTGACCCGTACGCGGCCGGGACCGGCGCGACCGGCACCGGCACCGGTGCCGCCCCGGACGACATCCGTACCGGCGCCGAGCAGCCCTGGGATCCGGAGGACCTGGTGCAGGCCCGGGGTCAGGACGTGACGCCGGAGAACCTGGAACGGGCCCGCCGCGACCTGGCCGAGCTGGGCCGGGCGGCGATCGAGCGCACCGTGCCCTGACACCGGGACGGCCGAGGGCCCCTGGTCGACGTGGGCGTCGACCAGGGGCCCGGGGAACCCGCGCGGCGGTGCCTCACTCCCGCCGCGGCGGGTGGCCCTCACCGCGGCTCAGGAGAGCGGCGGGTACGCGTTCTGCATGAGCTGCTGGAACTGGGCCGCGAACCAGGCGCCGGAGATCGGCGCGTCCGGCAGGGCACCGGACATGTTGTTGCCGTTGCGGGCGTTGCCGGTGTAGGTCGGGTCGCACATCCGGTCGAAGCCCTTGCCCTCGTTGTTCGGGATCTCCTTGCTGGAGCCGTCCGACTCACCCGGGGGCTTCACCCAGACGTAGGCGTCGATCCCGGGCTCCGGGTTGGCCTGCGGCCGCTCGCCGAGACCCGCGCCGGCCTGGTTGCACCAGTTGCCGGTGTGGAAGCGGCGGTCGACCCGGCCGCCGTCGACGTACGCGTCCACGCTGGTCGACGGGCCGGGGCCGGTCGGCCGGGCGGCGCCGCCCCAACCGTTGCGGGAGGTGTCGATCAGCATGCCGATGTTGCTGTCGAAGCCGATCGAGACCAGCTTCTGCCGGAACGCCTGGGCGAACGACAGCTCGTCGAGGTACTGGTTCCAGTCGGCCCACTTGGACTGCCGGACGGTCTGGCCGTTCACCGTGTCGGTGATCTTGACGTACGGCTCCCTCAGCGCGGAGTAGTTCGCCGTGTTGACGATGAAGCCCTGCACGTTGGCGACGGTGCTGCCGGAGGCCACAGCGGCGGCCTTGAGCTGGTCGGCGACCGGGCCGAAGTTGCTGTCCCAGCCGATCCAGCCGTGGTGGGCGGCGTCGATGTAGTTGTAGACGTTGCCGATCGCGCCCAGCTTCGCCAGGGCGTAGCCGACACCGTTCACGTACGCGCCGTTGGCCTTCACCGTGTCACACATGACCGTGCCGCCCGCGTTGCCCGAGGTGTTGGTCACCAGGTTGGGCAGCGAGTCGATCTCGATGATGTTGACGATGCGCAGGTTCCGGTACTTCGAGTCGCCCTGGATCGCGGCGATCGGGTCGATGTACTCGGCCTTGTAGCGGGGCAGCTCGTCCGGGCCCAGCTCACCGTTCGAGGCGAGCGCGGAGCAGTCCCGGCCGGGCAGGTTGTAGATGACGAACTGGATGTAGCCGGCACCCTGGGCGACCGCGGCGTCCAGGTGGTCACGGACGCCCATCGCGCCGTTGGAGCTGCTGTCCGGCGTGCCGTTGATGGCGGCGATCCGGTCGATCCAGACGGCGGTCGGGTTGTTCGACACCCGGTTGCCGCCGGACACCGACTCGGCCTTGGCCTTCCACTCGGGGTTCACGTACCCCTTCACACCGGCGTACGGGTTGTCGACCCGCTGCCCGGGCGGCGGCGGGCTGGTCGGCGGCGTCGAGGTCGGCGGGGTCGACGTCGGCGGCGTGCTCGTGGGCGGCGTGCTGGTCGGCGGCGTGCTCGTCGGCGGGGTGCTGGTGGTCGGCGTGCCGCCGTTGCACACAGTGCCGTTGAGCGTGAACTGGGTCGGCTTGGGGTTGCTGCCGCTCCAGGAGCCGTTGAAGCCGATGGTGGTGCTGGCGCCGCTGGCGAGCGACCCGTTGTACGACTCGTTCTGCGCGGTGACGTTCTGCCCGCTCTGGGACCACCTCGCGGACCAGCCGTTCACCACGCGCTGCGAGCTGTTCGGGAAGGTGAAGCCGAGGTTCCACGAGCTGAGCGCGTCACCGATGTTCCTGATGGTCACGTTGCCGGTGAAACCACCGGGCCAGTCGCTGGTCGTGTAGGTCACGCTGCACTGGGTGGCGGCCTGCGCCGCGGTGACCGGGAGGGTCACCAGTCCACCGGCTACCAGGACGCCGGCGCTGGTGAGCGCGAGCGTCCGGCTCCGGCCGGACAGCCTTCTCCACAGATTCATGCCACTGATCTCCTTGGGCGAGACCGGATCCGCGTACGGCCCGGCGCAAATGGCGGCGGCGGTCGTGGAAACGACCGTGCGCGCCACGGGTTTCTTCGGGGGACGCCCGACCCGGACGGGCGTTGTGGGGGTGGTGGTGCCGACCGGTCCGCAGGACCGGCCGATGGAGCCGGACGTCGTCCGGCGGTGCCGGTTGCCCTCGACGTCTGAGCTCGCGGTGTGGCTCCCCGAACCGCGTGCAGCGATTCTTGCATGGGAGCGCTTCCATGGCAATGGTTCGATGCGCTCGCCGCCCACCCTACCGCCGGCCCGCACCCGCCCCGCCCGTCCCACCAACCCCGTCCGCTACGACCCGCCCGGCTCGATGGAACGCCATGGGTGTCAGAACGGCCCGATGACACCCGTGACGTTCCACCCACGGCGCGCACCTCCGCGACGCCGGGGCACGACGGGCGAAGCGGCGACGACGGCGACCGAAGTGGGGCCGATCGGCGCGGCGGGTCTGGGACAGCGCGGACACGCCTGATCTCGACAAACTCCTAAAAGCGAATCTTTCCCCGAATAACTCGCGAAAAGGTCTAACGTCGGCCTTAGCGCGACTGACGTCGGGCTCAGGACGAACAGGGATGGAGACGCTGGTCATGGCTAAGAAGATGCTCGGGAAGGTGGTCGCGGGCGCCGCTCTCGGCGGGGCGGGCCTTCTCGCGTTCACCCCGGGGATGGCCTACGCGGGCGGGCACGACGACAGCAAGGTCATCGCCAAGCCGCACGTGGTGAAGGCGGGGGACACCGTCGAACTGCTCGCGATCTGCTCCGAGCCGCAGAAGCACGCCACCGTCTGGTCGAAGGTGACCGGCAAGGTCGACCTGCACCCGGCCCGGGACGGCGAGCACGGCGACCGGACCGACCGCGGCGGCGACTGGGGCGGTGACAAGGACTGGGGCTGGGACGACAAGGGCCCGGAGGGCAAGGACGAGCACGGCAAGGGCCCGGACGGCAAGGACGAGCACGGCAAGGGCCCGGACGGCAAGGACGAGCACGGCAAGGGCCCGGACGGCAAGGACGAGCACGGCAAGGGTCCGGACGGCCGCGGCGAGCCGGGCTGGGACGACAAGGGCCCCGGCGGCAACGGTCCGGGCGGCAACGGTCCGGGCGGGAACGGTCCGGGCGGGAACGGTCCGGGCGGCGACGGGATGCCGCAGCCTCCGGCGAACCAGCCCCAGCCGGGCGGCCAGCCGGAAGGACAGCCGCAGCCGGGCGGTGCGGGTGCCGGCGCGGCCGTCGAGCCCGGGGACTGGCAGGGGCACGACGAGTACGGCCAGGACGCCGAGCCGGGCTGGGAGAAGGAGAAGCGGGGCGAGCCCGACTGGACCAAGGACGCGCACGGCCCCGACGGCAAGGAGCGGCACGGCAAGGACGAGCACGGCAAGGACGCCAAGGGCGAGTACGGCAAGGACGCCGAGCGCGACTACGGCAAGGACGAGCACGGCTCGTGGCAGGGCGGCAAGGACGACTGGCAGGCGAGCGGAGGCGCCTGGCAGGACGAGAAGGGCGACTACGGCAAGGACGCCGAGCGCGACTACGACAAGGACGGCTGGGAGCACGGGAAGGACTTCGTCTACTACGGCGAGGCCACCGTCTCGCACGACGCCCGGCCGGGCCGCTACGAGCTGCGGGGCTCCTGCGGTGAGGGCGAGCTGGTCGTCCTGCCGCGCGGCGGGGTCGACGGTGGCGACGGCGGCATGACGACCACCGGCGTGGACCGCAACCTCGCCACCGGTGGCGCCGGCATGATCGGTGCCGCGGCGCTGGGCGGCCTGGTGCTGCTGCGCCGGCGGCGGGCCGGTGGCCTGGTCTGACCGGACGACGACCCGGGCCGGCGGCCGTCACGGAAGTCCGTGGCGTGCCGTCGGCACGGCCGTCGTCGTCCTGCTCGCCATGGCCGGGGCCGGGCTGGTCGGCGCGTCGGTCCGCACCGTACCGCCACCCGCCCCGCCGCAGCCGATCTCGCAGGCGGGCCCGGTCACCACGGAGCCACAGATCGATCCGGGCACCGTCTACACCGACCCGGACGCCGGAGGGCGGGTGACACCGGACGCCTCCGCCCAGCCCGTACCCGGCGGCGACGGGCAACCGACTGCGGGCGCCACCGGCCAGGCGACGCCGGGCGTGCCGGCCGGGCCCGCCACCCCGGGCGCCCCGGCCGCGACGGGTGCCACCGGAGCGGCCCCGCTGCCCCGGTCCGCGCCGGTCACCATCTCGATCCCCCGCATCGGGGTGCAGGCCCCGATCATGTCGCTCGGCACGAATCCGGACGGCACGGTCCAGGTGCCCCCGCTGGACCAGGCCATGAAGGCCGGCTGGTACTCCCCCGGCGCCAGCCCGGGCGAGGCCGGCAACGCGGTGATCGTGGGTCACGTCGACTCCGCCCAGCTCGGCCCGGCGGTGTTCTTCAACCTCGGCGCGCTGGTGCCCGGCGACACGATCGTGGTCGCCCGGCAGGACGGCAGGCCCGCCACGTTCGCGGTGCGGGAGGTGGGGTCGTACCCGAAGACCGCCTTTCCCGCCGCGCAGGTCTACGGGCCGTCGGCCACGCCCGCCCTACGCGTGGTGACCTGCGGCGGGGTGTTCGACAAGACGGCCGGCAGCTACCTGAACAACATCGTCGTCTACGCCGAGATGACCGGCTGAGGCCGGGAACGGCGGTGGCCCGGTGGTCGGGGAACCGACCGCCGGGCCACTCGTGCGTGCGGCGTCAGGCCGCCGCCGACGTCCGGACCAGGGTACGGATCTGGCGCAGCAGCACCGACAGCGCGGACAGGTCGGCGCGGGACTCGTCGAACTCCCCCATCGCCCGGTGCGCCCGGTGGATCGAGGTGGCGTTCGCCTGCTCCCACGCCTGCACCCGCTCGACCGGCGGTACGTCCTCCGGCGTCGACCCGAGCACCTCCGCGGTGAGCGCGGCCAGCGCGGCGTACAGGTCGTAGCGCAGCGCCATCCGGGCCAGGGTCTGCCACCTGTCCTCGCGGGGCAGCAGGGAGATCTTCGACAGCAGCGCGTCCACCCGGAACCGGTCGGAGAGCACGAAGTAGACCGAGGCCACCTCGCTCACGTCCCGCCCGGTGCCCTGCGCCGTCTCGACGATGTCCAGCAGGCCGAAGCTGTACATCAGGCGGGTCGCCTGCTCGGCCAGGTCACGCGGCAGCCCGCGGCCGACCAGCGACTCGATGTGCGCCGCGATGGCCTCCCGCTCGGTGCCCCAGAACCGGTGCTCCAGGTCCGGCAGGAGCCGGGCCACACCGTCACGCAGCCGGGCGATCTCCGCCGGCACGTCGATCGGCGAGCGCCGGTTGGTGACCAGCCAGCGCACCGCGCGGTCGAGGAGCCGCCGGGTGTCCAGGTAGACGGCCGTCTGCAACTCGGGCGAGACCTTGTTGTCCAGCGCCTCGACCGCGTCCCAGAGGTCGCGCAGGCCGAACACCTCGCGGACCACCACGTACGCGCGGAGCACGTCCGCCGCGGACGCGGCCGTCTCCTCGACCACCCGGAAGACGAACGAGATGCCGCCCCGGTTGATCGCCTCGTTGACCAGGACCGTGGTGACGATGTCCCGGCGCAGGCGGTGCCGGCCCATCCGGTCGGCGAAGCGCTTCCGCAGCGGGGTCGGGAAGTAGTTGACCAGAACCTCGGTCGTCCACTCCTCGTCCGCCAGGCCCTCGCCGACGATCTCGCGCTCCAACACGATCTTGACGTACGCGAGCAGCACCGCGAACTCCGGCGCGGTCAGGCCGCTCTCGGTGCGGACCGCCAGTTCCTCGTCCGACGGCAACGCCTCCAGCGACCGGTTCAGCGCGCCGGACCGCTCCAGCTCGTTGATCATCCGCCGGTGCACCGGGAGCAGCGAGGCGGCCTGGGCCTGGGCGTTGTTCAGTGCCCGCGCCTGGTCGTAGTTGTCCCGCAGCACCAGCTCGGCGACCTCGTCGGTCATCTGGGCCAGCAGCTCGTCGCGCTCCGGCCGGTCCAGCTCGCCGTCGGCCACCGCCGTGTTGAGCAGGATCTTGATGTTGACCTCGTGGTCGGAGCAGTCCACACCGGCCGCGTTGTCGATGAAGTCGGTGTAGATGCGGCCGCCGGTCGAGGCGTACTCGATCCGGCCCTGCTGGGTGAAGCCCAGGTTGCCGCCCTCGCCGACCACCCGGCAGCGCAGGCTCTTGCCGTCCACCCGGATGGCGTCGTTGGACTTGTCCCCCACCTCGGCGCTGGTCTGGCTGGACGCCTTGACGTAGGTGCCGATGCCGCCGTTCCAGAACAGGTCGACCGGCGCGGTGAGGATCGCCTTCATCAGCTCCTGCGGGCTGATCTGGGTGACGTCGTCGTCGAGGCCGAGCACCGCGCGGACCTGCGGCGAGATCGGCACCGACTTCGCCGTACGCGAATAGACGCCGCCGCCGGCGGAGATCAGCTCGCGGTCGTAGTCCTCCCACGACGAGCGCGGCATGTCGAACAGCCGCTTGCGTTCCTCCCAGGACCGGGCCGAGTCCGGGTCCGGGTCCAGGAAGATGTGCCTGTGGTCGAACGCGGCCACCAGCCGGATGTGCTTCGACAGCAGCATCCCGTTGCCGAACACGTCGCCGGACATGTCGCCGACGCCGACCACCGTGAAGTCCTGCGTCTGGGTGTCGTGGCCCAGCTCCCGGAAGTGCCGCTTGACCGACTCCCAGGCGCCCCGGGCGGTGATGCCCATCTTCTTGTGGTCGTAGCCCGCCGAGCCGCCGGAGGCGAACGCGTCGCCGAGCCAGAAGCTGTGCGCCTCGGAGATCTCGTTGGCGATGTCGGAGAACGTCGCCGTGCCCTTGTCGGCGGCCACCACCATGTACGGGTCGTCGCCGTCGTGCCGGACCACGTCGTCGGGCGGCACGATCTCGCCGCTGACGATGTTGTCGGTGACGTCCAGCAGGGCGGAGATGAACTCCTTGTAGCAGATCACCGCCTCGTCCCGGTCGCCCGGCTTCTGCTTGAGCACGAAGCCGCCCTTGGCGCCGACCGGCACGATCACCGCGTTCTTCACCATCTGCGCCTTGACCAGGCCGAGCACCTCGGTCCGGAAGTCCTCGCGCCGGTCGGACCAGCGCAGGCCGCCGCGGGCCACCGGCCCGTAGCGCAGGTGCACGCCCTCGAACCGGGGCGAGTAGACGAAGATCTCGAACTTGGGTCGCGGCGCCGGCAGGTCCGGGATGGCCTGCGGGTCCAGCTTGAACGCCACGTACGCCTTGGGTCGCCCGCCCACCGGCTTCTGGTAGAAGCTGGTGCGCAGCGTGGCCTGGATCAGCGTCAGGTAGGCCCGCAGGATGCGGTCCTGGTCGAGGCTGGCCACCTCGTCCAGCGCCTCGCCGATCGCGTCGACCAGCTCACCGCTGCGCTGCCGGCGCTCGTCGAGCGTGGTCGCGCCCGGGGCGAACCGGGTCTCGAACAGCTTCACCAGCAGTTCGGCGATCTGCGGGTACGCGATGAACGTCTGCTCCATGTACTCCTGGGAGAACACGGTGCCGGCCTGCCGCAGGTACTTCGCGTACGCGCGCAGCACGACGACCTGCCGCCAGGTGAGCCCGGCGCGCAGCACCAGCTCGTTGAAGCCGTCCACCTCGGCCTCGCCCCGCCAGGCGGCGGCGAAGGCGTTCTCCACGTGCGGACGTACCTCGGCCAGGTCCTGGTGCCGCTCGGGCAGCTCCAGACCGAAGTCGTAGAGCCAGATCCGGCCGTCGACGCGCTCCACCTCGTACGGGTGCTCGTCGACCACCTTCACGCCGAGCGAGTGCAGCACCGGCAGCACGGCGGAGAGCATCATCGGCTCGCCGTACCGGTAGACCTTGAACCGCACGTCCATCGCCTCGTCGGCGTCGGCAGCGCGCCCGGCGTACGGACGCGGCGGCGCCTGCTTGCGGAACAGGTGCATCTCCAGCTGGCCGGGCTCCTCCAGCAGCTCCAGCTTCGCCAGATCCTTCATCGCCTCGTACGGCGTGTGCCCGTCCTTGTAGCCCTCCGGGAAGGCGTCGGCGTACCTGGCGAACAGGTGCTTGGCCTGCTCGTCGCCGAGCTTGCGCTCCAGCACCAGCCGGTAGTCGTCGTCCCAGAGCCGGGTCGCGTCGGCCAGCTCCTCGGCGAGCAGGTCGGCGTCGATGTCACCGGGCGGGTTGTTCGGGTCGGTACGCACGATGAAGTGCACCCGCGCGAGCATCGACTCGGTCACCCGGGTGGTGTAGTCGACGCCGACGCCGTTCAGCTCGCGCAGCAGGATGTCCTGCATGCGGAGCCGGTTCTGCGTGGTGAACCGGTCCCGCGGCAGGTAGATCAGGCAGGAGATGAACCGCCCGTACGCGTCGCGGCGCAGGAACACCCGCAGCTGCCGGCGGCCCGCCATCCGCAGCACGCCGATCACCGCGTGGTAGAGGTCGTCGGTCTTGATCTGGAACAGCTCGTCGCGCGGGTAGGTCTCCAGGATCTGCAACAGGTCCTTGCCGGAGTGGCTGCGCAGGCTCAGGCCCGAGCGGTCCAGCACCTCGGCGACCTTGCGCCGGACCACCGGCAGCTCCTGCACGCTGGTCCGGTACGCCGCGGTGGAGAACAGGCCGAGGAAGCGCCGTTCCCCGACCACCTCGCCGGCCTCGTTGAAGATCTTGAAGCCGATGTAGTCGAGGTACGCCGAGCGGTGCACGGTGGCCCGCGAGTTGGCCTTGGTGATGATGAGCAGGCGCTTCTCCAACACCTTCTCGTGCGCCTCGGGCGTCATCGAGTTCAGCGACCGGGCCTCCGGCGAGTCGGAGCGCAGGATGCCCAGCCCGGTGCCGAGCACCGCCTCCAGGGCCTGCCCGCCGCGCGCCCCGTCGGTGTGCACCAGGCGGTACTCGCGGTAGCCGAGGAACGTGAAGTGGTCGTGCGCCAGCCAGCGCAGCAGCTCCACCGAGTCGGTGATGTCCTTCTCCGGCACCGGCGGGCGATTGTCCGACGTCCGGGCGGCGGCCAGTTCGTCGGCGAGCGCGAGGGCCCGCTGCCGCATCTTCGGCCAGTCCTCGACCGCCTCGCGCACGTCGGTGAGCACCCGCTGCAACTCGCGGCGCAGCGCCTCCCGCTCGGCCGGGTCACGGACCGGGTCGATCTCGATCCGCATCCAGCTCTCGACCAGGTCACCGGCGATGGCGTCGTCCGGTTCCACGTCGGCGGAGACCTCGGTGAGCCGGCCGAGCGGCTCGCGCCGCACCACGACCAGCGGGTGCACCAGCAGGTGCACGTCGAGGTGGCGGGAGTTCAGCAGGGCGGTCACCGAGTCGACGAGGAACGGCATGTCGTCGGTGACGATCTCGACGACCGTGTGGTGCTGTTCGGCGTCCGGCTCGTGGATGCGGA
Organism: Micromonospora sp. WMMA1947; assembly: GCF_027497355.1. NCBI lineage: Bacteria > Bacillati > Actinomycetota > Actinomycetes > Micromonosporales > Micromonosporaceae > Micromonospora > Micromonospora sp. WMMA1947. The sequence goes on along the minus strand of NZ_CP114909.1, from coordinate 3,141,987 downwards.
GCTTCAGCTCGCCCGGCACCCGCTGCTGGGCCAGGTCCCGGTGGGCCCGGGCCGCCTCCAGCATCTCCTCGGCGGTGAAGCCGATCAGCTCCTCGTCCGGCGCGAACCGCCAGAAGCGGTCCACCAGCGTGGCCGCGTCGTGGTCGTCGCCGGCGAGTGCGACCGCCTGGGCGACCAGCCGCTCCGCGTTGGGAACGGGCTCGTCCAGCTCGGCGTCCTCCGACTCGTCGGCCAGTGCCTGCGCAGGCAGGCCCAGGTCGTAGAGGGTGTCGATGCTGGAACCGGTCATCCCGGTCACTCCTGTGTCGAGACGGCTGAAACCGTCCCCGTCGGTCGCCGAATCGAAGCTGTCGTCGTCCCGGCCGGTGTCAGCCTGCCGGAGGTCGGGTCCCGGTTTGATCGCCGGACGCCGGTCCATCGGTGCCACTCCCCTCGACCCACCGCGTTGTGGGTCACTCTGCCGCCCAGCCTAGGCCCTACCGCGCGGTACCTCCCGCGGCGGACCACCGGCCGGACGTCCGGATCGGGACTCTGTCCTTTCACCCGTTGCGGGTTCGTGGTCGGCCGATCGCGGAGTACCCCGACTGGCGATGTTCATCACACTGCCACACGCTGCTTCTCGCGCTCCCGGAGGCCGTGGCGGGGCGGTGGCGAGCGCCGCGTCGTACTAGCGTGCAGGGCAGTTGAGCACCGGAGGGACCGCTTCATGCCCGTGTCGTACCCCGTCCGCCCCCGCCGCCACACCCGTCACCGTGCCCTCGCCGCGCTGGCCGCAGTCCTGGTCACAGCCGGTGCGCTGACCGGATGCTCCGGAGACGACGGCCCGGAGACGGCCGTGGAGGCGTTCCTCGGCGGCTGGCGCTCCGGCGACCTGCAGGCGGTCGGCTTCGTCGAGCCGGCCGGCGGGCGGGTGCCCGCCGGTGAGGTGACCAAGCAGATCCAGGCGCTCGCCGGCGCGCTCGCGGCCAACCCGCCGGAGCTGGCCCGCACCGGGGAGATCACCACCAAGGGCGACGTCGCCACCGCGCGCGTCAAGGTGAGCTGGGCGCTGCCCGGCGGCGGCACCTGGGCCTACGAGAATCCGGTACGCCTCAAGCGCGGCGGCGACGACCAGTGGCAGGTGGTCTGGGAGCCGTCGGTGGTGCACGAGAAGCTGGAGAGCGGGGACCGGATCGCGCTGCGGCGGGAGCCGGCGCAGCGCGCCGGTGTGCTGGACGCCGCCGGTCAGCCGATCGTCGCGCCCCGCCCGGTGGTCCGGGTGCAGCTCGTCCCCGGCGAGATCGACGACGTACCGGGCATGGTCCGGAAGCTGGACACCGCGTTCAAGGCGATCCGGCCCGCGCTCACCCCGCCGGTCGACCTCGGCGACCTGCCCAAGCGGCTCAAGGAGGCGAAGGCGGACGGGCTCGTCGAGGTGGTGACGCTGCGCGACGAGGCGTACCGGCAGATCAAGCCGCGCATCTACGACCTGGCCGGCACCCGGTTCGTCTCCGAGCAGCTCATGCTGGCGCCGACCCGCGAGTTCGCCCGGGCGCTGCTCGGCTCGGTCGACCAGGCCACCGCCGACGACCTCCAGGCCCACCCCGACCGGTACGCGCGCGGCGACCTGGTCGGCCACGGCGGCCTCCAGGGCCGGTACGACGAACGGCTGCGCGGCACCCCCGGCGTCACCGTGATCACCGAACGGACCACCCCGGACGGCAAGGTGGAGCCGACCGGCACGGAGCTGTTCCGCAGCGACCCGAAGCCCGGTCAGCCGGTGAAGACGACGATCGACGCGGCCACCCAGAACGCCGCCGACGCCGCGTTGCGCGGGCAGACCCGCCGCTCCGCCCTGGTCGCCGTGCGGATCAGCGACGGCGCGGTGCTGGCCGCCGCGAACGGTCCGGGCGCGGCGGGCGAGAACCTCGCCTTCACCGCCCAGGTTCCGCCGGGTTCGACGTTCAAGATGGTCAGCGCGCTCGGCCTGCTCGACCGCGGTGCGGTGACCCCGCAGACGACTGTGAACTGCCCGAAGACGGCGACCGTCGAGGGCCGGGTCTTCAAGAACTCGGACAACTTCGAGCTGGGCGCGGTGCCGTTCGCCACCGACTTCGCCAAGTCCTGCAACACCGCGTTCGTGGCGCTGGCGCCGAAGCTCGGCCCGGACGGGCTCGCGCAGGCGGGCCGGTCGCTCGGCCTGGAGGCCGAGTGGGATCTGGGCACCGACGCGTTCACCGGCAAGATCTCCGCCAACGGCCCGGCCACCGAGCAGGCCGCCGCCGCGATCGGGCAGGGCACCACGCTGGTCAGCCCGCTGACGATGGCGAGCGCCACCGCGGCGGTGGCCCGGGGCAAGTTCGAGCAGCCCAAGCTGCTGCTCGACCCGGCGCCGGCCAAGCCCGCGCCGGCCGGCGAGGCGCTCAAGCCGGAGTCGGTGGCGGCGCTGAAGACGATGATGCGCGGGGTGGTCACATCGGGCAGCGGCAGCGTGCTCGCGGACGTCCCGGGCGAGCCGGTGCACGGCAAGACCGGCACCGCGGAGTACGACAACAACCCGGCGCACACGCACGCCTGGTTCGTCGGCTGGCAGGGCGACGTGGCCTTCGCCGTCTTCGTGGAACAGGGCGGGGCGGGCTCGAAGGTCGCGGCGCCGATCGCCGAGCGGTTCCTGCGCGGGCTGGCCGGCTGACCGCGCTCACATCGACGTGGTTCGACCATTCGTGCGATCCGCGTCGATGCCGGAGTGCTGGATGATACGGCTCTGACCACAACGGCTCCGACCACAGTGGAGGGGGCCTCGGTGTTCCCCGACCTCTATGCGACCGCCGCCCAGGTACTCCCGGTGGTGTTGCTCGCGCTGATCTGGGAGTCCCGGTTCCTGGATCGCCTGCGGGCGCAGAACCGCCGGCTCCGGCGCGACGATCCGGGCGGTGTCCTGTTCTGGACCCGGCCCCGGGTGCGCGCGTACTCCCTGTTCATCGTGAGCGTCATCGTGACCGGGACGGCACTGGCCGTGCTGGTGCTGGCCGAGGTGCTGCCGCACGGTCGGGTGCTGCGTGCCGGCGTGACGATCTGCGTGCTGCTGGCGCTGGCCACGCTGCTCACCCGGGTCGTGCTGGACGTGCTGGCCGCGACCGGCGCCGAGCCGGGCTCCGGGGGCACGCCTCCCGTGGACCTGCCTCGGTCGCCCACCCCGCCGGAGCCCGGCCCGTCGGCGGACCGCGACGACCCGGCCATGACGTGACCGGCTGCTCAGGGGGTGCCGTCGGCGACCGACGGCGCCTCCTCGACCGGCGGCACGTCCGCGTCGGGCACCGCCACGCGGCGGAGCAGACCGGGACCGACGGGCGGTAGCCGATCCTCCGGGCCGGGCCACGGCGGTGGCTCCTCGGCATCCGCCGACGCGCGTTCGTCGAGCCCGTCGACGGCGGCGGGCGGGCCGATCGGGTCCGTCGCGACGGCGGGCACCGGCACGGTCACCGCCACCGGCTCGGCCCGGCGGCTGTCGGTGCGGGGGGCCGGTGCGACCGGCCCGGCCGGCAGCAGCCGGGGCGGCACGGCACCGGGCGCGACGACCGGGGCGAGCCCGGCCACCACCGTGTTCACGATCTCCGCCGCGTACGCCCCGTCCGGGTCGTAGTCGGGGTCGAAGACGGTCAGCTCGACGCCGAGGCAGTGCGGGGTGTCGACCAGCCCGGCGAGCAGGATCTCCAGCTCGGCGAAGGCGATGCCGCCCGGGTCGGGCGCGTCCACGGCGGGCATGACCGCCGGGTCGAGCACGTCCACGTCGATGTGCACCCAGTAGCCGGCGCAGTCGACGAGCTGCTCGTGCGCCCACTGGGCGGTCCGGGCCGCGCCCTCGGCGCGCAGCGCCGGCACCGGCCGGGTGGTGATGCCGGCGGCCTGGAGGTCGAGGCGGTACTCGTCCTGCGCGCGGATGCCGAGCACCACCACGTCGATGTCCCGGAAGTAGGGCCGTCGCCCTTCGATAGCGGCCAGGTCGGGCTGGCCCCGGCCGGTGACCAGGGCCAGGTCCTCCCCGGCCGCCGCACCGACGTAGGAGGCGTTGCCCGGGTGCCGGAAGTCGGAGTGGCCGTCGACGAAGACCAGCCCGATCCGCCCGCCGACCGCCTCGCCGAGGCGGTGCATGGCCAGCGCCGAGCCGAGCAGCACCGAGCAGTCCCCGCCGAGCACCAGCGGGAACTCGCCCCGGTCGATGATCGCGCCGATCCGGTCGGCGAGCGCCAGCGAGTACGCGGAGATCTCCGGCGCGTGGCAGACGCCGTCGCCGGGTCGCCAGTCCCCCGGGTCGTACCGGGGCGGGGTGAGGCAGCCGGCGTCGCGTGCCCGCAGCCGGGCGAGCAGGCCGTGGTCGCGCAGCGCACCAGGCGCCTTGGCGCAGCCGGGGACGGAGCTGGCGGTCGGCGGGCGCAGTCCGAGGTTCGTCGGCGCGTCGAGGACGGCGATCCGGCGCATCATGGGCTCCCGTCCTCGGCGGTCGGGCGGGCCGGCGGTGCGCCGGCCCGCGCGGGTTGACTCAGAACAGTGCGCTGGCCAGGGCGCGTCGGGCGGAGGCCACGGCCGGGTCGTCCGGGCCGGCGATGGTGAACAGGCCGAGCAGGTGCTGGCGTACCCGGTCCCGGTCGTCTCCGGCGGTGCGCCGGACCAGGCCGACGAGCCGCTTGTACGCCTGGTCGGCGAGGCCGCTGAGCACCTCGATGTCGGCGGCCAGCAGCTGGGCGTCGACGTCGTCGGGGGCGGCGGCCGCGGCGTCGAGCGCGCCCTGCGGGTCCGCGCCGGCGACCCGGCGGGCCAGCCCGACCTGCGCCAGGCCCGCCTCCGCCGCCGCGTCCCCGGGCGACTCGGCGAGGATCTTCCGGTACGCCGCCTCGGCCGCGTCGAGGTCGCCGCTCATCAGCGCGTCGTCGGCGGCGTCGAGGCGCGGGTCCTCCGGCTCGGCGACTGTGACGCCGCCGGCCTTGAGCACCGCCTGGAGCCACTGTCGCAACTGCGACTCCGGCACCGGGCCGGGGAAGGCGTCGATCGGGCGTCCGCCGACGATGGCGTACGTGGTGGGCAGCGCCTGCAGCTGGAACATCTGCGCGAGCCGCGGCTGGTGCTGCACGTCGACCCGGGCCAGCAGCCACGCTCCGCCGCCCTCGGCGGCCAGCTTCTCCAGCACCGGGGCGAACTGGTCGCTCTCCGGGTAGCCGGCGGCGCCGAAGAAGACCACGACCGGTGTGGTGAGCGAGCGTTCGAGCACCTCGGACTGGATGTTCGCCTCGGTCACGTCGATCACGGCGGCGGACCCGGCGGGGCTGCCCGGCAGCCCGGCGGGTGTGCCGCCCGGAGACGGTGTGGCGGTGGAGGTGTCGGCCGGTGCGGGGGTGCGCAGCGCGCTGAGGTCGACCGCGCCGCGGGTGAAGATCGACGAGGTGATCCGTGGGTCGCTCATGGTTGTCTAGTCTCGCACGTACGCGACGGATCTCCGACCAGCCGCGACGGCGACAGTCACCACTCTCCCCCAGCTCAGCCCGCCCGCAAGGAAGGGCCCCTTGTTAACAGCTGCTGTCAACAAGGGGCCCTTCCTTGCAGAGCGGGGGTCAGAAGCGGGCGGGCTCGCGGTAGACGCCCCACTCGGCGCGGAGCGCGTCGCAGATCTCGCCGAGGGTGGCCTCGGCGCGGACCGCGTCGAGCATGGCGGGGATCATGTTCTCGCCGGTCCGCGCCACCTCGACCATCCGCGCCACGGCGGCGGTGACGGCGGCGTCGTCGCGGGCCGACTTGCGCTCGGTCAGCACCCGGCGCTGCTCCAGCTCCACCTCGTGCGAGATGCGCAGGATCTCCAGGTCCTTGGCGACGGTGCCGGTGTGGCAGTTGACGCCGACGATCTTCTTGTCGCCCTTCTCCAGCGCCTGCTGGTAGACGAACGCCGACTCGGCGATGTGCCCGGTGAACCAGCCGTCCTCGATGCCGCGCAGGATGCCGGAGGTCATCGGGCCGATGGTGTGCGGGCCCTCCCCGCCGAGCTGCTTGATCCGGGCGAAGATCTCCTCCGCCTCGGCCTCGATCCGGTCGGTGAGCGCCTCGACGTACCAGGACCCGCCGAGCGGGTCGGCCACGTTCGTCACCCCGGTCTCCTCCATCAGCACCTGCTGGGTCCGCAGGGCGATCTCGGCCGACTCGTCGGTGGGCAGGGCGAGCGTCTCGTCGAGGGCGTTTGTGTGCAGCGAGTTGGTGCCGCCGAGCACCGCCGCCAGGGCCTCCACGGCGGTACGGACCACGTTGTTCACCGGCTGCTGCGCGGTCAGCGACACACCGGCGGTCTGCGTGTGGAACCGCAGCCACTGCGCCTTCTCGCTGGTCGCGCCGTACACGTCGCGCAGCCAGCGGGCCCAGATCCGGCGGGCGGCGCGGAACTTGGCGATCTCCTCGAAGAAGTCCACATGCGAGTCGAAGAAGAAGCTCAGGCCGGGGGCGAACGTGTTCACGTCCAGCCCGCGCGACAGGCCCAGCTCGACGTACCCGAACCCGTCGGCCAGCGTGTACGCCAGCTCCTGCGCGGCGGTCGAGCCGGCCTCGCGGATGTGGTAGCCGGAGACCGACAGCGGCTTGTACCGGGGGATCTCCCGGGCGCAGTACTCCATCAGGTCGCCGATGAGGCGCAGGTGCGGCTCGGGGTCGAACAGCCACTCCTTCTGCGCGATGTACTCCTTGAAGATGTCCGTCTGGAGTGTGCCGTCCAGCGTGGACAGGTCGGCGCCCTGCCGCTCGGCGGCGACCAGGTACATGCAGAAGACCGGCACGGCCGGGCCGGAGATGGTCATCGAGGTGGTCACGCCGGCCAGGTCGATGCCGTCGAACAGCACCTCCATGTCGGCGGCCGAGTCCACGGCGACACCACAGTGGCCGACCTCGCCGAGGGACTGCGGGTCGTCCGAGTCGCGGCCCATCAGCGTCGGCATGTCGAAGGCGACGGAGAGACCGCCGCCGCCCGCGCCGAGGATCATCTTGTAGCGCTCGTTGGTCTGCCGGGCGTTGCCGAAGCCGGCGAACTGCCTGATGGTCCAGGTCCGCCCGCGGTAGCCGGTCGGATACAGACCCCTGGTGTACGGGAACTCGCCCGGCCAGCCGATCCGCTCGAACCCGGGGTACGCGGTGTCCTCCGGCGGGCCGTACACCGGCTCGACCGGCATTCCGGACAGCGTGGTGAAGTCCGCGTCGCGCTTGCGGGCGGCGTCGTAGCGGGCCTGCCAGCGGGCCCGACCGGCGGCGATCTCGTCAGCGTCCATGCGCGGAGCTCCTTCTCAAGTCGTCGTCCCGAGTCCGAGTGTAGAGCGGGATCCTGAACGATCCTTAAGGGCTCGCGTACCGGCCGGTAACCCGGCGGCCGGTCCCACCGGACGACCCATCACCGTCGATCCGCAGGTCAGGGCCCTGTCTCACGTGGCGGACGACTGCCCGGCGCGACCTCCCGGAGGCCCGGTTCCCGTGCCAGACTCCGGCCGTGGGCAATCGAATCGCGACCCGGCTGATTACCTAGGCGGCGTACGCCTCCGCGTGCGTCGCCGGCCACGAGATCCTGTCGGCTCGTCCTTGAGAGGCCCCCGTGAGCGTGTCCGCATCCACCCCCGCCACCGTCGACCATCCCCGGCCCGCCCCCGGCCGACCGCACGCCGAGCCCGCCGCCAACCACGGCACGCCGACCACGATGGTGATCCACCTCGGCGTGGGCCACTCCACGACCGGCCTGCTCAAGGTGCTCTCCGTGCTGCACTCCCGCCGGGTCGCCGTCTCACACGTCCAGTACGTGCAGTGCCCCGACCGGTCCGCGGTGATGATCGTCGAGTGCACCCCCGGCACGGCGCCGATGGAGACGGTCCGCAAGAGCGTCGCGAACGCCGTACCGGTGGTCAGCGTCAGCGTGCACAGCGCGCCGACCCGCGACGGCGCGCGGCGCCTCCGGTCGGGCCGCGGCACCCACAGGTGACGATCAGCCGGTGGGCTCCGGGCCGCCGGCGCGCATGACGTCCCGGGCGGTGAGCGCCACGTGCAGCGACAGGCGCCGCTCGCTCGAGTCCAGGTCTACGCCGAGCACCCGCTCGATCAACTCCAGCCGCTGGTAGAGCGCGGATCGCGACAGCGACATCGCGTCCGCCGCGCGCCGCTTGTTGCGGCCCTCCACGAGGTACGTCTCCAGCAGCGCGACGTGGTTCGTGCCGTGCCGCTGGTCGTAGGAGAGCAGCGGGCCCAGCTCGCGCTCGACGAACGTCTGCAGGCGCACGTCGTCGCGGAGCAGGTACAGCAGGCCCCGCAGGCGGACGTCGCCGAGCCGGTAGAACGGGCGGGGCTCGGCGGTGTGCACCGTGGCGTCGGCCACCTGCGCCGCTTCGACAAGCGAACGCCGGGCCAGGTCGAGCGTCCGGACCACCGATCCGGCGGCGACGACGACGTCCGAGCCGGCCCGGTGCCCCGCCCGGGTGAGCGCGGTGGACAGGCCGTGCAGCGCCGCTTCGTCGGAGCCGGTCTCGTCGAGCGCGACGAGGAGCGTGACGCCGGTGCCACCGGCCGCCTCGTCCACGTCACCGACCAGCGCGGCGAGCCCGCACTCGCGTACCGCCGTCTCCACCGCGTCCAGCAGTTCCCGCCGGGGCGCGTTCGGGCCGGCGCCGCCGGCCGGGGCCGGACGCCGCCGCCGGACCACGACGCCGAGCAGCAGTCGCTGCTCCAGGACGACACCGAGCCCGCGCGCCCGCAGCGCCACGTCCCGGGTGGGCGCCGAGTGGTTGACGATGCTCAGCAGCAGGCTGCTGCGCGCCTGCCGTTCGACAGACGACGAGTCCCGGGCCACGAGCTGGTTCAGCGCGATGGTGGACGCGGCGCGCTCCAGCAGCACCCGGGTCCGGGCCGGCGGCTCCTGCTCGCACAGCAGCACGAGCCGCCCCCACCGGTTGCCGCGCGCCTCGACGCTCGTCACCAGCCAGCCCGAGCGCGGCTCGTAGCCGGTGCCGGACGGGACCTCGACCGCGCGGGAGCGGGTCTCCCAGCGGTCGAGCAGTTCCTCGGCGGTGAGCGGGCCGGTCTCGTACGCCAGCACGTGATGGGCGAGGTTCTCCAGCACGGCGGGACGCCGGGACAGGCGGGTGACCTCGCGGAGCACCTGCCGGGGCTCGGCGCCCTCCACCGACAGCTCGGTGAAGATGCGGTGGATCTCGTCCTTCGCGAGCAGGTCGGCCGTCTGCTCCTCGACGATCACGGAGTGGACGACCTCGGTGACGGCGACGAAACGCATCTCGCGCCGCAGCGCGATGAGGGGCAGGTTCCGGCTGCGGGCGTGCTCGACCAGCCCGGCCGGCAGGGTGCCACCGAACCGGCGGCCCAACTCGACCACCACACCCGCCACCCCGACCGCCGCCAGGCCGTCGATCCACCGGCGCAGGCCGTCGTCGTCAGGGGGCAGGCCGATACCGGTCGTCAGCACCAGCTCGCCGCCCCGGAGCAGGTCGGCGATCTCGGGGATCTCGGCGACGTGCACCCAGCGCACCGGCGCGTCCAGCCGGTCCCGGCCCGCCAGGACGCGCGGCCCGGCCTGCTGCAACGCCGGCAGTTCGAGCACGTCGCGGACCGTCATGGGCATCGGAGCGTCTCCCCCTCTCCTCGGCGCACAGTATGTGCGCTTCCCGCGGACGGGAACGACACAGTGCCCATTGCCCCGACCTGGGGAAGCGCAGATGATCCCGGGCATGACCCAGACAGCACCCGGCACCGTGCCCGCTCCCGTCCCGCTGGAGCGGGTGACCCACTGGATCGACGGCAAGCCGTTCGCCGGCGTCACCGAGCGTACGGCCCCAGTCTACGATCCGGCGCTGGGCGCGGTCCGGACCGAGGTGCCGCTGGCCTCGGTCGACGAGGTGGACCAGGCCGTCGCCTCCGCCGCCGCCGCGTTCGCCTCCTGGCGGAACTCGTCGCTGACCAAGCGCACGCAGGTGCTGTTCGCGTTCCGGGAGCTGGTCAACCAGCACAAGCAGGAGCTGGCCGAGCTGATCACGGCCGAGCACGGCAAGGTCGTCTCCGACGCCCTCGGCGAGGTCACCCGGGGCCTGGAGGTCGTCGAGTTCGCGTGCGGCATCCCGCACCTGCTCAAGGGCGGCTACTCGGAGGGCGTCTCCACGAACGTGGACGTCTACTCCATCCGGCAGCCGGTCGGCGTCTGCGCCGTGATCTCCCCCTTCAACTTCCCGGTGATGGTCCCGATGTGGTTCGTGCCCATCGCCATCGCGGCGGGCAACGCCGTCGTGCTCAAGCCCAGCGAGAAGGACCCGTCCGCGTCGCTGCTCGTGGCCCGGCTGTGGGAGCAGGCCGGCCTGCCCGCCGGCGTGTTCAACGTCGTGCACGGCGACAAGGTCGCCGTGGACCGGCTGCTGGAGCACCCCGAGGTCAAGGCGGTGTCGTTCGTCGGTTCCACGCCGATCGCCCGGTACGTGTACGAGACCGGCACCCGCAACGGCAAGCGCGTCCAGGCCCTCGGCGGCGCGAAGAACCACATGGTGGTGCTGCCGGACGCCGACCTCGACCTGGCGGCCGACGCGGCGGTGAACGCCGGGTTCGGCTCGGCCGGCGAGCGGTGCATGGCGATCTCGGCCCTGGTGGTCGTCGAGCCCGTCGCAGACGACCTGGTGGCCCGGATCCGCGAGCGGATCGCCACGCTGAAGGTCGGTGACGGCCGGCGCTCCTGCGACATGGGCCCGCTGGTCACCCGGGAGCACCGCGACCGCGTCGCGTCGTACCTCGACGCTGGTGTCGAGGCCGGCGCGGAGCTGGTGGTGGACGGCCGCGAGGTGCGGGTCGACGGCGACGAGTCCGGGTTCTGGCTCGGCCCGAGCCTGCTGGACCGGGTGTCGCCGGAGATGAGCGTCTACACCGACGAGATCTTCGGGCCGGTGCTCTCCGTGGTGCGCGTCGGCAGCTACGACGAGGCGCTCGCGCTGGTGAACGCCAACCGGTACGGCAACGGCACGGCCATCTTCACCAACGACGGCGGTGCGGCCCGCCGCTACCAGAACGAGGTCGAGGTCGGCATGGTCGGCGTCAACGTGCCGATCCCGGTGCCAATGGCCTACTACTCCTTCGGTGGCTGGAAGGACAGCCTCTTCGGCGACTCGCACGCCCACGGCGCCGAGGGCGTGCACTTCTTCACCCGCGGCAAGGTCGTCACCTCCCGGTGGCTCGACCCCAGCCACGGCGGCATCAACCTCGGCTTCCCCGAGAACGTCTGAGCAGCGGAGAGAGAACGCCGATGAGCAGCAGCGCACGCCGCACCTACGAACTCGACCGGGCCCACGTCTTCCACTCCTGGTCCGCCCAGTCGCTGCTCGACCCGATGGTGGTCGAGCGGGCCGAGGGCTCGTACTTCTGGGACGGCGACGGGAACCGCTACCTGGACTTCTCGTCGCAGCTCGTCAACACCAACATCGGCCACCAGCACCCGGTGGTGGTCGCGGCGATCCAGGAGCAGGCCGCCAAGCTGTGCACGATCGCGCCGTCGTACGCCAACGACGCCCGGGGCGAGGCGGCCCGGCTGATCGCCGAGCTGACCCCGGCGGGCCTGGAGAAGGTGTTCTTCACCAACGGCGGCGCGGATGCGATCGAGCACGCCGTCCGGATGGCCCGGCTGCACACCGGCCGGCCGAAGGTGCTGTCGCAGTACCGCAGCTACCACGGCGGCACCCAGACCGCGGTGAACCTCACCGGCGACCCGCGCCGCTGGCCCAGCGACAACGGCACCGCCGGGGTCGTGCACTTCTTCGGCCCGTTCCTGTACCGGTCGGAGTTCGGCGCCACGACCGAGGAGGAGGAGTGCACGCTCGCGCTGCGCCACCTCGAACGCGTGGTGGAGATGGAGGGCCCGTCCACCATCGCCGCGATCGTGCTGGAGACGGTGCCGGGCACCGCCGGCATCATGCCGCCGCCGCCGGGCTTCCTCGCGGGCGTACGGGAGCTGTGCGACAGGCACGGCATCCTCTACATCGCCGACGAGGTGATGGCGGGCTTCGGGCGTACCGGCGCCTGGTTCGCGCTGGACCACTACGGCGTGGTGCCCGACCTGATCACCTTCGCGAAGGGCGTGAACTCCGGTTACGTCCCGCTCGGCGGTGTGGTGATCGCCGACCACGTGGCCGAGACGTTCGCCACCCGCGCCTACCCCGGCGGCCTGACCTACTCCGGTCACCCGCTGGCCACCGCCGCCGCCGTCGCCACCATCAACGTGATGCGGAACGAGCGGATCGTCGAGAACGCCGCCACGATCGGCGCCGACGTGCTGGGCCCGGGACTGCGCGAGCTGGCCGAACGGCACCCGAGCGTCGGTGACGTACGCGGGCTCGGCGTGTTCTGGGCGCTGGAACTGGTACGCGACCGCGAGTCGAAGGAGCCGCTGGCGCCGTACGGGTCGTCGTCGCCGGAGATGAACGAGGTGCTGGCCGCATGCAAGCGGGGCGGCCTGGTCGCGTTCGCGAACTTCAACCGGATCCACGTGGTGCCGCCGTGCACCGTGTCGGAGACGGAGGCCAAGGCGGGCCTGGCGATCCTCGACGAGGCGCTGACACTCGCCGACCGCCACACGGTCTGAGGCAATGCCCATCACCGCCCGCCGGGTCCACCCCGGCGGGCGGTCCCGTATCCGAGATCCGCGAGACGGCCGGTGACCCCGGTGACGCGGAGACCGACGCACCCAGAAGGTGACGAATGACTACCGTAGATCTCGCCGACCCACCGGTCACCAACCCCTTCGCCGGCACCACCGGCCTTCCGCGTACGTCCGAGGGCTGGACCCAGCTCGTCGCCCCGGACGGGCGCCTGCACCCGGACGTCGACGCCGACCGTGACGCCCTCGGCCGCCTCACCCGCGACCTGTACCGGGGGATGCGGCTCGCCCGCCGCCTCGACGACGAGGCGTTCGCGTTGCAGCGACAGGGTGAGCTGGGCCTGTGGCTGCAGTGCCGCGGCCAGGAGGCCGCCCAGATCGGTTCGGTAGCGGCGGTACGCGCCGACGACTACGTCTTCCCGAGCTACCGGGAGCACGCCGCGGCCCTGTGGCGCGGCATCGGCCCGGCCGACCTGCTGCGTCAGTGGCGCGGCGTCGCGCACAGCGGCTGGGACCCGGAGCCGTACGCGTTCCACATCTACACGCTGGTGCTGGCCGCCCAGCTGCTGCACGCCACCGGGTACGCCCTCGGGGTGCAGCGCGACGGCAGCGACACGGTCGTCGTCACGTATTTCGGTGACGGGGCCGCGAGCGAGGGCGACGCGAGCGAGGCGATGAACATCGCCGCGGTGAACGCCGCCCCGATAGTGTTCTTCTGCCAGAACAACCAGTGGGCCATCTCGACGCCGACGGCGTCGCAGACGCGTACCCCGATCCACCGGCGCGGCGCCGGCTTCGGCCTGCGCAGCGAGTGGGTCGACGGCAACGACGTGCTGGCGGTGTACGCGGTGACGTCGGCGGTGACCGAGCACGCCCGGTCCGGCGCCGGCCCCGCGATCGTCGAGGCCACCACGTACCGGATGGGCGGGCACAGCACGTCCGACGACCCGACCCGGTACCGCACGGACGACGAGCTGGAGGCGTGGCGGGCGCGGGACCCGCTGGCCCGGGTCGAGGCGCTCATGCGCGCCGAGGGCTGGAGCGACGAGGCGTTCCTCGGCGAGATCCAGGCCGAGGCGGACGAACTGGCCGACCGGACCCGCCGGGAGTGCCTGGCCCTGACGGCGCCGGACCTCGCCGACGCCTTCGCCACGGTGCTGGCCGACGTGCCCCAGCTCCTGCGGGAGGAGCGCGACGCGTTCGTCGCCTACCGCGCCTCCTTCCTCGACTGACGCCCGCCCGCGATCGGAGAACTCGTTCATGCTCACCCTCTGTCAGGCACTGAACTCCGGCCTGCGCCGCGCCATGAAGGACGACGACAAGGTCCTCCTGATGGGCGAGGACGTCGGCCGGCTCGGCGGCGTCTTCCGGGTCACCGACGGTCTCCAGAAGGACTTCGGTGAGGCCCGGGTGGTGGACACCACTCTCGCCGAGTCCGGGATCGTCGGCACGGCCATCGGGCTGGCGCTGCGCGGGTACCGCCCGGTCTGCGAGATCCAGTTCGACGGCTTCGTGTACCCCGCGTTCAACCAGATCGTCTCCCAGCTCGCCAAGATGCGGGCCCGCACCGGCGGCCGTACCGCCCTGCCGGTGGTGATCCGGATCCCGGTCGGTGGCGGCATCGGCGCGGTGGAGCACCACAGCGAGTCGAACGAGGCGTACTTCGCGCACACCGCCGGGCTGCGGGTCGTCTACTGCGCCAGCCCGGACGACGCGCACTGGATGATCCGGCAGGCCGTCGCCGGTGACGACCCGGTCATCTTCTACGAGCCGAAGCGCCGCTACTGGGTCAAGGGCGAGGTGACACCGGAGGACTCCGGGCCGCCGCTGCCGCTGGACCGCGCCCGGACCGTACGGCCGGGCAGCGACGTGACGCTGCTGACGTACGGCGGCACTGTCGCCACCTGCGTGGCCGCCGCCGAGGCCGCGGCGCAGGAGGGCCGCGACATCGAGGTGATCGACCTGCGGTCCATCTCCCCGCTGGACGTGGCGACCATCGAGGAGTCGGTGCGCCGCACCGGCCGGGCGGTGGTGGTCCACGAGGCCCCCACGTTCGCCGGGTTCGGTGCCGAGGTCGTCGCGCAGGTGACGAGCCGGTGCTTCTACTCGCTGGAGGCGCCGGTCGAGCGGGTCGGCGGCTTCAACCTGCCGTACCCGCCGGCGAAGGTCGAGGAGGAGTACCTGCCCGACCTGGACCGGATCCTCGACGCCGTCGACCGCGTCCTGGCCGCCTGAAGGGAGAGGTACACGTGACCGTTCAGCAGTTCCGTCTGCCCGACGTCGGCGAGGGCCTCACCGAGGCCGAGATCGTCACCTGGCGGGTCGCACCGGGCGATCCGGTCGGCCTCAACGACGTCATCGTGGACATCGAGACCGCCAAGGCCGTGGTCGAGCTGCCCAGCCCGTACGCCGGGGTGGTGGACCGCCTCCTGGCCGAGGCGGGGCAGACCGTCGAGGTCGGCTCGCCGATCATCGCGATCCGGACCGGGGACGACCCGGACGCCGCGCCGGCCGCCGCATCGCCGGCCACCGAGGAGCCCGCCGAGGAACGCACCGCGGTGCTCGTCGGCTACGGGGTGTCCGCCCAGGCGCGGACGCGGCGGCCACGCCGCGCCACGCCGTCGGTACGCCCGGCCGAGCCGGCCCGCCCGGCGCACACGTCCCGGCCGCCGGTGCTCACCAAGCCTCCGCTGCGCAAGCTCGCCAAGGACCTCGGTGTGGAGCTGACCGAGGTACGCGGCAGCGGCCCCGGCGGCCGGATCACGCGCCAGGACCTGCTCGACCACACCACCGGCCCGGCGCCGGCGACCGACGCCCGGCGGGACGAGCGCCTGCCCGTGCGCGGGGTCCGCAAGGCGACCGCCGCCGCCATGGTCGCCAGCGCGTTCACCGCGCCGCACGTCACCGAGTTCCTCACCGTCGACATGACCGGCACCGTCGAGTTCGTGGACCGGCTGAGGCAGGACCCGGCCTTCCAGGGGGTGAAGGTCAGCCCGCTGCTCGTGGCGTCGCTGGCGGTGCTGGACGCCGTCCGCCGGCATCCGGACGTGAACTCCAGTTGGGACGAGGAGAACCAGGAGATCGTCCGGTTCGCCGACGTCAACCTGGGCATCGCCGCCGCGACGCCGCGCGGCCTGCTCGTGCCGAACATCAAGGCCGCGCAGACCCTTCCGGTACGGGACCTCGCGGTCGCCCTCAACGAGCTGGCGAGCACCGCGCGGGAGGGCCGCACCCGTCCCGCCGACCTGGCCGGAGGGACGATCACCATCACCAACATCGGCGTGTTCGGCGTGGACGCCGGCACTCCGATCCTCAACCCCGGCGAGGCGGCGATCCTCTGCCTCGGCGCGCTGCGCCGGATGCCGTGGGTGGTCGACGAGCAGGTCGTTCCCCGGTGGACGGTGCAGTTGTCGCTGTCGTTCGACCACCGGCTGGTGGACGGGGAACTGGGCAGCCGGGTGCTCGCCCACGTCGGCCGGTTCCTGGAGGACCCGCTGTGGGGTCTGGCCCTGCGCTGAGGCCCCGGTGGACGGACGGCGCGTGGACGGACAACGAGGTCCGTCCACGCGCCGTCGCCGTACGCGCGGGCGCGCGCGTCAGTCCACGACCTCGAACCCGACGCCGGCCGACGGACGCGGCGCGACGTCGCCCGCCGGGGCGATGGGCTCACCCACCTCCTCGGACGCGGCGAGCCGGAACCGCACGTACTCCAGCTCGCCGGAGAACTCGTGCCGGGCCGGGTAGCTCGGCGACACCGGCGAGTGGATGCTGCGCCCGACGTCCATGCCGGCGAACCCGTGGAAGAACGGCAGCAACCGCGGGAACAGCGCCTCGCCCGCCGCCTCGCCGTCCACGAACAGGCGGCCGGTGCCCTGGCAGTCGGCGGTCTTGGTCAGCTCGAAGGTCAGCTCCACCGGGCCCAGCGGCAACTCGCCCTCGGACCGCAGCACGTAGTGGGTGCCGAGGTGGTTGTACTCGTACACCAGGTGGTTGTCCTGGATGTGCAGCACGTAGCCGCCGCTGACGTTGCCGAGCACCACGATCACGCCGCCCTGGGTGGCGTCGGTGCGGTGCACCCGGGCGGTGATGGCGTGCGAGCGGTTCATCGTCGGCGGCACCGCCGCGCCGGAGATCGTCGGTACGCCCGCCAGGTAGGTGAAGTCCAGCCGGTCCCGTACCGATCCGGGTCGCGGCACCCGGGCCCGAACCGCGAATCCCCTGTCGTCCAGCGGCAGCACGTCGTAGCGGGCCGCCTCGATCCAGAACTCCTCGATGAGGCGCCGCAGCACCTCCGGATGCTCGGCGGCCAGGTCGCGGCTCTCGGTCGGGTCCTCGTCGATCCGGTACAGCTCCCAGCGGTCCTCGTCCCACGAGGTGCCCCGCTCGTGGAACGCGACAGCCTTCCAGCCCTGGTGGTAGATGCCGCGGTGGCCGAACATCTCGAAGTACTGGCGGTCCCGTGACGGTGGCGCCGCCGGGTCGCGCAGCCCGTCGCGGAAGCTACGGCCGTGCAGCGGCATCTGCGGGACGCCCCGGCGCACCGCGGGCGGCTGCACCCCGACGAGGTCCAGCACCGTCGCGGTGACGTCGATGCTGTGCTGGAACTGCGTCCGCACTCCCCCGCCGGGTACGTCACCGGCCGGCCAGCTCAGCACGAACGGCACCCGGACCCCGCCCTCGTGGGTGTGCTGCTTGTAGCGGCGGAACGGGGTGTTGCTGACCTGGGCCCAGCCCAGCGGATAGTTGCTCTGCGCGCGCGGGCCGCCGATCTCGTCGATCCGGGCCAGGCTGTCCTGGAGGTTCTCCGGCACCCGGTTCTGGAACGCGGTCGGGTTGAGCGTGCCCAGCGGCGTGCCCTCGGGGCTCGCCCCGTTGTCCGACATGACCACGAAGATCGTGTTGTCGAGCCGGCCGATCCGCTCCAGGAAGTCGACCAGGCGCCCGAGCTGGGCGTCGGTGTGGTCGACCATCGCCGCGTACGCCTCCTGCATGCGGGCGAACAGGCGCCGCTGCTCCGGCGGCACGTCGTCCCACGGGACGACGCCGGGGTTGTGCGGTGGCAGCGGCGCGTCCGGCGGGACGATGCCGAGCCCGATCTGCCTCCGGTGCCGGTCCGCGCGGATGACGTCCCAGCCGGCGTCGTAGCGGCCCCGGTACTTCGCCAGGTACTCCGGCGGGGCCTGGTGCGGCGCGTGCGCGGCGGCGTACGCCAGATACAGGAAGAACGGCTTCTCCGGGGTGAACGAGGTCTGGTCCCGGACGAACCCGATGGCCCGGTCGGTCAGGTCCTCGGTCAGGTGGTAGCCCTCCTCCGGGGTGGCCGGCGGGTCCACCTGGTGGTTGTCGTACACCAGTTCCGGATAGAAGTTGTCGGTCTCGGCCTCCAGGAAGCCGTAGTACCGCTCGAAGCCACGGCCCAGCGGCCACTGGTCGTACGGGCCGGACGGCGTGGTGTGCTCCAGCGGCGCGACGTGCCACTTGCCGACCGCCATGGTGTTGAACCCGGCGTCGCCGAGCATCTCCGCGACGGTGGCGGCGGCGTGGGTGATCCGCCCCCGCCCGCTGGGGAAGCCGCTGTCGAAGTTGGACAGCATGCGCATGCCGACGCTGTGGTGGTTGCGGCCGGTGAGCACGCTGGCCCGGGTCGGCGAGCACAGCGGCGAGGTGTGGAAGTTGGTGTACCGCAGCCCGGACGCGGCCAGCCGGTCGATCGTCGGGGTGTCGATCTCGGCGCCGAAGCAGCCGAAGTCGGCGAACCCGACGTCGTCCAGCAGCACGTACACCACGTTCGGGGTGCCCGGGGCGGCCCACTGCGGCGCGCTCCAGTGCTCCGTCGACTCGTGGTAGGTGCGCCCGATCGTGCCCTCGTACGGAGGGTCCGCCAGCGAACTGGTCACGGGACGCCTCAGCCGGCCGTCGTGCCGCCGTCGAGGACGAGCGTGTGGCCCGTCACCATTCGCGCCTCGTCGCTGGCGAGGAACACCACCGCGTCGGCGGAGTCGCGCGGCGTCGCCATGCGTCCCAGCGGGATCGACGCCCGGAAGTTCTCCCGGGCGCTGTCCGGCACGTCACCCATCCCGCCGAGGAACGCCGAGAGCATCGGCGTCTCGGTCGCCGCCGGGGCGATCGCGTTGACCCGGACGCCGTGCGGCGCGAGTTCCAGCGCCAGCGCCTTCATCAGACCGATGACGCCGTGCTTGGCGGCGGTGTACGGCGCGTACCGGGGGCGGGCGATGACCGCCTGCAGCGACGCGGTGAACACGATCGCGCCGCCACCGGCCTCGATCAGCGCGGGCGCGGCGGCCTGCGCGGTCCAGAACGCGCCCTTGAGGTTGACGTCGACCACGCGGTCCAGCGTCGCCTGGTCCACCTCGTCCAGCGGGCCGGTGAACGGCGTACCGGCGTTGGCGTGCATGAGGTCGAGCCGGCCGAACCGCTCGACGGCGGTCTCGACGGCGGCGCGGCAGTCGGCGGCCCGGGTGACGTCGCAGGCCACGCCGACGACGGCGGACCCGAAGTCGGCGGCCGCCTTGGCGGCGCGGTCGCCGTCGAGGTCGGCGATGACGACGCGCGCGCCCTCCTCGACGAGCCGGCCGACGGTGGCCAGTCCGATGCCGCTGGCGCCTCCGGTGACGACGGCGACGCGGTCAACCAACCTCATGTGCTGCTCCTGTTGAATCGGTCCAGGAGGTCGCCGCTCAGGGTGGGCACCGCGGACAGCAGCCTCTGGGTGTAGGGGTGCCGGGGGTCGGAGTAGATCGATTCGGTGTCACCCGTCTCGACGATCCGGCCCTGGTTCATCACCGCGATCCGGTCGCAGAGGTACCGGACCACGGACAGGTCGTGGGAGACCAGGATCAGGGTCAGCTTGAACTGCTCGGCCAGGTCGGTGAGCAGGTTGAGGATCTGCGCGCGGACCGAGACGTCGAGCGCGCTGACCGGCTCGTCGCCGACGATGACCTTCGGCCCGGCCGCGAGGGCGCGGGCGATGGCGATGCGCTGCCGCTGGCCGCCGGAGAACTGGTGCGGGTAGCGGGTCACCGCCTCCTCGGGCAGGCCCACCGAGTGCATCAGCTCGGCCACGCGGGCCCGGTGGTCGCCGGGCAGGCGCAGCGCGCGCATCGGCTCCGCGATGATGTCCGCGACGCGCATCCGCGGGTTCAGCGACGACATCGGGTCCTGCAGCACCATCTGCACGTCGCGGCGCAGGAACGCGAGCTTCCGCTCCGGTACGCCGCTGATCCGCTGCCCGTTGTAGAACGCGGTGCCGGACGTCGGCCGGTCGAGGGCCATGAGGATGCGCGACAGCGTGGACTTGCCGGAGCCGCTCTCCCCCACGATGCCGAACGCCTCGCCCTCGTGGACCTGCACGCTCACGCCGTCGAGCGCGCGGATCGGCTGGCCCGGCGTACGCAGCGACCGCCGCGGGGCGCGGTACTCGCGCACCACGTCGACGGCTTCCAGCAACGGGGTGGTGGTCATGCGCTGGCCTTCCCGCTTCCTAGGGGCTGGTCGCTCTCGATGGGGTGGTGGCAGGCCGCCCGCTGGTTGCTGCCGGGCGGCGCCGTCAGCAGCGGCACCGTGGCGCAGACGTCGTCGGCGCGCGGGCAGCGGTTGCGGTACACGCAGCCGGTGGGGAACGACCCGAGCGACGGGACGCGGCCCGGGATCGTCGACAGCCGGCCGCTTCCGTCGGTGCTCTCCAGCACCGTGGACGCCCGCAGGCCCGCCGTGTACGGGTGCCGGGGCGAGTCGAACACCGTCGCCACGTCGCCGTGCTCGACGATCGAGCCGCCGTACATGACGAGCAGTTCCTCGCAGATGCTGGCGACGACCGGCAGGTCGTGCGTGATGAGCAGCAGCGACGCGCCCTCCTCGCGCACCAGCGTGTCCATCAGCCGCAGCATCTCCGCCTGCACCGTGACGTCCAGCGCCGTGGTGGGCTCGTCCGCGACCAGCACGGCCGGGTCGCACGCCAGCGCGATGGCCAGTACGACGCGCTGCCGCTGACCGCCGGAGAGCTGGTGCGGGTACTTGCGCGCGGTCCGGTCGGGCTCGGGCAGCTGGACCCGTTCGAGCAGTTCGGTGGCCCGGGCGGAGGCCGCCGCGCGGCTCATCCCCTTGTGCAGCCGCAGTGACTCGGCGACCTGGTTGCCGACCCGCATCAGCGGGTTGAGCGCCGTCATCGGCTCCTGGAACACCATGGCGATGTCGTTGCCGCGGACCGCGCACATCTCCTTGTCGGACAGGTCGAGCAGGTTCCGGCCGTTCAGCAACACCCGGCCCGACGCCGTCACGCCGTGGGGCAGCAGGCCCATCAGCGCGAGCGCGGTCAGGGACTTGCCGCAGCCGGACTCGCCGATCAGCCCCATCCGCCGGCCCCGCCCGATCTCGAACGAGACGCCCTTGACGGCCTGGATGTCGTGGACCTTGACGACGAGGTCCTCCACCACGAGCCCGCTCACGCCGCTCACCGTCCTCTCAGCCGCGGGTCGAGGGCGTCGCGCAGCCCGTCGCCCATGAGGTTGAAGCCGAGCACCGACAGGGCGATGGCCAGACCGGGCCAGACGGCGAGCATCGGCTGCACGACGAAGTAGTTCTGGGCCTCCTGGAGCATCCGGCCCCAGGTGGGGGTCGGTGGCGGGGTGCCGTACCCGAGGTAGGACAGCGCCGCCTCGGCGAGCACCGCGTGCGCGAACGACACCGACGCCTGCACGATGAGCAGGGCGGCGATGTTGGGCAGCACGTACCGGACCATGAGCACCACGCCCCGGCGGCCGTAGCTGCGCGCGGCGAGCACGAAGTCGCTCTGCAGCACCTGCATCGCGCCGGCCCGGGTGAGGCGGCCGAACACCGGCACGTTGGCGACGCCGATGGCGATCATGCCGGTGAGGGTGGAGGCGCCGAAGCCGGCAGCCAGGATGATCGCCAGCAGGATGGCCGGGAAGGCGAACACGATGTCCAGCGCCCGCATCACCGGCTCGCTGAGCCAGCGGTGCCCGGTGGCGGCGAGCAGACCCAGGGGTACGCCCACAGCGGCGGCGATCGCGACGGCGACGACACCGACGAACAGGGTGGTCCGCGCGCCGACGAGGAGCTGGCTGACGATGTCCCGGCCGAAGTGGTCGGTGCCGAGCCAGTGGTCCCCGCCCGGGGAGAGCAGCGTCTGCGACGGGTCGACCCGGGTGGGGTCGTACGGCGTCCAGAGGAACGACACCAGCGCGGTGAGGACGACCAGGCCCACCAGGCCGGCGCCGATCACCAGCGTGAGGTTCCAGCGGCGGCGCGGCTTGACCGGGCCGGCCGCGACGACGTCGGCGGTGGCGTCCGGTGGGGCGTCGGCGACTGATGTCATGCCTTGCTCCTCAGCCTGGGGTCGACCGCGTGGTACACCACGTCGACGACGAAGTTGATCAGAAGCACCGCGGCGGTCAGCACCATCACGGTGCCCTGCACCTTCAGCAGGTCGCGGTTGCCGACGTCCTGCAGCAGCATCCGGCCGAGACCGGGCAGGCCGAAGACGTTCTCGATCACGACGGTGCCGATGAGCAGCGTCGCGAGTTGCAGACCGAGGACGGTGATGACCGGGATGGCCGCGTTGCGCAGCGCGTGCCGGGTCAGCGCCTGCGAGCGGCTGAGCCCCTTGGCCCGCGCGGTCTGGATGAAGTCCTCCTGCATGACCTCGACCACCGCGGACCGGACGTAGCGCATCAGGATCGCGCCCTGGGCCACGCCGAGGACCAGCGCCGGCATCAGCAGGGCCTGCACGGCGCCGCCGACGTCGTCCCATCCGGTGAACCCGCCGGCGGGCAGCCACTGCAGCTTCACCGCGAACACGGTGATGAGCAGGATGCCGAGCCAGAACGACGGCACGGCGATGCCGACCTGGCTCAGCGCCGACAGCGCCGTCCCGATCGCGGTCCGGCTCTTCACGGCGGCGAGGATGCCCAGCGGCACGGCGATGAGCAGCGCGAGCGTCATCCCGGCCAGGATCAGCGGCACCGTCACGCCGAGCTTGTCGGCGATCTCCGAGCCGACCGACACCCCGCTGAGCGGCGAGATGCCGAAGTCACCGCGGATCAGGCCGCCGGCCCAGTCGAGGTACCGCTCGGTGAACGGGCGGTTCGTCCCGAACTGTTCCCGCAGCGCCTCCAGCGCCTCGGGGGTGGCGTTCACACCCAGCATCGCCTGCGCCTGGTCGCCCGGCAGCAGCGACAGCATCGTGAAGACGAGGATCGACGCGGCGAACAGGGATACCGCGAGGATGGCCAGCCGCCGGACGAAGTAGATCACCATGCGTGTGTGCTCCCACTCCGAATCATGGCCTGATCATCACCATCTTGGTCACGGTCAGCTCCTCCATGGCGAAGCGCGGTCCCTCCCGGCCGATGCCGGAGTCCTTGACGCCGCCGTACGGCATGTTGTCGGCGCGGAAGCCGGGCACCTCGTTGACGAGCACCCCGCCGACGTCGAGACGGCGCACGACGTCCAGGGCCACCGCCAGATCACGGGTGAAGACGGCGGCCTGGAGCCCGTAGCGCGACCTGTTGACCAGCTCGACCGCCGCGTCCATGTCCGGCACCGACCGGACGCAGACCACCGGGCCGAAGATCTCCTCCGCCCAGCACTCGGCGTCCTCGGGGACGTCGACGAGCACCGTCGGCTGCAGCACCCGGCCCTGCGCCGTACCGCCGGCCAGGCAGCGCGCACCGGCGGCGACCGCGCGATCCACCCACGAGTGGACCCGCTCGGTGGACGCCTCGTCCACCAGTGCGGACACCCGGGTGCCGGCGGACCGGGGGTCGCCGGTGGTGACCGTAGCCAGCAGCGGCCGGAGGCGTTCCAGCAGCGCCTCGCGGACCGGCTCCTCGACGATCACCCGCTGCACGCTGATGCACGCCTGACCGGAGGCGTAGAACCCCCCGCGTACGACCGCTTCCGCGGCCCGGTCCAGGTCGGCGTCGCGGCCGACGACGAGCGCCGCGTTGGACCCGAGTTCGAGCAGCACCTTGCGCGGGGCCGCGGCGCGGGCGATCTGGTGGCCGACCTGCGCGGACCCGGTGAACGACACGGCGGCGACGCCGGGATGCGTGGTCAGGAGCTTGCCGACCTCGACGCCACCGGTGACGAGCTGGACCCCGGCGGCCGGGCAGCCCGCCCGGCGGAACAGGTCGACCAGCACCAGCGTGGCCAGCGGCGTGTTCGGCGCCGGCTTGACGATCACCGGGCAGCCCGCCGCGACCGACGGCGCGACCTTGTGGGCGGCCAGGAGCAGGGGGTAGTTGAACCCGGTGATGCCGACGACGACACCGACCGGGCGGCGCACCCAGAAGCCGAGCATGCCCTCGCCGGCCGGCTGCATGTCCAGTGCCACCGTCTCGCCGGTCAGGTGCCCGACCTCCTCGGCGGCGGTCTCCAGCGTGACAAGCGTGCGGGCGACCTCGACCCGGCAGTCGACGAGCGGCTTGCCGGTCTCCAGGACCAGCAGCTCGGCGAGGTCGTCGGCGCGGGCGCGCACCTCGGCGGCGACTGTCGTCAGGATCGCGCGCCGCCGGTGACCGGGCAGGCCGGCCATCTCCGCGGCGACCTCCCGCGCGGCTTCGACAGCCGCCTCCCCGTCGGCGATGTCGCCCCACGGCGCCTGGGTCACGATGCTGCCGTCGTACGGGAACCGGACCGGCGCGGTCTGCGCGGTGGTGGTCCAGCCCGCGCCGATCGGCAGGCCGGCGGGCAGCGCGTTCAGCAGCTCCTGCGCGGTCACGACGCCGCACCCGACCGGGCGCCGGTGGCCCCGTTGAGGAAGGCCAGCGCCGCCTCGGCGTAGACCTTCGTCTTGCGGACGATGTCGTCGACCTCGACGTACTCGTCGGGCTGGTGGGCGATCCACTTCGGGCCCGGGCCGTACACGACGTTCGGGATGCCGCTGTCGCGCCACAGGATCGTGCCGTCGGTCGCGCCGGGCACACCACCGAAGACCGGCTCGGCGCCGGTGACGGCGCGGTGCGCGTCGGCCACGGCGAGCGAGATCGGGTGGTCCTCCGGGGTGACCGCGCACGGCCGGTCGTCGACGACCTCGACGGCGAAGGTGACGCCGTGCCGGGCGCCGATGGCGTCGGCGTCGGAGCGGACGCGCGCGGCGAGCGCGGCGTGGTCGACACCGGGTACGGTCCGGCAGTCCACGCCGAGCACGGCGCGGCCGGGGATGACGTTGAGCTGGTCGGCGGAGCCGGCGTCCAGGACCGTGGGGGTCAGGAACGTCAGGCCGAGGTGCTCGTGCTCACCCGGGTCGGCCTGCAGCTCCTTCTGGTACCGGCCGAGCGCGGCGACCAGCTCGGCCACCGCGGGGACGGGGTTGCGGCCGTGCTGCGGCATCGCGCCGTGCGCCATCTTGCCGGTGCAGGTGACCAGCAGCCGGACGGCGCCCTTGGCGACCGCGCAGATCTCCTCCGCCTCCGGCTCGCAGATGATCGCGGCGTCCACCTCACCGGCCAGCGGCGTCGTGGTGAAGTGCTTCGCCCCGAGCATCTGGCCCTCCTCGTCCACCAGGGCCGCCACCACGATCCGGCCCGGGAACGGCCCGGCCAGCTCGACGGCCCGGGTCGCGTGGATCATCGCGGCGACACCGGCCTTCATGTCGGCGGAGCCGCGACCGTACAGCCGCCCGTCGACGATGTCGCCGCCGAACGGGTCGACAGTCCACTCCTCGGGAGCGCCCTCGGTGACGACGTCGGTGTGCCCCTCGAACATCAGCGTCGGGCCGGGCAGGCCACCGTCGACCACCGCGACGACGTTGGGACGCCCGGGGACGACCTCGGTGACGTCCGGTCGCCATCCGAAACCTCGCATGACCTCCGCGACGAGTTCCGCCGCGGGCTGCTCGCTGCGCCCGCGCCCCGCGTCCCAGGTCGAGGGGATGCGGACCAGGTCCTGGGTCAGCGTCACGACGGCTTGCTCGTCCACGAGATGGCCGGCGCGGAGGGAGGCGTGGGTGTCCGACGTCATGGCGTCGGAGGTTACGAACTCCGACCCCGGAGGGGAACGTCCAGTTTCCGGGTCGGTGGGGGTACCAGCCCTGGCCGGACCTGGACTTCTACGGCCTCCACGACCCGCCGCACGCCCTCGTCGATGCGGTCCAGCGGCATCACCTGGTACCCCAGGCGCAGGTGGTGACGCGGCGCCGGCCGGGTGGCCCAGTACGGCGCGCCCGGGTCCAGCAGCACGCCCTGCCGGCGCAGCTCGCGGGCGAGTTCCCCGGCGTCCAGCCCCGGCGGGCCGGTGATCCACCGTGCCAGCCCGCCGCGCGGCACCGGCTGCGGCCCCCAGCGCACGTGCCGCTCGACCGCCCGCACCATCTCCTCGTACAGCCCCTGGTAGTGGGCGCGGACGCGACGCACGTGACGGGCCAGGTCGCGGCTGGCGATCATCTGGGCGAGGGCGCGCTGCATCGGGCCGGGCGGGTGACGCAGCACGTAGCGGGAGCGGGCCCGCATGGCGTCCACGAGCGCCGGGGACGCCACCACGTAGCCGAGCCGCAGGCCCGGTGCCAGCAGCTTGCTGAAGCTGCCGAGGTAGACCACGCGGTCCTCGTCGTCGAGGGCCCGCACCGCCACCGCGGGCATTCCGCGGAACGTCATCTCGGGGTCGTAGTCGTCCTCGATCACGACCGCGTCCGCCGCTCCCGCCCGCCGCAGCAGCTCCTCACGCCGGGACGCCGACATGGTCGCGCCGGTCGGGTACTGGTGGCTCGGCGTGACGTAGACGAGCTGGGCGCCGTGCAGGTCCGCCGGCAGGTCCTCGACGACCAGGCCGTCCTCGTCGACCGCGCCGGGCACCACGTCGGCACCGGCCATCTGCATGATCGTCCGCGCGTCCGGGTAGCCCGGGTCCTCGACGAGCACCACGCTGCCCGGCCGGACGAGGACGCTCGCCAGCAGGTGCAGCGCGTGCGTCGAGCCCAGCGTGATCATCACCTGGTCCGGACGGGCGGAGATGCCGCGCGCGGGCAGCACGTGCTCGCAGAGCTGACGCACCAGCTCCGGGTCGTCGGCCTGGCCGGCGTCCCCGATGACCCGGGTCAGCCCGTCCTGCCGCAGCGCCTCACGCTGCGCCCGTTCCCACGCGCCGATCGGAAACATGGTGGGGTCGGGCTGGCCGACCACGAAGGGGAACGGCGCCCGCGCCCACGCCGGATCCCGGTGCACCGGAGTCGGGGGCGGTTCCGGTAGCCGCGCCGCCCAGTCGATCGGCTGCATCGGCGAACGGGTGGTCCGCCGCGCGGCCCGCATCCGCACCACCGCGTCCGAGGAGACGTAGAGACCGCGGCGCGGGACGGTCACGATCAGCCCCTGCTCCATGAGCCGGTCGTACGCGGTCAGCACCGTGTTCCGGGAGACGCCGAGCGCCTCGGCCAGGCGGCGCGTGCTCGGCAGCGGGCCGTCGTCGTACTGCCCGGCGAGGATGGCGTCCTCGAGCCCGGTGATGATCTGCTCGTAGAGCGGAACCGTGCTCTGCGGGTTGACCGGCAGCAGGAAATCCGCCACCTCGACCTCCCACCTCCGCGGGGGTCTCGCCTCGTCCCGTCGTCGTACGCCCTGCACACGCCCTGTGCGTCCCGCTGGTACCAGCCTAGCCGGAGACCTGGACCTGTTGCGGAGGGCCCGTTCCCGCCACGCTTGGCCGGGCGATGGCAGGTGACGGTCTCCTGCACGCGGACAGGGGTGGACTCATGAGCGCCCAGCGAATCGCGCTGGTGCCCGGCGACGGCATCGGACCGGAGGTCACCGCGCAGGCGGTCAAGGCGTGCGACGCCGCCGCCCGACGGTTCGGGATCGACCTGGTCTGGGAGGACTACGAACTCGGCGCGGACTACTGGCGGATAACCGGCCAGGTCGTACCGCCGGACGTGGAGCAGGAACTGGCCAAGGCGGACGCCATTCTCTTCGGCGCCGTCGGCGACCCGTCGGTGCCGCCCGGCGTGCTCGAACGCGGCCTGGTGATCCACCTGCGGACCGCGTTCGACCAGTACGTGAACCTGCGGCCGGTCAAGCTGCTGCCCGGCGTACCCACGCCCATCGGCGGCCTGCGCCCCGAGCAGTGCGACCTGGTGATCCTGCGGGAGAACACCGAGGGCGCGTACGTCGGCGCCGGCGGCTTCATCCACCGGGGCGGGCCGGACGAGATCGCCACCCAGGAGTCGGTCAACACCCGCAAGGGGGTCGAACGCCTCATCCGGCACGGTTTCCGGCTGGCCCTGACCCGCCGCAAGCACGTGACCCTGGTGCACAAGGCGAACATCCTCACGTACGCCGGTGACCTGTGGCAGCGGACCTTCGAGGAGGTCGCCGCGGAGTACCCGGACATCGCTGTGGACTACGTCCACGTCGACGCGATGTGCCTCTACCTGGTGACGCAGCCGGAGCGGTTCGACGTGGTGGTCACCGACAACCTGTTCGGCGACATCATCACCGACCTCGGCGCCGCCGTGCAGGGCGGTCTCGGTCTGGCCGCGAGCGGCAACCTCAACCCGACCGGGTCGGCGCCGAGCATGTTCGAGCCGGTGCACGGCTCCGCGCCGGACATCGCCGGCCGTGGCTGGGCCAACCCCGCGGGCTCGATCCTCAGCGCCGCGCTGATGCTGGAGCACCTGGGCCACGCCGAGGCGGCCCGCAGCCTGGAGGACGGCGTGAAGGCGGTGCTGCCGCGCCTGGGCGCCATGCGCGGGCCGGAGATGGGCATGTCGACCGAGGACTTCGGCGACGCGGTCGCGGCCGTCATCGGCGAGGGCGCGTACCAGGCGGACGCCCTGCCGGCGTAGCGCGGATGTGAGCACCGAATCGGCTGAACACGGCGACGGCGGAGGAAGCCCTCCGCCGTCGCCGTGTTGCGCGCCGAAACGCCCGCCCGCCGCCGCCGGATCGACGTCCGGCCCGAGCGCCGTCCGCGCCGGCCCCGCCGGTACGGAGGGCCTGATCGCGCTGCCCGGCGGCACCTTCCTCATGGGCACCGACGATCCGGAGGGCTTCCCGGAGGATCTGGAGGGGCCGGTCCGCCCGGTGACCGTGGCGCCGTTCGAGATCGCCGCGACACCGGTGACGAACCGGCAGTTCGCCCGCTTCGTCGACGCCACCGGCTACCGCACGGACGCGGAACGGTACGGCTGGTCGTTCGTCTTCCACCTGCTGCTGGCGCCGTCCGCACGCTCGTGGGTACTCGACGCCACGGTGCCGGGCGCACCCTGGTGGCTGGCGGTCGAGGGGGCGCACTGGGCCGCCCCGGACGGGCCCGGTTCGGACGTACGCGGACGCGAGCAGCATCCGGTCGTGCACGTCTCCCAGCGGGACGCCGAGGCGTACTGCCTGTGGTCCGGCACCCGGCTGGCCGCCGAGGCGGAGTGGGAGTACGCGGCGCGCGGCGGCCTGTCCCAGGCCCGCTACGCCTGGGGCGACGAGCTGACCCCGGGCGGGCGGCACCTGTGCAACATCTGGCAGGGCACCTTCCCCGCTGTCAACGCCGCGGACGACGGGTTCGTGGGCACCTCTCCGGTGACCGCGTTTCCGCCGAACGGCTACGGCCTGTACGACGTCGCGGGCAACGTTTGGGAACTCACGGCCGAACCCTGGCGCGACCATCGAGGCCGCATCTCACCAGGTGAGAGCGTCATCAGGGGTGGTTCGTATCTCTGCCACGACTCCTACTGCAACAGATACCGCGTGGCAGCACGGAGTCGGACCACCGTTGACTCCTCGAGTGGCAACACCGGGTTCCGCGTGGCCCGGTAGCCGGATGCTGATTGGTACCTGCCGACCCCGCTGAACTGGCCCTTTTGCATCGGGTACCACGCTCATAGTGTCCCGCCTCACAGGCTACGAGCGCCCTTGGCGTTCTTCGCGATGGGACACACGAATGAATCGGCTGAAGATAACGCTGCCCGCCGTGCTGCTCGCCACGGCGCTGGCTCTGACCGCGTGCAGTAGCGATGGTGACTCGGAGACCACCACCGGCGGTGGTGGTTCCGGCAACGGTACGGTCACCCTCGGTGCCTACCTCGAGCCGGTGAGCCTCGACCTGACCGCCGAGGCCGGCGCCGCGATCCCGCAGGTCCTGCTCTACAACGTGTACGAGGGCCTGGTGCGCCAGAACGCGGACACCGGCGAGGTGGAGCCGCTGCTGGCCACCGAGTGGAAGATGTCCGACGACGGCACCAAGTACACGTTCAAGCTCCGCGAAAACGTGACCTTCCACGACGGCCAGAAGCTCACCGCGCAGGACGTGGTGTGGAGCTTCAAGCGGGTGACCGCGGAGGGCTCGACGAACCCGTTCAAGTCCCAGATGACAGTCGTGAAGACCGTCGAGTCGCCGGACGCGTCCACCGTGGAGGTGACGCTGTCGCGGCCCAGCCAGAGCTGGCTGTTCGACGTCGCCGGCCGCGTCGGCGTGGTCCTCAAGGAGAACGCCACCGACCTGGGCACGAAGCCGAACGGCACCGGCCCCTTCAAGTTCGACAAGTGGAACCGCGGCGACAGCATCACGCTGGTGCGCAACGACGGCTACTGGGGCGAGAAGGCCAAGGTAGCCACCGCCGTCTTCCGCTACATCACCGACGCCAACGCCCTGAACAACGCGATGCTCTCCGGTCAGCTCGACATCGTGGCGAACATCCAGGCGCCGCAGCTGCTCGAGGTCTTCAAGGGCAACAAGCAGTTCGAGGTGGTCGAGGGCAAGACGACCGGTGAGGTCGTCATGGCGATGAACAACAGCAAGGGCCCGCTGGCCGACGTCCGGGTGCGCCAGGCCATCCGCCACGCGATCGACCACGACGCCCTCATCAAGACCGTCTGGTCCGGCTACGGCACGAAGATCGGCAGCATGGTGCCGCCGAGCGACCCGTGGTACGAGGACCGCACCGGCGACTTCCCGCACGACCCCGCCAAGGCCAAGCAGCTGCTCGCCGACGCCGGTCACGCCAACGGGCTCACCCTGACCATGGACGTCCCGCCGCCCGGCTACGCCCGCGCCTCCGCGCAGTTCGTCGCCTCGCAGCTCGCCGAGGTCGGCATCAAGGTGACCCAGAACAACGTCGAGATGCCGCAGTGGCTCGACAAGGTGCTCGGCAAGGCCAACTACGACCTGTCGATCATCGCCCACGTGGAGCCGCGTGACCTGGTCCGCTACGGCCAGCCGGACTACTACTACCGCTACAAGAACCCGGCCGTCACGCAGCTCATGAACGAGGCCGACACGGCCCTGGACGCGGCGACCCGGGACAAGAAGTTCGCCGAGGCCGCGAAGGTCATCTCGCAGGAGGCGGCCAGCGACTGGCTCTTCCTGCTGCCGAACCTGGCCGTGATCCGCGACGGCGTCGAGGGCTACCCGAAGGACGCGGTGACCCAGTCCTTCGACGTCACCAAGGTGTCCAAGAAGTAATCAGTTCCACGCACACGGAAGGACCTGGTGGGCTCCCGCCCACCAGGTCCTTCCGTCTTTCCGCCCGCTCCCCGCTCCCCGCTCCCCGCTCCCCGCTCCCCGCTCCCCGCTCCCCGCGATCTTGCACTTGCGGCCCCTGGCGCGGGGGATTTGACCCCGTTCGCCGGGGCACCAAATCCAAGATCGACGGGCTAGGAGGGCCGGGGACGCCCGAGGAGCCGTGATCGGTGCGCAGGGGACTGACGCAGTCGAGGTGCTGCCCGCGTGTAGCCCTGCGCGTCCGGGACCGCAGGGCGTCGACACAACGCACTGCCGAGCGGGCGCTAAGCCGCGGTGGACGTGTTCCGCCCGGGCCGACGACCACGTCCAGCCCTGCGGTGCAGCCCCTGCGCTCGGCGCCAGCGCGATGCACAGGGGCTGCCGAGGGACGGCGCAATCCCGCTCGCGCTCCACACGCCAGGAGCTGACGTGCTGCGGAGTGAGTCGGTGTAGAACGCCCCGCTCCGTCGATCTTGGAGTTGTGGCGCCTGGGATGCCCCGTATGCGAGCTGTGCGAGGTGCCACAACTCCAAGATCGGCGGTCACATCAAGCGCGGACCGGAGGGCGGGAAACGACGCGAGGCGGGTCCCGTCCTGGTGGACGGAACCCGCCTCGTTCGTCAGGCGCCTCCTGTTGCGGCGCGAGGTGAGACAGCGTGTGTGTCAGCTGAGCGGGGCGGAGGGCGTCCGGCGGCGTCCCCGCAGGTGCATCCCCAGCAGGCCGACGCCGAGGATGGCGGCGGCCAGCAGGCCCGTGGTCACGCCGGTCGGGACGCTGGGACCACCGGTGTTACCGGAGGCGAGAACCATGCCGTTCTGCGACTCCTGCTGGGTGGTGTTGCCCGCCGGGGCGGCCTTGGGCTTGGGCTTGTCCTTGCCGTTGTCGGCACCGGCCGGCGCGGGGACCGGGGTCTGCGCCAGCGCCTGCGACGCCGCGGCGAAGGTCTCCGGCGTCACGTCCGGGGCGTTGCCCTGGGTACGCCACTGCTTGAGCTGCTTCATGCCCTTGCAGGCCGAGGGGTAGCGGTCGCAGTAGCTGGTGGTGTTGCCGATGCTCTCGGACGAGAGGACAGCCTTGGCGATGGCACGGGCGAGCGTGCTGGCGCCGGCGTTGAAGATGGCGTTGAGCTGGCGGCTGTCGGCCGGGTCGTTGATCTGGAGCGCCTCGCCCTTGCCGGTGGACACCGCGAACACGGTGTCGCCGTCGCCGAGCGTGTGGATCGGGCTGATCGCGCGGGCCATGCCGTCGTGCGCGTTGCCGGACATGCGCTGCGCGGCGGCCTTCTCCAGCGGGGCGTTGGTCGCGACCACGGCGATCGTGGTGTTGGCCGGCTGCTCGGCGGCGGCGGCCGGCGGGGTCGGCGGGTTGCACTCCTTCTTCTTGGGAGCCTTGTACCCGGCGAACTCGTCGCCGATGCCGTACTTGACGCCGTACAGGGTGCAGTCGGCCGGGTCGACCGGGGAACCGGCCGGGTTCACGATCACCATCGCGCCGACGTAGATGCCGTCGCCGAGGTGGACGCTCGCGGTGCCGACGCCGCCGCGCATGCCGCCGCCACGGGCACCGGTGCCACCGCCGACGCCGCCCTGGCGAACGGGACCGTCCGAGGTGGCCTGTGCCGCGAGGTAGCCCCACTCGGCGGAGGTGCGGGCCTTCGGGTCGCCGCCGCGGCCGAGGTCGAAGATGTCCGCGGCCGGCACGATCGGGGCCACGCCGCCGGCGCCGACGCGTACGCCCTCGCCGCGGTCCTCGAGCCAGCGGATGATGCCGTTGGTGGCCGACAGCCCGTACATGCTGCTGCCGCCGAGCTGGATCGCGTTGACGCCCGGGTTCGAGTTGAGCGGGCTGAGCAGGTCGGTCTCCTTGGTGGCGGGGGCGCCACCACGCTGGTCCACACTCGCCACGGACATCTGCGGCATGTAGACGACCGAGGTGCCGGTCAGGTACGGAGCGGTGTCGGACTGGACCTGGCCGACCTGGATGCCGGGGACGTCGGTGATGGCGTTGTGGGTGCCCGGGGCACCGGCGGCGGGGTTGGCCGACGCGGGCGACCCGACGAGCACGAGTCCCGGACAGACCAGGGCTGCCGCGGCGAACGCGGCGAATCTGGACGACTTCATGCAGCTTCTCCCATGTGAAGCGGTGCGACCTCCGCCCCGATCGGGGCGGTCGATGCATTGGGCAACTGGTGGTCCCCCGTGGTACACGACGAGATGTGGGGGAGGCTACTGGTCAGACCAGTTGAAGGGAAGAGCCTGCTCAGCTGATGGCCGACTCGGATAATCCGAGGTCAGGCCACATCAGGCGGATTCAGAGCAATACGTCCACCATCGAGCGACGCGCCTCCGGCACGTACTCGGCGTAGTAGTGGTGCAACTCCTGCCGGGTCAGCCGGGCCACCTCGTCGGCCTCGCCCGCCCGCATCGCGTCGATGACGCGCCGGTGATGTGTCAAGGTGCGCTCCATCAGGGCCTCCGGATCCGGGGCCTGCGCGAGCTTGGTGGAGATGAGGTCCAGCACCATGCTCCGTACCGCGTCGAGGCAGAGCACGAGCAACTCGTTGCCCGACAACCGGGCGACGTGCTCGTGGAAGCGGACGTCCGCCGCGCTGAACGCCTCGTAGCCGTCGGCCACCGCGTCCCGCATGCCCGTCAGCGCCTGCTCCAGCTCGTCCAACTCGGACGGTGACGCCAGCCGGGCGGCGACCGAACCGGCCGCCGACTCGATGATCATCCGGAACTGGAGCAGCTCCGCCACGCCGAGCCGCCGGCTGTCCACGACCCGGGCGAACAGCTTGCGCATCGCCGAGGCGGTCGAGGCGATCACCTGCGGCCCGAGCGGGTCACCGGGGCGCGAGCGGACCAGGCCGCTGCTCTCCAGCACGCGCAGCGCCTCGCGCACGGTGGACCTGCTCACGTCGAACTGGGTCGTCAGCTCGCGCTCGCTGGGCAGCCGGTCCCCCGGCCGCAGGTCGCCGGCGGCGATCCGCTCCTCGACCTGCCGGACGATCCCCTCGTACGCCCTCACGGTGCGCACTGGAGCGAACGAGACACCCTTGGGCATGGCGAACCTCCCGACGCACCGCGGCCTCGCGCCGCTGCGAACAACGGTACGGTGCATCGACCCGTGCGGTGGTCAGCCCCCGCCCGCGACGACGAGTGCGCAGGCCGGGCGGCCGAGCGCGTCAGCTCGCGCCGATGGCCACGTCGTCGACACGAATGTTGATCTCGGCGGCGCGCAGTCCGTACGCCTCGATCGCGGACGCCACCGCGGCCCGGACCTCACCCGTCACCTGCGGCACCGGGTACCCGGCGTCGATCACGAGGACGAGGTTGACCACTGCCGAGCCGTCGGTGACGTGCGCCGAGCAGCCGCGCCGCGCGTCCCCGACCTGGTCCAGCCCGACCCGGTCCAGCACGGCGTTGAAGAAGCGGGCGATGTCGCCGCCCAGCTCGGCCACGCCCGGCACCGACTTCGCGGCGGCCACCGCGATCTTCTCGACCACCTCGTCCGAGACCGAAGTGCTCCCGCCCGCCACGGTCTCGTGCATCGCCGGCAGCTCCTGAGTAGCGTCGTGCTCCACGCGCCCCGCCCTCCCTCGTCCGGGGGAGCGTACATCGACCGTCGATCATGGAGTTACGGCCCCGGCAGAAGCCGCGAAGCAGGCGCAACCGGGGCCGCAACCGCAAGATCGCGGGCTTTGCGGGAGCGCCTCCCGTCACGCGAGATTGGCGTTCCGCCAGGTGGGAGCGGCGGACGGGGCGGGGGCGGGTCAGGAGCCCAGCTGGGAGAGCAGCTCGTCCGCCGCAGCGTACGGGTCGATGGCGCCCTCGGCCACCTTGGCCGCGAGCGTCGGGAGCTGCGTACCGTCGCGCAGTGAGCCGATCCGGGCGCGCAGGACGCCCAGCGCGATGGCCTCGATCTCGGCGGCGGCCCGCGCCTCCCGGCGGCGGCGCAGCTCGCCGTGGCGCTCCAGCCAGTCGCGGTGCTTGTCGATCGCGGCGGCGATGTCGTCGATGCCCTCGGCACGGGAGGCGATCGAGCGCACCACCTGCGGACGCCACTCCCCCGGCCCACGCTCGCCCAGCGCGATCATGCCCTGGATGTCGCGGACCGTCGCGTCGGCACCGTCCCGGTCGGCCTTGTTGACCACGAAGACGTCGGCGATCTCCAGGATGCCGGCCTTGACCGCCTGGATCGCGTCGCCCATGCCCGGCGCGAGCAGCACGAGCGTGGTGTCGGCCAGCGACGCCACCTCCACCTCGGCCTGCCCGACACCGACGGTCTCGACGAGCACCACGTCGCAGCCGGCGCCCTCCAGCACGCGCACCGCCTGCGGCGTGGCGGCGGAGAGCCCGCCCAGGTGGCCCCGGCTGGACATCGAGCGGATGTAGACGCCCGGGTCGGTCGCGTGGTCCTGCATCCGGACCCGGTCGCCGAGGATCGCCCCGCCGGTGAACGGGCTGGACGGGTCGATCGCGAGCACGCCGACCCGGTGCCCGCGCGCCCGCAGCGCCCGGACCAGCTCGTTCGTGGTGGTCGACTTGCCCACGCCGGGCGAGCCGGTCAGGCCGACCACCTGGGCGTGCCCGGCGTACGGCGCGAGCGCCGCCGCAACCTGCGGCAACACCTCGTCGCCGGACTCGACCAGGGTGATCAGGCGGGCCACCGCGCGGGGGTCACCCGCGCGGGCCCGTTCCACCAGCATGGGTACGTCCCGGCTGCGGCGCACCGGGCCGGAGGCCGCCGCCGGGGCGTTCTGTGCATCGTTCACAGGTATCAGCAATCAGCTCTCGGCGCCGTTCGGGACGTGGATGATCAGCGCGTCGCCCTGCCCGCCACCGCCGCAGAGCGCCGCCGCGCCGGTGCCGCCACCGCGCCGCTTCAGCTCCATCGCGAGCGTGAGGACGAGGCGGGCGCCGGACATGCCGATCGGGTGGCCGAGCGCGATCGCGCCACCGTTGACGTTGACCTTGTCGGGGCTGATCCCGAGGTCACGGGTGGACTGGATGCCCACCGCCGCGAACGCCTCGTTGATCTCGATGAGGTCGAGGTCCTCGATGCTCAGGCCGCCCTTCTTCAGGGCGTGGTTGATCGCGTTCGACGGCTGCGAGTGCAGGGAGTTGTCCGGACCGGCCACGTTGCCGTGCGCGCCGATCTCGGCCAGCCAGGTCAGGCCCAGCTCCTTGGCCTTGGCCTTGCTCATCACGACCACGGCGGCGGCGCCGTCGGAGATCGGCGAGGAGCTGCCGGCGGTGATGGTGCCGTCCTTGGTGAAGGCGGGGCGCAGCTTCCCGAGCGACTCGGCGGTGGTGTCGGGGCGGATGCCCTCGTCCTCGCTGATAACCAGCGGGTCGCCCTTGCGCTGCGGGATGACCACCGGGGTGATCTCGTCGCCGAAGTGGCCGTTCTTCTGCGCGGCGGCGGCGCGCTGGTGGCTGGCCGCGGAGAACGCGTCCTGCTCCTCGCGGGTGATGCCGTGCTTCGCGCCGTGCCGCTCGGTCGACTCGCCCATCGAGCAGCAGTCCCAGGCGTCGGTGAGGCCGTCGAGGGCCATGTGGTCCTTGACCGTCACGTCGCCGTACTTGTAGCCGGAGCGCTGACCGAGCAGCAGGTGCGGGGCGTTCGTCATCGACTCCATGCCGCCGGCCACCACGACGTCGAACTCACCGGCCCGGATGAGCTGGTCGGCGAGCGCGATCGCGTCCAGCCCGGAGAGGCAGACCTTGTTGATGGTCAGCGCCGGGGTGGACATCGGGATGCCGGCCTCGACGGCCGCCTGCCGGGCCGGGATCTGCCCGGCGCCGGCCTGGAGCACCTGGCCCATGATCACGTACTGGACCTGCTCGGGCGCGACGCCGGCGCGCTCCAGGGCCGCCTTGATCGCGATGCCACCGAGCTTGGTCGCGGGGAGGTCCTTGAGGTTGCCCAGCAGGCGCCCCATGGGGGTCCGCGCGCCGCTGACGATCACCGAAGCCATTGCCTGCCTCCGAGGGGGGTGCCGACCTGTACGCCTTAACGATTGTTCGGTCAGACTAGCGTCATGGCTGAGAACTCCCCCGTCGAGCCCGCTGCCGAGTTTGTCACAGACATCGGCCTGCGCCGCATCGACCACGTCGGGATCGCCGTGGCCGACCTGGACGCCGCGATCGACTTCTACCAGCGCACGTTCGGGATGCGCTGCGTGCACACCGAGACCAACGACGAGCAGGGCGTACGCGAGGCGATGCTCGCGGTCGGGCCGGACGCGTCCGGCGGCATGGTGCAGCTGCTCGCGCCGCTGTCCCCGGACACCACGATCGGCAAGTTCCTGGACAAGCGCGGTCCCGGCATCCAGCAGGTGGCGTACACGGTGGCGGACATCGACGTGGCCTGCGCGGCGCTGCGTGAGCGCGGCGTCCGGCTGCTCTACGACGCACCCCGGCGCGGGACGTCGGACTCCCGGGTCAACTTCGTGCACCCCAAGGACGCCGGCGGCGTGCTGATCGAGCTGGTCCAGCCCGCCTGAGGCGCAAGGAAGGGCCCCTTCTTAACAGACGTCTGTTAAGAAGGGGCCCTTCCTAACACGTGGGAACACGCGCGGCAGTGCGCACTTGCACGTTCCCACGGACACCTCCACGCATTGGTGGATGCAGTTTTTCACAGAGGGGTTCCCGCTTTAGCTACCGTTCAGTAACGTCCGCCCGAACAGCAGCGGCGACCGGTGCCGGAATGTGTCGATTGCCGACATGGCGGTCCCGCCGCACCGGCGCCGACGATGGCAGCACCCCTGCCCGCGTCGTGCGGGTGTGGACAAACGGGAGGTCACCGTGCAGGACATCCTCGAAGCGATCATGGCGGCGGAGGGTTCGTCGCAGCCGGAGCGGGAGCTCGCCGGCCTCGCCGGCCTGCCCGTGCCGGAGAGCTACCGGGGCGTGGTGGTGCGCGCCGAGGACACCCGCATGTTCGAGGGCATGGCCACCCGCGACAAGGACCCGCGCAAGGCGCTGCACGTGCAGGAGGTGCCCACCCCCGAGCTGGGCCCGGGTGAGGCGCTCGTCGCGGTGATGGCCAGCGCGATCAACTACAACACGGTGTGGACCAGCATCTTCGAGCCGCTGCCCACGTTCAAGTTCCTCCAGCGCTACGGCCGGCTCTCCGAGCTGACCCGCCGCCACGACCTGCCGTATCACGTGGTCGGCTCGGACGCCGCGGGCGTGGTGCTGCGCACCGGGCCCGGCGTGACCAAGTGGAAGGCCGGCGACGAGGTGGTCGCGCACTGCCTCTCGGTCGAGCTGGAGGACTCCGCCGGCCACGACGACACGATGCTGGACCCGCAGCAGCGGATCTGGGGCTTCGAGACCAACTTCGGCGGCCTGGCCGAGCTGGCGATCGTCAAGGCCAACCAGCTG
The DNA here is from genome assembly GCF_027497355.1 of Micromonospora sp. WMMA1947. NCBI lineage: Bacteria > Bacillati > Actinomycetota > Actinomycetes > Micromonosporales > Micromonosporaceae > Micromonospora > Micromonospora sp. WMMA1947. The sequence goes on along the minus strand of NZ_CP114909.1, from coordinate 3,103,508 downwards.
ATGCCGAAGCCGCGCCACCTCAGCTGGGAGGAGGCGGCCAGCCCGGGGCTGGTCAACTCCACCGCGTACCGGCAGCTCGTCTCGCACCACGGCGCGAACATGAAGCAGGGCGACGTGGTGCTGATCTGGGGCGCGTCCGGCGGCCTCGGCGGGTACGCCACCCAGATGGCCCTCAACGGCGGCGCGATCCCGGTCTGCGTGGTCTCCTCGCCGGAGAAGGCCGAGCTGTGCCGCAAGATGGGCGCCGAGCTGGTCATCGACCGCACCGCCGAGGGGTTCACGTTCTGGAAGGACGAGCAGACCCAGGACCAGGACGAGTGGCGCCGCTTCGGTGAGCGCATCCGCGAGCTGACCGGCGGCGAGGACCCGGACATCGTCTTCGAGCACCCGGGCCGGGAGACGTTCGGCGCCAGCGTCTACGTCGCCAAGAAGGGCGGCACGATCGTCACCTGCGCCTCCACCAGCGGCTACATGCACCAGTACGACAACCGCTACCTGTGGATGCACCTCAAGCGCATCGTCGGCAGCCACTTCGCCAACTACCACGAGGCGTGGCAGGCCAACCGGCTGGTCGCGCTCGGCAAGGTGCACCCGACCGTGTCGAAGACCTACGCGCTGGAGCAGACCGGCCAGGCCGCGTACGAGGTGCACCGCAACGCGCACCAGGGCAAGGTGGGCGTGCGGTGCCTCGCCCCCGCCGACGGGCTCGGCGTCCGCGACACCGAGATGCGTTCGCGCCACGAAAGCGCCATCAACCGGTTCCGCGGTCACTGACCGTACGGTTGTCCCGGATTGCCTTTCCGGCCGAGCGGGGCACCATTCGATCGACGTACGCACAAAGGGCCGCGGGTTCCGACCCGCGGCCCTTTGTGCGCCGCCTTCCCCGCAGAAGCCCGACCCGCCCGACCCGCCCGGGAGCTGCCAAGATCGCCTATTGGTCCGGTCTCGCCGGCCGACCGAGTTGACCATGTAAACAGGACGCGAAAGGTGCCGACCGCTCTTGCGAACCACCCTGGGGCGTCTGCCAGTATGTCCCAATGCCCCAGCAGCAGTCCTCCCCTCTTGCGTTCTTCGATAACGCGAACTCACAGCCCGATTTCACCGTTGGCCTGCGTGGTTACAACACCAACCAGGTCGACGACTTCATCGGCCGCCTCAGCGCCGCCCTGAGCCAGTCCGAGCAGGCCCGCGCCGAGGCCGAGCAGCGGATGAACGACGCGCAGCGCCGCCTGCGGCAGGCCGAGCAGCGCCAGAGCGCGCTCGAGCAGAAGCTCACCGAGACCAACAAGCAGCTCGAGGAGAACAGCCGGCCGACCCTGTCCGGCCTGGGCACTCGCGTCGAGCAGATCCTGCGGCTGGCCGAGGAGCAGGCGAACGACCACCGCAACGAGGCCAAGCGCGAGTCGGAGGGCATCCTCTCCGCCGCCCGCCTCGAGGCGCGCGAGATCACCGACAAGGCCCGCGCCGAGGCCGCCGCCATGAAGGCCACCGCCGAGCGCGAGGCCGGCAGCGTCCGTACCGCCGCCGAGCGGGAGGCCGCCGAGGTCCGGGTGCAGGCCCGCCGCGAGGCCGACACGCTGCGCGCCGACGCCGACCGGGAGACCAAGCAGCTGCGTACGGTCACCGCGCACGAGGTGGCCGAGCTGAAGTCGACGGTCGAGCGGGAGGTCGCCACGCTGCGCGCCACCGCCGAGCGGGAGATCACCCAGCAGCGGGCCAAGGCCGCCCGGGAGGCCGAGGAGAAGCGGGCCGAGGCGACCAAGCTGCTCACCGACGCGCGCGACAAGCGCGACAAGGATCTCCAGGCCCTGGAGCTCCAGCTCGCCGAGCGGCGGGAGAAGGCCGAGCGCGAGGAGTCGGAGCGGCACGCCGCCCAGGTCTCGCAGACCCAGAAGCTGGTCAACGAGGCCGAGCAGCGGGCCCGCGCGGCGCAGGAGCGCGCCAAGGAGATCGAGCAGCGGGCCGAGGCCCGCCGGGTCGAGTCCGAGCGCACCGCGAACGAGACCGTCGACAAGGCCAAGGCCCTGGCCGACAAGACCCTCAACGAGGCGCGCGCCGAGGCGCAGCGGGTGCTCAACGAGGCCCGCACCGAGGCCGAGCTGACCACCCAGGCGGCCCGCCGCGAGGTCGAGGACCTGACCCGCCAGAAGGACGCGGTCACCTCGCAGCTCGGGCAGATGCTGTCCGGCCTGGCCGGCATCGTGCCGGGCGTGCCGGCCGGCGGCAAGGCCGAGGCGCCGAAGGCCGACGCCTCCGGGCAGAAGGTGACGGCCGAGTCGGCCGGCTGACCGTTACACCCGCTGTCGGGGGCATGAGCCACGGCGCGGGGTGACGCCGGGTGACCGGTGTCGCCCCGCGCCGTCATGCTTGTGCGGCCCGTTTCGCCAGGAGGGTGAAGTAGCTCCCAGAAGGGGCGTCCGTATCGCCCCCGCAGACCCGGATGCGTGTGAGGATGGGGTCATGTCGCACGGCGAGGAACTGTTCGCGCTCGGCGGGGACGTGACGACGGAGCCCAGCTTCGAGTCCGCCCTGCGGGGGTACGAGAAACGACAGGTCGACCGCTACGTCGCTCGCGCGGAGCACGAGATCGCGGCGTTGACCACCGAGCGCGAACAGGCGTACACCCAGATCCACAAGCTGGCCGGTCAGGTCGAGGTGCTCCAGCGCGACCTGGCCCAGGTGCGCAAGCAGGCGGCGGTGGTGGACCGGGCGTCGTTCCGCCACCTGGGTCCGCGCGTCGAGCAGATCCTCACCATGGCCGAGGAGCAGGCCGACGACATCCTGGCCGCCGCCAACGAGGAGATCGAGGCCCGCCGCGCCGCCGCCGAGCACATCGTCGAGGAGGCCCGGGAGCAGGCCGCCCAGGCGCTGAAGGACTTCGAGATCGCGCTGGCCGCCCGCCGGGCCGAGGAGGAGCGGCACACCGCCGCCCGCAAGGCCGAGGCCGAGGCCACCCTCAAGGCCGCCAAGGACGAGTCCGCGAACCTGCGCAAGGCCGCGCAGGACGAGTCGACGAAGCTGCGGACGGCCGCCCAGGACGAGGCCGAGAAGCTGCGCCGGACCGCCCAGGACGCGCTGGCGAAGGCCCAGCAGGAGGCCACCCAGCTCCGCGACACCGCCAAGGAGATCCACGCCCGGGCCCAGCAGGAGGCCGCCCGGCTGCGCGAGGCGGCCAAGGAGGCGCTGGCGAAGGCCCAGCAGGAGGCGAACCAGCTCCGCGAGGCCGCCAAGGAGGTGCACGCCAAGGGCCAGCAGGAGGCCAAGCGGCTCACCGACGCCGCCGCCGAGGCCGGCCGGGCCACGCACGCCAAGGCGCTGGCCGAGGCCAAGAAGATCGTGGACGACGCGGAGGAGGCCGCCAAGGCCACCCGCGGCCGGGCCCGCACCGAAGCCAACCGGCTCACCACCGAGGCCGCCGAGGCCGGCAAGCGCAACCGCGCCGAGGTCGAGGCGTACGTGCAGCGCATGCGCACCGAGACCGAGGCGTACGTGCAGCAGGCCCGCGCCCAGACCCAGCAGGAGCTGGGCGCGTGGCGGGCCGGGGTGGAGAAGGAGGTCACCGAGCGGCGGGACAGCGCGGAGAAGGAGCTGGCCCAGCGCCGGGCCGCCGCCGAGCAGGAGTTCGCCAAGCGCCGCGACGAGCTGGACAAGCAGCACGCCAAGCGGCAGGAGGAACTGGAGCAGGCGTACACCACGCGGCGCGACGAGATCGAGCGCACCGCCGCCGGCGTCCGGGAGGCCGCCGAGGCCGACGCGCTGAGCATGCGGCAGCAGGCCGAGCTGGAGGCCGCCGAGCTGCTGCGCCGCGCCGAGGCGGACGCCACCGCGCAGCGCCGCAAGGCCGACGAGCACGTCGCGGCCTCGCGCCGCCAGTTCGAGGAGTACGCGGCCACGACCCAGCAGCACCTCGCCACCACCCAGCAGCACCTGGCCTCGACCCAGCAGGAGGTGGCCGCCGGCCGGCAGCAGCTCGCCGGCGTGATGCTGGAGATCGCCAAGGCCCAGCAGGAGCTGGCCGACCTGCGTACCGAGACGTGGAAGTCGCGGCAGGAGTCCGACGACCTGCAGCGCCGGCTCACCGACCTGCGGCGCGACGCCGACTCGGCCGGAATCGCGGCCACCCCTGTCGACCCGGACGAGCTCGCCACCGCCGCCTCCGGCCGGGGCACCGACGACGGCGACGAGCCCGCAGACGCCCCGGTCGGCAGCGGTGCGCCGGTGGCAGCGAAGGGTGCCGCCGCTCCCGTCCCCGATGGCGCCGCAGCGGCGAAGGGCGACGCCGCGCCGGCGGAGGCGGGCAAGGCGAAGCCGGTCGGCGAACCGGTCACCACCATGGACTCCCCCGCCGGCGCGGGCGTGGACGGTGAGCCCACGGTGGCCGCCGTGCCGGGCGAGGGCGGCCGGGGCGCCACCCCGACGAAGATCACCAGCACCGGCGAGAACGGCAAGCGCCCGACCAAGCCGACCACCGACGAGCGCAGCGCCAAGCCCAGCACGGTGACCGTCGACAAGGACTGATCCACCGCCTCCGGATGCCGCCACTTCGCCGAAGTGGCGGCATCCGGCCCGCCCGGACCACGCCACTCCCCGACCCGCCGGACGGCTGAGGCGGCGGGTAGCGGTGATGGTATGGCCCAGGGCGGGCGGTGGCGACTACCCTCCGGGCAGAGGGCCGCGCGGCGGCCGTGGACGTCACCGGCGGGCGAGCCGGGCAGCGGGGAGGCACGGTGTCGCAGGAGGGATCCGCCGCCCGGGACGACGAGGCCGCGGACGGAAACACCTCCGGCTCCTCCACCGGCGCGGCGAAGCCCGCGAACGACACCACGCGCACCGCGAACGAGACCACGCGCACCGCGGGGCACCCGCGGACCGGCACGGACACGAGCAGCGAGCGGCCGACCGAGGTCGAGCCGGGCGAGTTCGAGCCGAGCGGGCGCTTCGGCGTACCGGGACGCCCGCTGCGGCGCAGCGCCTTCCTGGTCGGGTTCACCGGCGCGCTCGGCGTGCTGCTCGCGTACGCGTTGTTCCTGGGCATCCGCAACGCCGCCGGCATCCTGGTGCTCGTGGTGATCGCGCTGTTCCTCGCGGTCGGCCTGCACCCGGCGGTGGTCCGGCTGCGCAAGTGGGGCCTGCCGCGCGGGCTGGCGGTGGCGGTGGTGACGCTGACCCTGCTGCTGCTGATCGTCGCCGGGCTGCTGGCGCTGGTACCGCCGGTGGTGACCCAGTCCGGCCAGTTCGTCCAGCAGTTGCCCGGGTACGTCGAGGAGCTGCGCCGCAACCCCACCGTCAACGACCTGGTGATCCGGTACGACGTGATGGAACGGGTCCAGGCGGCGGCGAACGCGGACACGATCGGGCGGGCGCTCGGCGGTGTGCTCGGCGGCGCGCAGCTGATCTTCGGGACGATCTTCCGCCTGCTCACCGTGCTGGTGCTGACGATCTACTTCCTGGCGTACTTCGACAAGATGCGCGAACTCGGGTACGCGATGGCGCCGCGCTCGCGCCGGGAGCGGGTCCGGCTGATCGGCGACGAGATCCTGACCCGGGTCGGCGCCTACATGGTCGGGGCACTGGCCATCGCGGTGCTGGCCGGGGTGAGCACGTTCGTGTTCGCGCTGGCGGTCGGCCTGCCGTACCCGTTCGCCCTGGCCGTGGTGGTCGCGGTGACCGACCTGATCCCGCAGATCGGCGCGACGCTCGGCGCGGTGGTGGTCACGCTCGTCGGGCTCGCCACCGACCTGCCCGTGGGCATCGCCTGCCTGGTGTTCTTCGTGCTCTACCAGCAGGTGGAGAACTACCTGATCTATCCGAAGATCATGCGCCGGGCGGTCGCGGTCAACGAGGTGGCGGCGTTGCTCGCCGCGCTGCTCGGGGTGGCGCTGCTGGGCGTCGTCGGCGCGCTCATCGCGATCCCCACGGTGGCCGCGTTGCAGCTGATCCTGCGCGAGGTGGTGCTACCGCGCCAGGACGCCCGCTGAGCCGTTACTCGGCGCGTCGCTGGGCCGGGCCGGGCACCGGGGTGTCCGCGAACGCGGCGACGGTGCGGTCGGCGTACGCGCTGACGTCGCCGGTCTCCATCGGGCCGTCCCAGGTGGTCGGCAGCGGCAGCGGTACGCCGGGGGCGACCCGCCGGACGATCTCGTCCAGTACCTTCTCCGCGTCGCCGACCCAGAGGTGCTTGGCGCCGTCCACGCCCACCACCTCGGCCTGCGGCACGGCGGCGAAGCGCTCCCGGGCCTCCTCCGGGCGCAGGTAGTCGTCGAACTCGGGGACCAGCGCGGTGAGCGGCTTGCCCGTCTCGGCCCAGACCGCCAGGTCCTCCGGAGCGGAGTAGCGCAGCGGCGGGGAGAGCAGGATCGCGCCGGCCACCGCCGGGTCGCAGCCGTACTTCAGCGCCAGGTCGGTGCCGAACGACCACCCGACCAGCCAGATGTTCGGCAGCTCGTGGAACTCGGCGTACTCGATCGCGGCGGCCACGTCGAACTTCTCGCCGACCGCGCCGTCGAACGCGCCCTCGCTGGTGCCGCGGACGCTGCTGGTGCCTCGGGTGTTGAACCGGAGCACGGCCAGGCCGGCCATCGCGGGCAGCCGCCACGCCGCCTTGCGGAACACGTGGCTGTCCATCATCCCGCCGTGCGTGGGCAGCGGGTGCAGGCAGACCAGTGTGGCGGCCGGTTCGCGGTCCAGCGGCCGGGCCAACTCGCCGACGAGCGTCAGCCCGTCGGCGGTGTGCAGCTCGATGTCCTCCCGGCGGCCGGGCAGGATCGACGACGCGCGAATCGGAGTGCTCACGTCTTCCAGTCTCCCGTGTCGGCGGCCCCGCCGCCCAGTGGGACGGGAACCTGGTGATCCAGATCGCTCAGCCGTAGCGCGGGGCGCCCCGGCCGCGCTGGAGGTTCGGCCCGCGCCGGTCCCGGGCCCGCCAGCAGCCGGAGTGCCAGTGGCGGCGATCCGTCAGGTCACCCCGGTCGTCGGCCGGCCAGGCCACCAGGTGCGCCACGCCGGGGCGGATCTCCTGGTCACAGCCGGGACAGCGGTACGTCTTGACCGACGCGCCGCCGCTGATCGCGCGTATCTGCCACTCGCCGTCGCGCCACTGCTGCACGGTCGGCACGCCGTGGCGGGCACGCTCGGCGTCCACGGCGGCGATGTCGTCCCGGCGAGGGCGGTTGCGACGGGGGCTCACGGTCACCAAGCGTACGGTCCGCCGGCCGGACCGGCCCGGGTCGGGCGGCCGGTCGGCGGACGACCGCTCAGTCCCAGGTCTCCGGACGGGTCGGGTCCGGCGCCACCTGTACGCCACCCAGCACGAGCGCCGCGTCGCGTTCGTCGAACCCGTTGTGCGGCCAGCCGTACTCGGCGAGCAGGTGCGCCTTCGGCAGACCGAGCAGCTCGATCCGGCCGTATGCGGCGTAGAGGCGCGCGGGCCGCCCGTTGATCTCCATGTTGGCGCCCGCAGTCGAGGTCGACGCCTCGGCCGCGTACCGGTAGGAGACGGCCATCTCCTGGGTGACGGGGCCGGTGATGACGAACCGAGCGGTCACCAGCCGCGGGAAACCGCTCACGTCGACCCGGCAGCCCACGACGCGGGCCCCGTCCGGCAGGCTCGTGGGGCGGACGGGGGCGCCACACCGGCGGGCCTCGTTCAGCCGCAGCGCCTCCACCGCGGTGGTCAGCGCCGTGTCCGGCTGGCCCGACGTACTTGCCCGCGCGTACAGGCCGGGCACCGGCTTCCACTGCCGCACCCGGATCGTCAGCCCGTCAACGGTCAGGCCGCTGGTGCTGCCGTCGAACGCCGCCTCCTCGGCGAACACGCTGACGTCGAAGGGCACCCCCTCGGCGGTGTACTGCCGTAGCGATTCGGCCGAGCGCGCCAGCTCTACCGTGACGATCCGCCCGCCGCCGACGTCCAGCCGGATGCTCTCCACGTCCCGCCATGTCTCCCAGCGCAGGTAGCGGGCCCGGGTGGTGTCGACGCCGAAGTGCAGCACCCCGGTGTCGGTGTCGACGGCCTCCGGCGCGGCCGCCGCTCCCGGCTCGGCCCGCATCACCGGTGGCACCGGCCCGGATCCGACGGCCGGACCGGTGAACGGCCGGTCCACGCCCGGCAGGCCAGGGACGACGGCCAAGCCGCCGAGCAGCGCGACCAGGGCGAGCCCTCCACCGAGCACCGACCGACGACGGCGTAGCCGACGGCGGCCACCCGCCACCGCCCGGGCGGTCAGCCGGTCGATGTCCACGGCGTCCTCGGTGTGCTCCCGCAACACCGAGGTGATCCGCTGGTCGAGGTCGGTCACGGCCGGCTCCCCTTGGTCATCGGGACGCCGCAGCGCTCCCGGAGGTGGGCGAGCGCCCGCATCGCGTGGGTGCGGACGGTGACCGGGGAGCAGTCGAGGATCTGGGCGATCGTGGCGTCGTCCAGATCCTCGTAGTAGCGCAGCACCAGCACGGTGCGCTGGCGGTCCGGGAGGGCACGGATCATCCGCCCCATCTCGTCCCGATCGGCCGCCTCGCCGCTCAGGTCGCCGCGTTCGGGCCGGTCGGCGAACGTGTCGATCGCCAGCTCACGGCTGGATCGCCGCCGCCACCAGGACGTGTTCGCGTTGACGAGCATCCGGCGCACGTACACGTCGGGCCGGTCGGCCCGGGCGATCTTCCGCCAGTGCACGTACGCGCGCGCCAGCACGTCCTGGGTCAGGTCCTCGGCCCGGTGCGCGTCACCGGTGAGCAGCCGGGCCAGACGCAACAGAGCCGGGCCGCGGCTGCCGACGTACTCCTCGAAGGTCACACCCCGAAGGCGCCGTCACCGGGCCCGGCTGTTGACAGCGGTCAGCGCCGGGTGTGGTCGCGGAACCCGCGGCCGGACTTGCGGCCCAGGTAGCCGGCCGTGACCAGGTGCTCCAGCAGCGGCGCCGGGGCGAAGCCGGGCTCGCGCAGCTCCAGGTACAGCTCCCGCTGGATGGCCAGCGAGACGTCCAGGCCGACCACGTCGAGCAGCTCGAACGGGCCCATCGGGTAGCCGCAGCCGAGCTTCATCGCGTAGTCGATGTCGTCGGCGGTCGAGTAGCTGGCCTCCAGCATCTTCACCGCGTCGTTCAGGTACGGGAACAGCAGCGCGTTGACGATGAAGCCGGACCGGTCGCCGCAGACCACGCCGGTCTTGCCGAGCTTCGCGCAGACCGCGCGGGCCGTGGCCGACGTCTCGCCGGAGGTGCGGATGGTCTGCACGATCTCCACCAGCGGCATGATCGGCGCCGGGTTGAAGAAGTGCAGGCCGACCACGTCGGCGGGACGCTGGGTCGCCATCGCCACGTCGATCACCGGCAGCGACGAGGTGGTGGTGGCGAGCACGACGCCCGGCTTGCAGATCTCGTCGAGGCTGGCGAACAGCGCCTTCTTGACGCTCAGCTCCTCGATCACGGCCTCGACCACCAGGTCGACGTCGGCCAGGTGCTCCAGCGTCGCGGACCAGGTGATCCGGCCGAGCGCGTCGTCCCGGTCGGTCTCGCTGAGCTTGCCCCGCACCACGCCCTTGTTCAGCGAGGTCTTGACCGCCTCGCAGACCTTCGCGGACTTCTCCGCGCCCCGGGTCACCGAGATGACCTCGTACCCGGCCTTGGCGAACACCTCGATGATGCCGGTGGCCATGGTGCCGGAGCCGACCACGCCGACCTTCGCGATGGCGCGGGCGCCGTCGGCGAGCGCGGCGTCCGCGGCGAGCGGCGTGTACTCGTCGGGTACGACCTTCGGCGAACCCGGCCGCTCGTAGGTGTAGAAGCCGCGACCCGACTTCCGGCCCAGCAGACCGGCGGTGACCATCTGCTTGAGCAGCGGGGCCGGGGCGTGCCGGCGGTCCCGGCCACCGCGCCGGTACATCGTGTCGAGGATCTCGTACGCGGTGTCCAGGCCGATCAGGTCCATCAGCGCCAGCGGGCCCATCGGCAGGCCGCAGCCGAGCTTCATGGCGGCGTCGATGTCCTCGCGGGTGGCGTAGCGGGCCTCGAACATGCCGACCGCGTGGTTCAGGTAGCCGAACAGCAGCGCGTTGGCGATGAAGCCGGCCCGGTCGCTGATCGTCACGTCGACCTTGCCGAGCCGCTCGCAGAGCGCCTCCACGTCGGCGACCACGTCGGCGGAGGTGACGACCGTGCGGACCACCTCGACCAGCTTCATCACCGGGGCCGGGTTGAAGAAGTGGATGCCGATGACCTGGTTGGGCCGCGTGGTGGCGACGGAGATCTCGGTGACGCTCAGCGAGGACGTGTTGGTGGCCAGAATCGCCTCGGGCTTGCAGACCCGGTCCAGCTCGGCGAAGATCCGCTGCTTGAGGTCCAGGTGCTCGGGCACCGCCTCGATCACCAGGTCCACGTCGTGCAGCGCGTCCAGCCCGACCCGGAAGTCGACCCGCGCCAGCAGGGCGTCCCGCTCGGCCTCGGCGAGCTTGCCCTTGGCGACGGCCCGGTCGGTGGAGCCGGTGAGCGTGACCCGGCCGCGCTCCAGCGCCGCGTCGGAGATCTCCACGGCTGTGACGTCGAGGCCGTTGCGGGCGAACACCTCCACGATGCCGGCACCCATGGTGCCCAGACCCACCACGCCCACCCTGGTGAACTCCCGCGCCACGACCGGCCTCCCCTGGCTCGACTCCGCCGTCCGCGACATGAACGGCCGCTAAGGTTATGCGCCGGAGTCTGCCACGTGACGCTGGGTTGTCGAGACGCCGTGGGATATTTCACGCACCGCGCCTCACCCGGTGGCGTTCTCCCCCACCAGCGCCAGCAGCTCGGCGACGAACTCGGTCGGCCGTTCCAGGTGCGGGCTGTGCCCGCAGCCCGGCAGCACCACCTCGCGGTACGTCCCGCCGGCCGCCGCGTACCGGTCCAGCACCGCGCGGGTCTGCCCCACCATCGGCTGCGGCGGGCACTGGGCCTCGCCCGGCCAGCCGGGCACCACACCGAGCTGACCGAGGTACGCCAGGTCGAACAGCGAGGTGTCCGAGACGATCACGTCGGCGTCGCCGCGTACCCAGGTCACCGGCGGCTTGACCGGCACGGCGACCAGCTCGTCGGCGAGCCGGAAGTGGGCCGGGGCCAGCGCGTTGAGCACGCCGCGCGGCCCGGCGGCGGTCCCCGGCCAGTGCGGCGAGGCCACAGCGGTGCCCGGGTAGTTGTCGTCCCCGGTGGCGGTGGTCAGCATGCTCTCCAGCAGCAGGTCCTCGTCGTCGCCCAGGGACGCCGGGTCGGCCACGTACGCGGCACGCAGCACCGCGCGCGGGCTGGTCGGGCCGTCCGCGCTCCGGTCACCGGCGGCGAGCCGGGCTACGAAGTCCGGGTTCGCGCCACCGGCGCCGGTGCCGGCGAAGTCGGGCGTGGTCGGAGTGCCGTCGAGGTCCCGGGTGCCGCCGAAGCCGTACGGGGACACCGGCGCCTCCAGCAGCAGCCCTGCGACCCGCTCCGGGTGGCCGACGAGCAGCCGCATCGCCACGCCGCCGCCCAGCGAGTGCCCCGCCACCACCGGCCGGGCGCCGGGCGCGAACAGCCCCGGGACGGCCAGCAGCGCGGCCACGTCGTCGGCGAAGTCGTCCAGCCCTCGGGTCGCGTCGACGGGCGCGGTGTCGGTCTCGCCGTAGCCGCGCAGGTCGGGGGCGACCACCCGCAGCGTCTCCGGCAGCCGGGCCAGCAGCGGTTCCCAGAACGCGGAGGAGGAGACGTTGCCGTGCACCAGCAGCACCGGTACGCCGTCCGGTGGACCGGCCACGCGGACCGCCTGGGTGATGCCGTTGGCCTGGACCATGTGCCGTGCGCTGCGCATCCGCGCATGCTGACACGCACGCCCGCCCCCGGTCCATGTGCCCCACAGACACAGCAGGCCCCCCGGAGATGGCGCACGCCCCCGCCGGCCCCCGCCCCCGCCCCCGCCGCGCCCCACCCCCGCCGCGCCCGCGCCCGCGCCAACCGCGTCGATCATGAAGTTGGCGGCGTTCTGCGTCCGATTTGTCGCCGCCAACTTCATGATCGACGGGACCTGGGAGCGCCAGCCCGCCCGGCCCGCCCGTCCGCCGGCCCCATCGCTGGTCGGCCGGCGGCCCATCACCCGCGGTGATCAAGGAGTTTGTGTCGCCGCACCAGGCTTTTCCGTACCCAAACTCCTTGATCACCGGCCCGTCGGAGGGCTCGTCGGCGATTCCGGTCGCCGCTCGCGTCACGGCGGTGATCAAGGAGTTTGCGTCACCGCGGGAGCTGTTTCCGTACCCAAACTCCTTGATCACCGCGAGTGGGCGGGCCGGGGAGGGGCGCTGGGGAGGCCGGCGGGTGGCGGGGCGCGCGCTCCTGCGCCGCCGGACTGGGCGCGCGAGCGGCGCGCGGCCGGGGTCAGCGCGGACGCGAGGGCTCAGCGAGCAACGGGAATCAGCGCCCGTCGAGGGCTCAGGGTGGCCTCGACGGCCCAGCGGGTGCCGGTGGGCAGCAGCCGTGGAGGAATCAACCTGCCCTCGACGCCCATCGGGCGGATGCCGGGAATCAGCGAGGGCCGGGGCCGCTAGCTGACGTCGGCCGGCTGCGCCTCGCGCGCCTCGATCGGCTGGCGCGGCCCGGGGACGGGCAGCGGCAGGGTGGGGCGCTGGTCGCGGCGCAGCGCGCCGAAGCTCATCCCGACCGGGTCGGTCCGGGCCACGCCCGGGTCGTAGAGACGCAGGTCGGTGCGGCCCAGCCGGACCACGTCGCCGTCGGCGATCGCCACGCTGCCGGTGACCCGGGTGTCGTTGAGCCAGGTGCCGTTGGTCGAGCCGAGGTCGGTGAGCAGCACCCCTTCCGGGGTGGCCCGGACGGTGGCGTGCCGCCGGCTCAGGTGCGGGTCGGCGAGCACGATGTCGGCGGTCGGCGCCCGGCCGATCACCTGCGCGTCCTGGCCGACCCGGAACGTGAGCCCTCGCATCGCCCCGCCGGACACCGTCAGCAACGGCATCAGCTCAGGATGCTCCTCCATGGACAGTCGACCTCCACCCCACATCGCCCCGCGGCGTCAGCCTGCCACCTCACCGTAGTGGCTTGCACCACCGCGCGGTCACCCCCGTGACCCCGGCCGGTCATCTCCCGTTCGCCGTTTCGGACGGCATCTCCGTCGATGCGACGGGCTGATCGTCCGCGCAGCGTACGACGCATTCGACACCTACCGGCGAGTAATCCTCGGGTCTAGACTTCGGCCATGACCGCTGTTCATGTGCCGGGCGCCCCGCTCATCTCCGAGGGTCTACTGGTGTCGACCAGCCCGGCCACCGGCGCCGAGGCGGGCCGATTCCCGCTGGCCGCCGAGGCGGACGTGCGTGCCGCCGTCGACCGCGCCCGGGAGGCCGGCGACTGGTGGGCCGGGCTCGGCTTCGCCGGCCGGAGGGCCCGCCTGCAGCGCTGGCGCGGCGTGCTCGCGCGGCGGATCGAGGAACTGGCCGACCTGATGCACACCGAGGGCGGCAAGCCGGTCGGCGACGCCGTGGTGGAGATCCTCACCGCGCTGGAGCACATCGACTGGGCGGCCCGCAACGCGCAGCGGGTGCTCGGGCCGCGCCGGGTCCGTTCCCGGCTGGTCCTCGCCGAGTTCAGCGGCCACCTGGAATACCAGCCGTACGGCGTGGTCGGAGTGATCGGCCCGTGGAACTACCCGGTCTTCACGCCGATCGGCTCCGCCGCGTACGCGCTCGCGGCCGGCAACGCCGTGGTGTTCAAGCCGAGCGAGTACACCCCGGCGGTCGGCCAGTGGCTGGTCGACAGGTTCGCCGAGGTGGTGCCGGAGCAGCTGGTGTTCCAGGTGGTGCACGGGTTCGGCGCGGTCGGCGCGGCGCTGTGCCGCTCCGGGGTCGGCAAGGTCGCCTTCACCGGCTCGACCGCCACCGCGAAGCGTGTGATGGCCGCCTGCGCCGAGACGCTCACCCCGGTGCTGCTGGAGGCCGGCGGCAAGGACGCGATGATCGTGGACAGCGACGCCGACCTGGACGCCGCGGCGGAGGCGTGCGTGTGGGGCGGGATGACGAACGCCGGCCAGACGTGCATCGGCATCGAGCGGGTCTACGCGGTCGACCAGGTCTTCGACGCGTTCGTGGAGAAGGTGGTGGCGAAGGCCGGGCGGCTCACAGTGGGCGCCGACGGGTCCGACCTCGGCCCGATCACCATGCCGTCGCAGATCGACATCATCCGGCGGCACATCGACGACGCGGTCAGCCGCGGCGGCCGGGCGGTACTGGGCGGGCCGGAGGCGGTCCAGCCGCCGTACGTGCATCCGACGGTGCTCGTCGACGTGCCGGAGGACTCGGCCGCCGTGCGGGAGGAGACGTTCGGCCCGACGCTCGTGGTCAACCGGGTCCGCGACGTGGACGAGGCGGTCGAGCGGGCCAACGCGCTGCCGTACGGTCTCGGGGGTTCGGTTTTCGGCCGGGTGCGGGCGGTGGCGGTGGCGCGGCGGCTGCGTTCCGGGATGGCCTCGGTCAACTCGGCGTTGACCTTCGCCGGCATGTCCACGCTGCCGTTCGGCGGCACCGGCGAGTCCGGCATCGGCCGCATCCACGGCGAGGAGGGGCTGCGGGAGTTCGGCCGGCCCAAGTCGGTCACCCGCCGCCGGGCCCGGTCGCTGCTGCCGGCCATGACGTTCGAGCGCACCCCGGCCGACGTCGCCCGGATCATCAAGATCGCCAAGCTGATGTACGGCCGGGGCCGCTGAGGCAGCGCCTCAGAACAGCGTCAGCTCGTCGCGCTCGATGCCGCGCAGCTTGTCGTAGTCGACCACCACGCAACGGATCCCCCGGTCGGTGGCGAGCACCCGCGCCTGCGGCTTGATCTCCTGCGCGGCGAACACCCCGGCCACCGGCGCGAGCAGCGGATCGCGGTTCATCAGCTCCAGGTAGCGGGTGAGCTGCTCCACGCCGTCGATCTCGCCGCGCCGCTTCACCTCGACCGCCACCGCACCGCCGACCGCGTCCCGGCAGAGCAGGTCGACCGGCCCGATCGCGGTCATGTACTCCCGCCGGACCAGCGTGAAGCCCTCCCCCAGCGTCTCCGGGTTCGCGGCGAGCAGTTCCTGCAGGTGGGCCTCGACGCCGTCCTTGCGCAGGCCCGGGTCCACACCCAGCTCGTACGAGGTGTCCTGGAAGATTTCCTCCAGGGTGATGCGCAGCTCCTCGCCGGCCTTGTTCACCACCCGCCAGACACCGGGGGCCTCCTCCAGCCGACACGGCGGGCTCATCCAGTTCAACGGCTTGTAGGCCCGGTCGTCGGCGTGGATCGACACCGACCCGTCCGCCTTCACCATCAGCAACCGGGTCGCCGGGGGCAGATGGGCCGAGAGCCGTCCGACGTAGTCCACTGAGCACTTCGCAATCACCAACCGCACCCGCCGAGGGTAGCCGAGGCCCCGGCGGACGCCGACGAGCGCCACTGGCGCACCGGTGCCATATTGAGATCGTGCTCGAAGTCCTCACCGGTTCCGGTCTGGCCGCCTCGGCGGGCCTGAACGCCTACATCCCGCTGCTGCTGATGGGGCTGCTGTCCCGCTACACCGATCTGGTCGAGCTGCCGAGCGGCTGGCAGTGGCTCGGCAACGGCTGGGTGGTGCTCATCCTCGCCGTCCTGCTCGCGGTCGAGGTGGTGGCCGACAAGGTGCCGGTGGTCGACCACGTCAACGACGTGGTGCAGACGGTGGTCCGGCCGACCGCCGGCGGGCTCGCGTTCGGCGCGGGCGCCGGCTCGGAGACCGTCACGGTGAGCGACCCGGACACGTTCTTCTCCACGCACCAGTGGGTGCCGGTGGTGGTCGGCGTGCTCATCGCGCTCGGCGTACACCTGCTCAAGGCCGTCGCCCGGCCGGTCATCAACGCGACCACCGCCGGGGTGGGCGCGCCGGTGGCCAGCACCGCCGAGGACGCGACGAGCGTGGTCATGTCGGTGGTGGCGCTGCTGCTGCCGGTGCTGGTCCTGGTGTTCCTGGTCGCCCTGGTGTTCTTCGTGCCGTGGCTGTTCCGCCGCCGCCGGGAGCGGCGGCGGGAACGCGCCGCCGCCCGGGCGGCGGGCTTCCGCGTCTGACCCGCACCGACGCCCAAAACCTCTAAAATCGGGGCAAGACACCCAAGGAGGTACGGGAGATGACCGCGTCGTTGGAGATGCCCCGGGTCCAGGAGTGCGCCGTCCGGTCCTGCGCCTACAACCACACGAACGACTGCCACGCCTTCGCCATCACGATCGGCAGCAGCGACCACGCCCACTGCCACACGTTCGTGGAGATGCCGGTGCGCGGTGGTCTCGACCAGTTGGTCGCCCAGGTCGGGGCGTGCTCGCGCGCCGACTGCCGGCACAACGCCGACCTGGAGTGTCACGCCCCGGCCATCACCGTCGGCCCCGACATGGACATGGCCGACTGCATGACCTACGAGAGCCGCTGACCCCCACGCGAGCGGGTGTTGAGAAGGGGCCCCTTCTCTACCGGAGGCGTTAACAAGGGGCCCTTCCTTTCACGCCAGCGCGTTGGCCTCGCGGATCACTGTGACCAGCTCGTCGATGATGCCGGTGAGCGCGAAGTCCTTCGGCGTGAACACCCGGGCCACTCCTGCGGCGCGCAGCGCCTCGGCGTCGGCGGCCGGGATGATCCCGCCCACCACCACCGGCAGGTCACCCCGTCCGGCGGCGCGCAGCCCGTCCAGCACCGCCGGCACGGCGGCCAGGTGCGAACCGGACAGCACGGAGAGGCCGACCAGGTCGACGTCCTCCTCCACCGCGGCCGCCACGATCTGCCCGGCGGTCAGCCGGATGCCCTGGTAGACCACCTCGAAGCCGGCGTCGCGGGCGCGTACCGCGATCTGCTCGGCGCCGTTGGAGTGCCCGTCCAGCCCCGGCTTGCCGACCAGCAGCCGCAGCCGCCCGCTGCCCAGCTCTCGGGCGGTCGCGACGACCCGCTCCCGAACTCCGGCGAGGGTCGCGTCACCGGCTGTCCCGACCGCCCCGGCCAGGCCGGTCGGCGCGCGGTACTCGCCGTAGACCTGGCGCAGCGCGCCCGCCCACTCGCCGGTGGTGACCCCGGCCCGCACGCAGTCCAGCGTCGCGGGCATCAGGTTCGCCGTGGTGGCCGCGTCCGCGCGCAGCTTCGCCAGCGCCGCCTCCACCGCCGCCGCGTCCCGGTCGGCCCGCCACCGGCGGACGCCGTCGGTGGCCGCCTCCTCGACGGCCGGGTCCACCTGCTCGATCGCCTCGGCGCCCGCCGCGGTCAGCGGGGACGGCTCGGTCTCGGTGAACCGGTTGACGCCGACCACCACGTCCGAGCCGGACTCCATCCGGCGGCGCCGGTCGGCGAGCGAGGCCACCAGCGCGCTCTTGAGGTAGCCGGACTCGACGGCGGTGACCACGCCGCCCATCTCCAGCACCTTCTCCAGCTCGACGCGGGCGCCGGAGACGATGTCGTCGACCAGCGCGGTCATCACGTGCGAGCCGGCAAACAGGTCCGGGTACTCCAGCAGGTCCGACTCGTACGCCAGCACCTGCTGCATGCGCAGCGACCACTGCTGGTCCCACGGGCGGGGCAGGCCCAGCGCCTCGTTCCAGGCGGGCAGCTGCACGGCGCGGGCGCGGGCGTCGCGGGACAGCGTGACGCCGAGCATCTCCAGCACGATGCGCTGGATGTTGTTCTCCGGCTGCGCCTCGGTCAGGCCCAGCGAGTTGACCTGTACGCCGTAGCGGAACCGGCGCTGCTTCGGGTTCTCCACGCCGTAGCGGTCGCGGGTGATCTCGTCCCAGAGCGCGCCGAACGCGCGCATCTTGGCGATCTCCTCGACGAAGCGCACCCCGGCGTTGACGAAGAACGAGATCCGCTGGACCACGTCGCCCATCCGCTCGGGCGGCACCTGACCGGAGTCGCGCACGGTGTCCAGCACGGCGACGGCGGTGGCCAGTGCGAAGCCGACCTCCTGCACCGGCGTAGCGCCCGCCTCCTGGAGGTGGTACGAGCAGATGTTGACCGGGTTCCACCGGGGCATCTCGCGCAGCGTGTACGCGATCACGTCGGCGGTCAGCCGCAGCGACGCCGCCGGCGGGAAGATGTACGTCCCCCGGGACAGGTACTCCTTGATGATGTCGTTCTGGGTGGTGCCGGCGCAGCGGCTCAGCTCCGCGCCCTGCTCGGCGGCGACGGTGCCGTAGAGGCCGAGCAGCCACATCGCCGGGGCGTTGAT
This sequence comes from Micromonospora sp. WMMA1947, assembly GCF_027497355.1. Taxonomy (NCBI): domain Bacteria; kingdom Bacillati; phylum Actinomycetota; class Actinomycetes; order Micromonosporales; family Micromonosporaceae; genus Micromonospora; species Micromonospora sp. WMMA1947. The sequence goes on along the minus strand of NZ_CP114909.1, from coordinate 3,085,312 downwards.
GGTCATCGAGGTGTTCATCTCGGCCAGCGGGATGCCCTCGAACAGCGCCCGCATGTCGCCCAGGTGCGCCACCGGCACGCCCACCCGGCCCACCTCACCGGAGGCCAGCTCGTGGTCCGGGTCGTACCCGGTCTGGGTGGGCAGGTCGAAGGCGACCGACAGGCCGGTCTGCCCCTTCGCCAGGTTGCGGCGGAAGAGCGCGTTGGTGGCCGCGGCGGAGGAGTGCCCGGCGTACGTGCGCATCACCCACGGGCGGTCCCGCTCGGGCAGCCGTCCCGGCATCGCGTCGTCCATGGCCGGAGTTTAAGTTACCGTTCAGTAAAAGAGAGTGTGGAAAACCACACAACCCGGTGCCCGCACCGGTGGGCCGGCGCGCGGCCGGCCCACCGTACGGGTCACTCGCTGCGGGCGGTCTCCGGGCCGGTGATCCGTTCCAGCAGCGGCAGGGTGGCGGCGACGACCGCGAGGCAGCCCAGCACGCCGAGGACCACCACGGCGGCGAACCCGATCCCCGGTAGGCGCAGGTCGTAGTCCATCTGCGCGCGCAGGAACAGGTGCGCGGCGGCCAGCCCCATCCCGACCGCGACCACGGCGACGGTCAGCAGCGGCACCACGCTCTCCACTGCTACCACGCGGCGCAGCAGCCGCACCGGGGCACCACTGAGCCGCAGCAGGCTGAACGGCCGCCTCCGTTCACTGAGACCGGCCGCCACGGCCACGGCCAGGCTGCATCCGGCGAGCGCGAGACCGGCCACCACGACGAGGTCGGCCAGCCGCTGCCAGCCCCGCATGGTGTCGGCGAAGTCGGCCTCGAAGTCGCCGGGCACGTTCGGGGCCACGAAGAACGTGGGGAATGCGGCTTCGAGGACCGTCCGGGCCCGCTCCACCGCCACCGGGTCCTCCGCGTCGACCGCCACCGAATCCGCCGGGAGTCCCGCGAGGGCAGCCGGGTCCACCGGGGACGACGGCCAGACCCGGTCGGCCGAGGCGGACTCCCGCCAGGGGATCAGGCCCGGCGGCACCTCGGCGACGCTCGCGCCGGCTGCGCACCGCCCGTAGGCGGGCGGGATGTCCGCGCAGGCGATCACCCCGGAGTCGCGGCCGTCACCGCGTACCGGGTTCTCCCGGACGAGCACCGGGTTGCGGACGCCGGGAACCGCCGCCAGATCGGCCAGCAGCGTGCCCGGCGCCGGGGCGTCGTCCATCAGCACCATCGACAGCCGGCCGGCCTCCAGGGAACCCCGGGGCGCCGGACCGCGCTCGTGCGCGATCGTCCCCATCACGCCCACGGCCACCGTCGTGACGAACAGCGCGAGCATCACGCCGCTCACCGCCCGGAACCCGGCGGACGGGTTGTCGGCGAGCCGGCGTGCGGCGATCAGCGCGGCCGGCCGGCTGGCCCGGGCGGCCATCGCCCGGGCGCCGACCATGGTCAGCCACGGGCCGCCGGTGATCAGGCCGACCATGACCAGCAGCAGGGCGGGCAGGAACAGCGCGGTCTGGCCGTCCGACGTGGGCGGCCGGTACACCAGGGCGAAGCCCAGCCCGGCCAGGCCGAGCGCGAGCGGGATCAGCCGGTACACCCGGGGCGGCCGGGGTGTGACGCGGCGGCTGACACCGAGTGGGGAGATCCGGACCCGGCGCAGCGCGACCCAGGCCGCGGCCGCCGCGCCCGCCGGCACGCCGAGCGCCACCAGGACGGCCTCCGGCGCACCGATGGCCATGTCGCCGGGGAAGAACGGCATGCCGGTGAACGGGATGCCGGCGAGCTGCCCGCGGAACGCGAAGAACACCGCGAAGCCGGCCGCCGCGCCGGCCGCCGCCGCGAGCGCGGCCTCGACGGCCGCGACCGTCGAGATCTGCCGGGGCGTGGCCCCGACCAGCCGCATCGCGGCGAACCGCTGCTCCCGGCGGGCGGCGCCCAGCCGGGTCGCCGTGCCGATGAAGACGAGAACGGGAAACAGCAGTCCGCCCGCGGCCACGCCGAGGATGAGGTCGATCGCCGCCCTCGGCAGCGGAGCCCGGTTGTCGTCGAGCCGGGTGACCTTCCTGACCTGGTCCAGCTTCCCCACCTGCTCCGGGGTGCCGCCGACCAGGACGAGCAGGGTGTCCGGCGAGGTGAGCGCCGCCGGCCCGACGACGCCGAGGTCCCGGCCCGGGTAGCGGTCGGCGAGCTGGTCGGCGGGGGTGGTGGCCAGCAGCTTCCGCAGCGCCGGGGAGGCGTAGTACTCGCCGGGCCCCGGCGCGCGGGGAACGCCGATCGGCGTGGGCGCGTCCGGACCGGTGGCGGCGACGTCGACGCGAACGATCTGATCGCCCCGGAAGTAGTCAAACCGGGTCGACCACAGCAGCGGGTCGGCGGACCCGCCCGCCGTCTCCTGCGGGTACATCGACGCGTAGCGGGTGAGCTGGGCGTCGGTGGCGTGCACACCGGCGAGCGTGGTGAGCAGCAGGCCGGTGCCGACCGCGACGGCGGCGGCGATGGCGACCAGCCGGACCAGCGCCTCCCGGCCACCCGCGACGGCGAGCCGGAGCGCGAGCCCGATCACGAGGCGACCCCGGCGGGGGCGTTGACCCGGCCGTCGCGCACCATGACCTCCCGGTCGGCGTACGCCGCGATGCGCGCCTCGTGCGTCACCAGGACGACTGTGGTGCCCTTCTCGCGGGCGGCGTCCACCAGCAGCGTCATCACCTCCTCGCCGGTGAGCGAGTCGAGCGCGCCGGTGGGCTCGTCGGCGAACAGCACCCGGGGCTCGGCGACCAGGCCGCGGGCCAGCGCGACCCGCTGGGCCTGCCCGCCGGACAGTTCGCCCGAGCGGCGGTGCTCCATGCCGGCCAGGCCGAGCCGCTCGAACCAGCCCCGCGCGGCGCGCAGCGCCGGAGTGCGGCGGACACCGCGCAGCAGCAGCGGCAGCGCCACGTTCTCCGCCGCGGTGAGTTCCGGCACGAGCTGGCCGAACTGGAAGACGAAGCCGAAGCTGTCGCGGCGCAGCGCGCTGCGGTCGGCCTCGCCGAGCGTGTCGATCCGGGTGCCGTCGAACCGGACCTCACCGGAGTCGGGGCGCAGGATGCCGGCCAGGCAGTGCAGCAGTGTCGACTTGCCGGAACCGCTCGGTCCCATCACGGCGACGACCTCACCGGCGGCCACGGCGAGGCTCGCGCCGCGCAGGGCGGGTGTCTCGCCGAACGCGTACGTAACGTCGCGTGCCTCGATCATCGGGCTCATGGCCGTACCGCCTTTCGCAGGGCGTCCAGCCGGGCGCCCGTCGTCTCGATCCACCGCAGGTCCGCCTCGAGGTGGTAGAGGCCGTGGTCGGCCAGCATCACGTCGACGAGTTCGCCGCTGCGCTTGATCTCGGTGAGTTCGCGCATCCGGCGCAGGTGCGCGGCGCGCTGGGTGTCCAGGTACTCCTCGGCCGGGCGGTCGAGCATCAGCGCGAGCACGACCTTGGTGAACAGCAGGGTCTGCAGGTGCGGTTCCGGTTCGACCGGCTCGGTCAGCCAGTGCTCGACCTCGGTGGCGCCCACGTCGGTGATGACGTAGCGCTTGCGGTCCGGCCCGGCGCCCGGAGCGACGTCGCCGACCACCACCTTGCCGTCGCGGGCCAGCCGGCTCAGCGTCGAGTAGACCTGCCCGTACGGCAGGGGCTTGCCGCGCCCGAAGAAGGTGTCGTAGTCGCGCTTGAGGTCGTAGCCGTGGCTCGGCTCGCGTTCGAGCAGGCCGAGCAGGGTCAGGGGAACCGTCATGAGCAGAGAATACACCGAGTGTATACCTCGCGTATATAGCTGACCCGGCAGCGGAGCGGGCGGCTGCACGACGCACACTTGACGTCATGGAGAACGAGCTCGCGATTTCCGTGCGAGGGCTGCGCAAGGCGTACGGCGACAACGTCGCCGTGGCCGGGGTGGACCTGGACGTCCGCCGGGGCGAGGTGTTCGCCCTGCTCGGCCCCAACGGCGCCGGCAAGACCACCACTGTCGAGATCCTGGAGGGCTACCGGCAGCGCGACGCCGGCGAGGTACGCGTCCTCGGCGCCGACCCCGCCCACCCCGACGCCGACTGGCGCTCCCGGGTCGGCATCGTGCTCCAGGGCACCGGCGAGTTCGACGAGCTCAGCGTCATCGAGGTGGTCCGCCACTTCTCCGGCTTCTACCCGGGCGCCGACGACCCGGACAAGGTGGTCGAGCGGGTCGGGCTGGGCGCCAAGGCCAAGGCGCGTACGCACACGCTCTCCGGCGGGCAGAAGCGCCGCCTGGACGTGGCGCTGGGCATCATCGGCCGCCCCGAGCTCCTTTTCCTCGACGAGCCGACCACCGGCTTCGACCCGGAGGCCCGGCGCGAGTTCTGGGAGCTGATCCGGGACCTGTCCGCCGCCGGCACCACGATCGTGCTCACCACCCACTACCTGGACGAGGCCGAGGCGCTCGCCGACCGGGTCGGCGTGATCGCCGCCGGGCGGGTGATCGAGGTCGCGCCGCCGAACCGGCTGGGCAACCGGCAGGAGTCGCTGGCGACGGTCTCCTGGCGTACCCCGGACGGGACACCGGCCTCGGCGGAGACCGCGACGCCGACGGCGCTGGTGTACGACCTGGCCGCGCGCTTCGGCGGCGAGGTGCCCGGCCTCACCGTGACCCGGCCGACCCTGGAAGACGTCTACCTGCGGATGATCGGACACTCATGACCACCACGACTAACCCCGCGGCCCCGGTCACCGCCGCCGCGGCCCGGCGGCCCGGCGCGGGCGCGCTGGCGCTGCGTCAGGGGCGGCTGGAGATCACCCAGTTCCTGCGCAGCCGGGAGTCCGTCGTGTTCACGATGGGCTTCCCGATCATCATGATCCTGATTTTCGCCGCGATCTTCAGTGACGAGATCGCGCCCGGGGTGAGCTACACGCAGTACTTCATCACCGGCATGATCGCGACCGGCCTGATGACCGTCAGCTTCCAGAACCTCGGCATCTGGATCCCGATCGAACGGGACCGGGGCGTACTCAAGCGCTACCGCGGTACGCCGATGCCGAAGTGGGTCTGGTTCGCCGGCAAGGTGATCATGGTGGTGGTCATCGGCATCGCCGAGACCGTGCTGCTGCTCGCCGTCTCGGTGGCGATGTTCGACCTGGACCTGCCGCAGACCACCGCCAAGTGGCTGACGTTCGCCTGGGTCTCCGTCCTCGGCGTCACCGCCTGCACGCTCTGCGGCATCGCCATCTCGTCGCTGGCCCGTACCGCCCGCAGCGGCTCGGCGGTGGTCACCCCGGTCGCGCTGGTCCTCCAGTTCATCTCCGGCGTGTTCTTCGTCTTCACCAGCCTGCCCACCTGGATGCAGCAGGTCGCGGCGATCTTCCCGCTCAAGTGGATGTGCCAGGGGCTGCGCTCGGTCTTCCTGCCGGACAGCTTCGGCGCCCGGGAGCCGGGCGGCTCGTTCGAGCTGGGCACCGTCGCGCTGGTCCTGGGCGCGTGGTGCGTCATCGGCCTGGTGCTGTGCCTGACCACGTTCCGCTGGACCACCAAGCGCGACGGCTGAGGTGTAAGGAAGGGCCCCCTCTTAACGCCTGCGGTTAAGGAAGGGCCCCTTCTTAACGCGCGCCCGGCGGTGGCACACTCGCCCGCATGGCATCGACGCTGACCCGGCGTACCCTGCTCGGCGCCGCCGCCGGCGTGGCCGGCGCCGCGGTGGTCGGCGGCCTGGCCGCCCGGCAGCTGTCCGGCCCCCGCCCAGGGCCGGCACCGGCCCTGCCGGACGCCCCGCCCGGCGACGAACGGCTGATCCGCATCGCGTCCGGCGCGCGGGGCCGCGAGGTGGACTTCTGGACGGCGGTGCCCGAGGGGTACGGCGACGGCCGCGGCCTGCCCGTCTGCCTGGTGCTGCACGGCGCGTCGGCCACCCCGCGCGACTACGGCCGGTTCGGGCTGGCCCGCTTCCTCACCGACGCGGTACGCCGGGGCGCCCCGCCGTTCGCGCTCGCGGGCGCCACCGGTGGGCGGCTGTCCTGGCGCGCCGCCGGTGACGACGATCCGCAGCGGATGGTGCGCGAGGAGGTGCCCACCTGGTGCGCCCGGCGCGGTTTCGACAGCAGCCGGCTGGCCGTGTGGGGCTGGTCGATGGGCGGCTTCGGCGCGCTGCTGCTGGCCGAGACGTACCCGAAGTGGTTGCGGATGGCGGCGGCCTTCTCCCCCGCGGTGAGCCCCGGCGACGCGGTCTTCACCGGCGTGGAGAAGCTGCGCGGCACCCCGGTCGGGCTGTGGTGCGGGCGGCAGGACAACTTCCTCAAGGACGTTCGGGCGCTGGCCCGGGTGCTGCCCGAGGAGCCGGTACGCGCCGCCTGGGCCGACGGGCGGCACAACTTCGGCTACTGGGGCACGGTCATCCCGGACGCGTTCGCGCTGATCGGCGCCGCGCTGAGCCCGCCCCGGACGTGAACCGGCCCCGCACCTGAACCGGCCCCGGACGTGAACCGCCCCCGGCCGCGCGGGGCCGGGGGCGGAACGACGGGCCGGTCAGTACGAGTAGAAGCCCTGGCCGGTCTTGCGGCCCAGGTCACCGGCGGTGGCCATGCGCTGGAGCAGCTCCGGCGGGAAGAACTTCTCGTCCGCGGTGTCGGTGTAGATGTTGCGGGTGGCGTTCAGGAGCACGTCCACGCCGGTCAGGTCGACGGTGGCGAGCGGGCCCATGGCGTGGCCGAAGCCCAGCTTGCAGGCGGTGTCCAGGTCCTCGGCGGAGATCACGCCGGACTCGACGAGCTTGACCGCCTCCATCGCCAGCGCGCAGATCAGCCGGGTGGTGACGAAACCGGCGATGTCCCGGTTGACGACCACCACGGTCTTGCCGATCCCCTCGGCGAACGACTTCACCGTGTCCATGGTCGCGTCGCTGGTCTTGTAACCGCGTACCAGCTCGCAGAGCTTCATCATCGGCACCGGCGAGAAGAAGTGCGTGCCGACGACCGACTCCGGGCGCTCGGTGGCGGTGGCGATCTGGGTCACCGGGATGGCCGACGTGTTGGTGGCGAGCACCGCGTCCGCCTTGCAGATCTTGTCGAGCGCGCGGAACACCTCGTGCTTGATCTCGATCTTCTCGAAGACCGCCTCGACCACGATGTCCGCGTCGGCGGCGGCCTCCAGGTCGGTGGTCGGCGTGATCCGGCCCAGCGTCGCCTCGACGTCGGACGCCTCGATCTTGCCCTTCTCGGCGAACTTCGTCAGCGACTTCCGGATGCCGTCCACACCGCGCTTCGTGGCCGCGTCGTCGATGTCGCGCAGCGTCACCTGCCAGCCCGCCTGCGCCGCCACCTGGGCGATGCCCGAGCCCATCAGCCCGGCACCGACGACCGCGAGTCGACCCGCCATCTGCTTCTCCCTCGCCGTGTTCTGCAACGTCTGCCAGAACCCTACTTAACGAGGGATAAGCGTCGGCCGTCAGATGGCCAGGTCCGGCTCCTCCGGCGCGGTGCCGCGTTCCACCTCGACGCCGAGCGCCCGCAGGTCGGCCACGAAGTCCGGGTAGCCCCTGTCGACGTGGTGCACGTGCGAGACCTCGGTCAGCCCGTCGGCGCAGAGCCCGGCGATGATCAGGCCGGCACCGGCCCGGATGTCGGTGGCGCGTACCGGGGCGCCGGACAGCCGCTCCCGGCCGCACACCAGCGCGTGGTGGCCGTCGGTACGGATCTCCGCGCCCAGCCGCATCATCTCGTTGGCGAACATGAACCGGCCGTCGAAGATGTTCTCGGTGATCAGCGAGCCGCCCTCGCTGACGGCCGCCAGCCCGATCGCCATCGGCAGCAGGTCGGTGGCGAAGCCCGGGTACGGCAGCGTCACCACGTCGACCGCCCGGGGGCGGTCGTCCATCCGTACCCGGAAGGCGTCGCCCCGCGTCTCGACCAGGCCGCCGGCCGCGACCAGCTTGTCCAGCGCGACCGCCAGGTACGCCGGGTCCAGGCCGGTCACCGTCACGTCGCCGCGGGTCATCGCGGCGGCGAACGCCCAGGTGCCGGCCACGATCCGGTCCCCCACCGTGGCATGGCGGACCGGCCGCAGGTCGGGTACGCCGACGATGTGCAGCGTCGAGGTGCCGGCCCCCTCGATCCGCGCGCCCATGGTGTTCAGCATGGTGCAGATGTCGACGATCTCCGGCTCCCGGGCCGCGTTGTCGATCGTCGTGGCGCCCCGGGCCAGCACCGCCGCCATGACCAGGTTCTCGGTCGCGCCCACGCTCGGGAAGTCCAGCACGATGTCCGCGCCGTGCAGCCCGCCCGGGGCCTCGGCGATGACGAAGCCGTGCTCACCGGAGATCTCCGCGCCCATCCGGGCCAGCCCGGCGATGTGCATGTCCAGGCCGCGCGAGCCGATGGCGTCGCCGCCCGGGTGCGCCACCCGCACGTACCCCCGCCGGGCCAGCAGGGGGCCGAGCACGCAGATCGACGCGCGCAGCCGGCGGACCAGGTCGTAGTCGGCCTCCGCGCCCGGCCGCTCCGGCACGTCGATGAGCACCGAACGGGACCGCTCCACACCGCCGTGGGCCACCATCGGGTCGACCGGGTCGTCCGGGCCGAAGCGTACGCCGCAACCGAGCCGCCGCAGCACCTCGCCCATGATCGCGATGTCGGTGATCCGGGGCACGTTGGTGATCAGGCTGCGGCCGGGCGCGAGCAGCGCGGCGGCCATCAGTTTCAGCGCGGAGTTCTTCGCACCCACCACGTGCACGGTGCCGTCGAGCCGGGCGTCACCGCGTACCCGGATGACGTCGACGTCGCTGAGCGCCGGATCGCTCGCGTCCCCCGGCCCCACCGGACTCGGCCGGGCCGGGATGGTCAGGTCCGGTATCCGTAGGCTGTGCGTCATGGCCGTCCACCTCACGCGCATCTACACCAAGGCCGGCGACGCCGGCATGACCAGGCTGAGCAACAACGAGCAGGTGCCGAAGACCGATCCGCGTATCGCCGCGTACGCGGACGTGGACGAGTGCAACGCCTCCATCGGCGTGGCGCTCGCCCTGGGGCAGCTCTCCGACGAGCTGCGAGCGGTGCTGGAGTCCGTACAGAACGACATGTTCGACGTCGGCGCGGACCTGGCGACGCCGGTGGAGCCGGACCCGAAGTACCCGCCGCTGCGGGTGACCGAGGAGTACGTCGAGCGCCTCGAGGGCTGGTGCGACGAGTACAACGCGCGCCTGAGCAAGCTCGACTCCTTCATCCTCCCCGGCGGCACCGCTGGTGCGGCACTGCTGCACGTGGCACGGACGACCGCCCGGCGCGCCGAGCGTGCGGCATGGGCGCTGGTCGCACACGACCCCGATCGGACCAGTCCCCTCCCGGCAAAGTATCTCAACCGGCTCTCCGATTTGCTCTTTATCCTGTCAAGAACGGCAAATCCGAACGGCGACGTGCTATGGGTTCCGGGCGGGAAGCGCTGACCATCGGCGGCCTCCATCACGTGGAGGTGTGGGTACCCGACCTGGCGGCGGCCAGTCGTTCCTGGGGCTGGCTTCTCGGCGAGCTGGGCTGGACGCCGTACCAGGACTGGCCCGCCGGCCGCTCCTGGCGCCTCGGCGCGACCTACCTCGTGCTGGAGCAGTCACCGGCGCTCACCGGCCGCACCCACGACAGGTGCGCGCCCGGCCTGAACCACCTGGCCTTCCACGCCGGCCCGCCGGCCGCCGTCGAGCGCCTGGTCGCCACCGCCCCGGGGTACGGCTGGACGCTGCTGTTCCCGGACCGGCACCCGCACGCGGGCGGCCCGGACAGCTACGCCGCCTACCTGACCGACGGGCAGGGGTACGAGGTCGAACTGGTCGCGCAGACGTGAAAAGGCCGGCACCCCGTTGGTTCGGGGTGCCGGCCTTTCGCTGCGTTCTTAGTTGTTCGTCTTACTTGTTCCAGTGCTCGGCGACCAGGTCGGCGGCCTGCTGCTCCCACTGGGCGTAGTGGTCCGGGTAAGCGGACACCTGCACCGTCTGGGCGGCCTTGGTCAGCGGCATGTCCTTCCAACCGTCGACCTGCTTCAGACCCTTCAGGAACGCCGTCGTGGAGTACTCGGGATCGGTGATCTGCTCCACCGTGCCCCACCCGCTCGACGGACGCTGCTGGAACAGGCCCTGCGAGTCGTGGTCGTTACGGTCACCCAGGTGACCCAGGTTCTCCAGCTTCGACTCCTGCAACGCCGTCGCGATCGACACCACCGCGGCACGCTCGTCCATGCCGGCCTTCTTCGTCGCCGCGATGATCGCCTTCACGTTCGCGGTCTGCTCGTCGTTCAGCTCGATGCGCGACTGGGCGCCCTGCACGCCGTGCGGGATCAGCTTGTCACCCTGCACCGTCGCCGTGACCGGCTTCGCGTGCGCGGTGGTGTCCGCGGCGTGGGCGGCGACCGGACCGGCGAACACGCCACCGGTGAAAGCCAGACCAGCAATACCCAGAACGCTCTTACGCAGAATCGTGTTCATCACATGTGCTCCATTCGGGGGTCAACGCACCCGGGGGGATGCGTGGGCACCGTCAGGCGCTCAAAGAAGTCTTGGGGTTTCGGCTGCTCGCGGGGGCGGGGGCCTCTACGCGGCGCCGGAAGCATGTCCAACGACCGGCCACCCGGCATCATTCCCGGGCGCCTCACACCACCACCGGGGGTGCGGTGCGAGGGGTTGACGTCGTCGGAACCGTGTTCAACGACCAGCCGGCCGGGATGATTCCCCGCGTGACTCAGGCCGTCGGACCCTGGGGTCTGGTCCCACAGCCGGCACCACCTCACTCGACGGCGCGGCCGGTGCTCGGTCGTTCACCCGGTTACAACGCCACCCACCCCCGACGATTCCGCCGTCAGAGTGCCGCCCACCACCCCCGAACCGGACACGCACGCCCACACGCCCGGCCCCGGCACCACACCCACACGCCGAACCGGCAAAGCTGCCCGGCACCCCCGGCCTCCCACCCCCGACCTCCCGACCTCAGAGCACCTCGGAGCCCTCCGCCAGTGCGTCTCCCATCACTTGAGACACATGTCCGCATTCCAGGAACAGCCGTAGATCTTGGTACGAAAGTGCCCTCATGGGGGCCGTTTCGTATCAAGATCTACGGCTGGCTCGGTCGCCGAGGCGGCGGAGGGCGCGTGCGGCGGGCTCGCGTGCACGGATGGCACCACCACCCGCCCCCGGGCCGTCGATCATGAGGTTAGCGGCGACAAACCGGACACCACATGCCGCCAAGTTCATGATCGACCCGACCCAGGCTGGGCCGGCCGGTCAGAGCTGGCCTGGGGCGGGAGTGACGCAGGGCGGGGCGGGCCCGAGAGGGGGCCCGCCCGAGCGAGGTCGGCCCGAGCGGGGCCGGCTCGGTGCGAGGAGCGCGACGCCGCCGGGCGCTCGTACGACTGGGCGCGCGATCTTGCAGTTCGAGCCCTCCGGGCGTCCCGTTTACGAGGTTTGCCAGGGCTCCAAGTGCAAGATCGCGGGTGACGCCGGGGAGGGGTGCGGCGTCAGCGGAGGTGCCCCGGCACGGCCCCGGTGAAGCGGGGAGGGGCGGCGGGGAGGGTGGGGGTCAGGCGGCGGGCCAGTCCTGGGAGGCCAGACGCGGCGAGACCGCCCCGGGTGGGGCGGCCTCGAGCCAGGACAGGAATCCGGTGACCGTGGATCGCGCCATCGCGATCTCGATCGGCGCGTGGTGGCTGGTACAGCGCAGGATCACCCACTCGGCCGGCATGGACATGCGCTCCTGCCCCTCGGGCAGGCGGCGGCGTTCGACCGCCAGCCCCTTGCGGGAGAGCACCCGCTTGGGGCGCAGCGCGAAGCTGAACATGCGGTACCAGCGGAGTTCGTCGCCCACGAAGCGACCGAACCCGGGTGACCAGCCACGACCGTCGAGGATCGTGTTGACCCGGACGCTCAGCCGGATGATGCCACCGCTACGCATGAACAGGGCCCGCCGGATGAAGAGGATCAGAAGCGCGACGCCGACGATCGCGACGCCGATTCCGATCCCTTCGACGATCTCCATCGGCGGGTCGGCTCAGCGGGCCGGGGTGGCGGGGGTTGCGCTCTCGGCGAGGACCGTGACGCCCTCACCGGTCACCGACAGGAAGCCGCCGGCCACGTCGTACGCGATCTGCTGGCCGCCGGCCTGCTTGATGCGTACCTGGCTGGGTTCGGCGAGCTGGCCGAGCAGAGGCGCGTGCCCCGGCAGCACACCGAGCTCACCCTCGGTCGTCCGGGCGACGACCATCTCGGCCTCGCCGGTCCAGACCTTCTCCTCGACGGCTACGAGCTCGACGTGAAGCTGCTGTGCCACGCTGTCTCCTTGCTGCGGCGGCGGATTGCCGAAAGTCTAGTCGCGCCCCCGCAGCCCACCCAACGCGGGTGGTGAGAGCCGGACCACCACGGCCCCGCACCCGCTCAGGCTACTTGGTCTTCTGCACGAAGTCGGGGTGCTCCAACAGGAAAGCGTCGAGCTGTTCGGTACGCAGGGCGGTGAAGAAGTCCTCCGCCGGTTCGAGCAGTTGCTCACCCCGGTAGTTGCTGCCGGTGCCGATCCCCCCACCCGGCAGCTTGATCGTCTCGATCGCGTCGGGACGGATGTCCTTGAGGGCCAGCCCGAAGTCCACCACGCTGTTGCCGCGCCCGTTGAAGACCAGCGACTTGCCGGCCGCGCGCAGCACCCGGTCCAGCTTGACGGGGTTGGTCACCACGTCGGCGCTGAACGCCTGGCTCGCCATCGCCTTGACGAACTGCTGCTGGTGCCGCTGCCGGCCGTAGTCGCCGTCCGGTACGCCGTTCTTCGGGTAGCGCTGCCGGACGTAGTCCAGCGCCTGCCAGCCCTTGAGGTGGGCGTTGCCCTTCTTGTACACCGCCTGCGGGCCGAGGTAGCCCCCGCCGCCGGGCCGGAGCTGGCGCGGGGTGCCGTCCGGCTGGAGGTGCTCGGAGCGCACCTCCCGCTCGATGTACATGTCGACACCGCCCATGGCGTCGACGATCTTCTTGAACCCGCTGAAGTTGATGATCGCCCCGGCGTCGAAGCGCTTGATGCCGGTGACCTTCTGCACGGTCAGGGCGAGCAGCTCGAAGCCCTGTGCGGTGCTGGGGTTCTGCCCCGGCACGTTGCTGCCGTGCGACATGGCCGCGTTGAGCCGGTCGTTGGCGCCCGCGTAGTCGGCCTTGGGGAAGGCCGGGATGTCGACCCGCAGGTCGCGCGGGAGCGAGAAGAGATAGCCGCGGTCCATGGTGGCGGGCACGTGCAGGACCATGATCGAGTCGGCCAGCGGGCGGGCGGTCGACGTCCGGGGGTCCACGCCGACGAGCAGGATGTTGAGCGGGCCCTTGATGTCGCTCTTCTTCTCGTTGGCGCCGGCGGCCTGGTCACCGAAGAGGTCGGCCTTGCCCACCGATCCCTCGTAGCGGGCGACCAGGGCGCGGGAGCCGATCAGCACGGAGCCGCTGAGCACCACCATGACGATGCCCAGGATCGTGCAGACGCGGGCCCACCGGGGTACGCCGCGCCACATGGACCGCTTCCCGCGATCCGCGCCGCCCTTACCACCCACGAGCATCTCCAATCGTCGCGCCCACGGGTAGGAAGACGGGCGCGGGGGTCCGTTTGGTTGCAGAGATCAACGGCCGGGATGTGAAGTCGTGTCAGGAACGGTACCGCGCGATTCGGCGAACTGCTTGCTGGAGAACCGGGCATCTGGTAGTGCACCGGCCCGAAAAGGCGGAGGCCGCCCCGGCTTTCGCCGGGACGGCCTCCGTGGGTGTGAGCGGGCTCTCAGCCCTCCTCGTCCATCAGTTCCTTGGCCTTGGCCTTGAGGTCCTCCAGGCCGCCACACATGAAGAACGCCTGCTCCGGGAAGTGGTCGAACTCCCCCTCGCTGATCCGGCGGAAGGCGTCGATGGTCTCGGCGATCGGGACCGTCGAGCCGGGCACGCCGGTGAACTGCTCCGCCGCGTACGTGTTCTGCGAGAGGAACCGCTCGATCCGGCGGGCGCGGCCGACGGTGAGCTTGTCCTCCTCGGAGAGCTCCTCGATACCGAGGATGGCGATGATGTCCTGCAGGTCCTTGTAGCGCTGCAGGATCCGCTTCACCTCGGTGGCGACGGCGAAGTGCTCCTCGCCGACGAACTCCGGGGCGAGGATCCGGGACGAGGACGCCAGCGGGTCCACGGCCGGGTAGATGCCCTTGTCGGAGATCGACCGCTCCAGGTTGGTGGTCGCGTCGAGGTGGGCGAACGTGGTGGCCGGCGCCGGGTCGGTGTAGTCGTCGGCGGGCACGTAGATCGCCTGCATCGAGGTGATGGCCTGGCCCCGGACGGAGGTGATCCGCTCCTGGAGCTCGCCCATCTCGTCGGCCAGGGTCGGCTGGTAACCCACGGCGCTCGGCATCCGGCCGAGGAGCGTGGACACCTCGGAACCGGCCTGGGTGAAGCGGAAGATGTTGTCGATGAAGAGCAGTACCTCCTGCTTCTTCACGTCACGGAAGTACTCCGCCATGGTCAGGGCGGACAGCGCGACCCGCAGGCGGGTGCCCGGCGGCTCGTCCATCTGGCCGTAGACCAGCGCGGTCTTGTCGATGACGCCCGACTCGGTCATCTCGGCGATGAGGTCGTTGCCCTCGCGGGTGCGCTCACCCACGCCGGCGAAGACCGAGGTACCACCGAAGTTCCGGGCCACACGGGTGATCATCTCCTGGATGAGCACCGTCTTGCCCACGCCCGCGCCGCCGAACAGGCCGATCTTGCCGCCCTTGACGTACGGGGCGAGCAGGTCGATGACCTTGATGCCGGTCTCCAGCATCTCGGTCTTCGGCTCCAGGTCCGCGAAGGCCGGGGCCTTGCGGTGGATGCCCCACCGGTCGTCGGCCTCGATCGTCTCGCCCTCGGTGAGGTTGAGGCACTCGCCGATCGCGTTGAACACGTGGCCCTTGACCGCGTCGCCCACCGGCACGCTGATCGGCGCCCCGGTGTCACGCACGTCGGCACCGCGAACCAGACCGTCGGTCGGCTGCATCGAGATGGCGCGGACCAGGTTGTCGCCCAGGTGCTGGGCGACCTCCAGGGTCAGCGTCTTCTCACCACCGGAGAGGGTCACGTCGACCTGCAGGGCGTTGAACAGCTCCGGCATGGCGTCGCGCGGGAACTCGGCGTCGACGACCGGGCCGATGACCCGGACCACGCGACCCGTGGCCGTCTTGGTCTCAACTGCGGATACAGTCATCACACTTCACTTCCCGACGCGGCCAGCGCGTTCGCGCCGCCGACGATCTCACTGATCTCCTGGGTGATCCCGGCCTGACGGGCCGAGTTCATCTCGCGCGTGTACTTCTCGATCATCTCTTCGGCGTTGTCGGTGGCGCTCTTCATCGCCCGCCGGCGGGCAGCCGACTCGCTGGCCGCCGACTCCAGCAACGCCGCGAAGATCCGCGTGTTGATGTACTTCGGCAGCAGGGCGTCGAGCAGCGACTCCGGCTCCGGCTCGAACTCGTACGCCGGCAGCGCGCCCTCGGTCCGCGGCCGGTCCTCGACCTGCATCGGGCCGATGATCCGGGTCACCGGGTTCTGCGTCATCAGGGACTTGAACTCGGTGTAGACGATGTGCAGCTCGTCCACGCCGAGGATCCCGTCGGCGCCGGCATCCCCGTCCACGTCGTCCGCGCCGGCGGTGAACGCCTTGATCAGCGTGTCACCGACCTCGCGGGCGTCGGCGAACGTCGGCTGCTCGGAGAAGCCGGTCCAGCTTCCGGCGATCTGCCGGCTGCGGAACCGGTAGTACGCCACGCCCTTGCGGCCGATGACGTAGAGCACCGGCTCCTTGCCGTCGGCGCGCAGCCGGGCGATCAGCGACTCGGCGGTCCGGATCGCGTTCGAGCTGTAGCCACCGGCCAGACCCCGGTCGGCCGTCACCAGCAGGACGCCCGCCCGCCGCACCCGCTCGCGCGGGGTGAGCAGCGGGTGGTCGATCCGCGCGTTCGAGGCCAGCGCCGTCAGCACGCCGGTGATCGCCTCGGCGTACGGCAGCGAGGCCGCCACCTTGGCCTGGGCCTTGGCGATGCGGCTCGTCGCGACGAGCTCCATCGCCTTGGTGATCTTCTTCATCCCCTTGGCGGAACGGATCCGCTGCCGGAGAACGCGTACCTGGGCGGCCATCGGATCAGCTCTCGGCCGGGCGGTCGGTGGCGCCGTCGCGGAAGCGGGTCACCGTCTCGCGGGACGGCTCGCCCTCCAGCGGCTTGGCCGGCGCGTCGTTGACCCGGACCTCGTCCTCCTTGCCCAGGAAGAGCTGCTTGAACTCGGTGATCGCGGAGTCGAGCGAGGCGATGATGTCGTCGCCCCACTTGTTGTCCGCGATCGAGGCCAGGATGCCCTCGTGCTTGTGCCGCAGGTACTGCAGGAACTCCGACTCGAAGCGGCGGACCTCGCCGACCGGGACGTCGTCCAGCTTGCCCTCGGTGCCGGCCCAGACGGAGACGACCTGCTCCTGCACCGGGTACGGCGAGTAGTTCGGCTGCTTGAGCAGCTCGACCAGGCGGGAACCGCGGTCCAGCTGGGCCCGGGAGGCCCGGTCCAGGTCGGAGGCGAAGGCGGCGAACGCCTCCAGCTCGCGGAACTGGGCCAGGTTCAGCCGCAGCGAGCCGGCGACCTTCTTCATCGGCTTCACCTGCGCGGCGCCACCGACCCGGGAGACCGAGGTGCCGACGTTGATAGCCGGCCGGACGCCCTGGTTGAACAGGTCGGTCTCCAGGAAGATCTGGCCGTCGGTGATGGAGATGACGTTGGTCGGGATGAACGCCGAGATGTCGTTCGCCTTGGTCTCGATGATCGGCAGACCGGTCATCGAGCCGCCGCCCAGCTCGTCGGAGAGCTTGGCGCAGCGCTCCAGCAGACGCGAGTGCAGGTAGAAGACGTCACCCGGGTAGGCCTCGCGGCCCGGCGGGCGGCGCAGCAGCAGCGACACGGCGCGGTACGCCTCGGCCTGCTTGCTCAGGTCGTCGAAGACGATCAGGACGTGCTTGCCGCCGTACATCCAGTGCTGCCCGATGGACGAGCCGGTGTAGGGGGCGAGGTACTTGAAGCCGGCCGGGTCGGAGGCCGGGGAGGCGACGATGGTGGTGTACTCCATCGCGCCCGCCTCCTCCAGCGTCCCCTTGATGGAGGCGATGGTGGAGGCCTTCTGGCCGATCGCGACGTAGATGCAGCGGACCTGCTTCTTCGGGTCGCCGGAGCGCCAGTTCTCGCGCTGGTTGAGGATGGTGTCCAGGGCGACGGTGGTCTTGCCCGTCTTCCGGTCACCGATGATCAGCTGGCGCTGGCCGCGGCCGATCGGGGTCATCGCGTCGACGGCCTTGATGCCCGTCTGCAGCGGCTCGTCGACCGACTTGCGGGACATCACGTTCGGGGCTTGGAGCTCCAGCTCGCGGTAGCCCTCGTTGGCGATGTCACCGAGGCCGTCGATCGGCTCGCCGAGCGCGTTGACCACGCGACCGAGGAACGCGTCACCGATCGGCACCGAGAGCACCCGGCCGGTGCGCTTGACGCGCTGACCCTCTTCGATCCCGCCGAAGTCACCGAGGACGACGACACCGATCTCCCGGACGTCGAGGTTCAGCGCCACACCGAGCGTGCCGTCCTCGAACTCCAGGAGTTCGTTGGTCATGGTCGAGGGAAGGCCCTCGACGTGGGCGATGCCGTCACCGGCGTCGGCGACGGTGCCGACCTCCTCGCGGGAGACGTCGGCCGTGTAGGAGGAGACGTAGCGCTCCAGGGCGCCGCGGATCTCCTCCGTCGAGATGGTCAGCTCGGCCATCCTCTGCTTCCTTAAGTATCTCAGGGCCCGGGATACCTAGTACCGGCCGGTCCGATGGCGTCGAATCAGGGCTGCTAAGACGCTGGTCAGCGCTTCGCGAGCGCGTTGCGGGTCTCGTTGAGGCGGCGCAGGACGGTGCCGTCGTACAGGTCGGAGCCGACCCGTACGCGTGCCCCCCCGAGCACGTCGGGGTCGACCGTCTGCTTGACGGACACCTCCCGACCGTACATCTCCGAGAGGCGGGCACCGAGGCGTCGTTCCTCCTCCTCGGTCAGCGGGGACGCCACGGTCACGTACGCGACCTGACGGTCCCGCCGGTCGGCGGCCAGCTCGACCAGCCGGGTGAGCGCACCGGTGAAGGAGCGTCCCCCGAAGCCGGCGAGCGCGGCCTCGACGAGGCTGACGGTGACCGGCTGGGCCTTGCCGGCGAGCAACTGCCGGGCCAGTTCGGCCCGCCGCTCGACCGAGGCCATCGGGTCGGAGAGCGCGTTCGACAGCTCGGCGGAACCACCGACGACCTGCCCGAAGCGGAACAGCTCGTCCTCCACCTCGCCCAGGTCTCCGGACAGGTCCGCGCTGGCGAGCAGCGCTTCCACGCCGAGGCGCTCGACGCCGTCGAGCAGCTCGGACGAGTTCGACCAGCGGCCGGACACCAGCGACGCGAGCAGGTCGAGCGCTTCCGCGCCGATCCGGCCGCGCAGCATGTCACCGAGCAGACCGGAGCGGTCCGACCCGGCCCGGGCCGGGTCGGAGAGCGCCCGGCGCAGCCGCGGCTCGCGCCGCAGCAGGTCGGCGACGGAGAGGATGTCGTCGGCGGTGGAGGCCACCGCCGACGGCTCCGCGCCGCGGACGTACGCGTCGAGGCGCTCGGCCCCGGCCCGGTACGACTCCCGGCTGGCGGCCTGCATCAGCGGGCCCCCGTGCTCTCGAGACCGCTCAGGAACCGGTCGACGGTGCCCTTGCGACGCGCCTCGTCGGCGAGCGACTCACCGACGATCTTGCTGGCCAGGTCCACCGCGATGGTGCCCACCTCGGTACGCAGCTCGCGCACGATGGTGGCCCGCTCGGCGGCGAGCTGCTCCTTGCCGGCGGCGATGATCCGGTCGGACTCCTCACGCGCCTTGGCGAGGATGTCCTGGCGGATGCCGTCGGCGTCGGCCCGCGCGTCGTCGCGGATCTTGGCGGCGTCGGTACGCGCCTCCGCGAGCTGGGCCCGGTACTGCTCGAGCAGCTTGTTCGCCTCGGCCTGGGCCGCCTCGGCGCGCTTGATGCCACCCTCGATCGCGTCGACCCGCGCCTGGTACATCGCCTCCATGCGGGGCATGACGAACTTCAGCAGGACGAAGACGAGCAGGGCGAAGGAGATCGTTCCGACGACCATCTCCTGCCAGATCGGCAAGATCGGATTGTGCGCGCCTTCGGCGGCGAGATACATGTCAGACCTCCGGATCGGGAGAGCTCGCGTCAGCTAACGGCGAAGGCGAGCACCAGGCCGAACAGCGCCAGCGCCTCGACCAGGGCGAAGCCCAGCACCAGCCAGGTGCGGTTGTAGCCGGCCGACTCGGGCTGGCGAGCGCTCGACTGGATGTAGGCCGCGAAGACCAGAGCCACACCGATACCGGGGCCGATGGCGGCGAGGCCGTAGCCGATGGTGTTGACGTTGCCACCGATCTCGGCAAGAACGTTCATTGCGGGTATTCCTCCTAGTTCACACGTGAGGGCTCACGTGTACGCGGTCGGTACCAGATGCTTGGCCGGGCCGGGTGCCCGCCGAGCCGGATCTCAGTGCTCGTCGGCCAGCGACGTGCCGATGTAGTTGGCGCTCAGCGTGACGAAGACGTATGCCTGCAGCACCGCAACCAGCGCCTCGAAGAAGGCCATCACGATCGCCATCGCGAAGGAGAAGACCGAGGTCGCCTGGACGAAGACGCTGCTCGACCCGAGCATCACGAAGCCGCCGACGGTGAAGACCAGCAGGAGCAGGTGGCCGGCGAACATGTTGGCGAAGAGCCGCAGTGCCAGGGTGACCGGCCGGACGACGAAGTTCTGCAGGAACTCGATCGGAATCAGCAGGAAGTGCATCGGCCACGGCACGCCGGGCAGGATGAGGCTCTGCTTGAGGTACTTGCCGAGGCCGTGCTTGCGGACGCCGACGTAGTTGTACATGACGTACGAGATGGCGGCGAGCACGATCGGGAACGCGATGTGCGAGTTCGGCGAGATCTGCAGGCCGGGCACGATGCTGAAGATGTTGGTCAGCAGGATGAAGCTGAACAGCACGGTGAGGTAGGGCGCGAAGCGGATGCCCGCGTTGCCCATCTGCTCACGGGCGATGTTGTCCCGGACCAGCCCGTAGACCGCCTCGGCGGCCCACTGGCCCTTGCCCGGCACCAGCTTCGGCTTCCGGTACGCGGCCACGAAGAAGATGATCAGCAGCGCGACGGCGATCCAGATCATGATGCTGAACTTGGTGACCCAGGGGCCGGCCACGTTCGGCGGGTAGAAATCCCCGACGCTGGGGGGCCAGGGAAGGTCCTGGGCGACGACCAGCTGTCCGCTCACCGTGTCATCCTCCGCACTCAACAGACCCGCGTGTGCCGGAACTCAGGCACTGAGCCTCTTCATGATCAGGTAGATCGCCCCGGCCGCGCCGAGCATCATGCCGACGGCGACCCCGATGCCGGCTGGCAGACCGAAGAAGCGTTCCGCCAACCAGCCGAGGCCACCCCACACCAGAATGCCGGCGAGCAGGTAACCCACGACGGCGCCTGCCACACCCTCCGACGAGTGCTCGTCGGACTTGTGGGAGTGGGGGTCATCGGCCATGACGTGGCGAACAATATCAGCAGGGGCGCGCGGGGATGTGCGGCACCCCCCACACTGCGGGCAGCGTGCGGGCCGTACTGCGGGCGCGTCAACCTGGCGCCACGTTACTCCTGTCGCGCCCGTCAGGGCACCCGCCGTACCGGACACGATTCCGCAAAGTCACTCGATGTCGTCGCGACGCTCGAATGTGGGCAGCGGTGATCTCATCGCCCAGGTCAGGTGGGCGCCGGTCCACGCCACCACGGCCGCGATGATCGCCACGCCCATGTCCGGCAGACCGGGCCAGCCGGTGGCCGCCACGGCGGCCATCACCACGCCCAGGATCACGATCTTGGTGGCGTAGGTGACCAGCCCGACCGACATGATCATCCGTGGGTGGATGGCGTCCGCCCAGGCCACCGAGAGGCTGGAGATCAGGTAGCTGACGATCACCAGCGCCACCCCGGCCGCGAAGCCGGCCGCCCCGGTCGGGCCGCGCAGCAGCGCCGCCGCCGGCACCCCTGCCACCGCGAGGGCCGCGCACGCCAGCAACGGTAGGCGCAGGTGGTTCAGCCGGGACCGGATCGCGCCGGGCTCACCCGCCCGTGGCGCCGTCATCGGGGGTACGCCGGGAAGGCGGCGACCAGCTCGGTGACCTCGCGGGCCACCTCGGCAAGCGCGTCGGCGCCACCGGGAGCGGCCGGATCGGTGCGGACCGCGCGCCCGATCAGCCCCGCGATCCGGCGCATCTCCCCCTCGCGCATGCCCTGGGTGGTCACGCTCGGCGTACCCACGCGGATGCCGGAGGCCACCATCGGCGGCTGCGGGTCGTACGGGATCGCGTTCTTGTTCAGCGTGATGCCGGCGGCGTCGCAGCGGGCCTCGGCCTCGGCGCCGGTCACGCCGGTCTCCCGCAGGTCGAGCAGGGCCAGGTGGGTGTCGGTGCCGCCGGAGACCGGCGGCAGCCCCTCCGCGGCCAGCCCGTCGGCGAGCGCTCGGGCGTTGGCGACCACCTGGGCGGCGTACGTGCGGAACTCCGGCTGCGCGGCCTCGCGCAGCGCGACCGCCTTGGCCGCGACGGCGTGCATCAGCGGGCCGCCCTGGGTGAACGGGAAGACCGCCTTGTCGATCCGGGCCGCCAGCGGCTCCCGGCAGAGGATCATGCCGCCGCGCGGGCCGCGCAGCACCTTGTGGGTGGTCGCGGTGACCACGTCGGCGTACGGCACCGGGGACGGGATCGCGCCGCCGGCCACCAGGCCGATGAAGTGGGCGGCGTCCACCATCAGGTACGCGTCGACCTCGTCGGCGATCTCCCGGAAGCGGGCGAAGTCGATCAAGCGCGGGTACGCGGTCGCACCGCAGATGATCATCTTCGGCCGGTTCGCGCGGGCCAGGTCGCGTACCTCGTCGTAGTCGATCGTCCCGGTGTCCCGCCGGACGGTATAGCCGACCGGGTGGAACCACTTGCCGGAGAAGTTCACCCGGCTGCCGTGGGTCAGGTGCCCGCCGTGCGGCAGGTCCATGGCCAGCACCGTGTCACCCGGCTGCACCAGGGCGGCGTACGCGGCCAGGTTGGCGCTCGCCCCGGAGTGCGGCTGGACGTTCGCGTGCTCGGCGCCGAACAGGTCCTTCGCCCGGGAGACGGCCAGCTCCTCGGCCCGGTCCACCTCGGCGCAGCCGCCGTAGTAGCGCCGGCCCGGGTAGCCCTCGGCGTACTTGTTGGTGAGCGTGGAACCCAGCGCGGCCAGCACCGCGGGCGAGGTCAGGTTCTCGCTGGCGATCAACTGCAGGCCGCCGCGCAGCCGGTCCAGCTCACCCAGCACCACCTCGGCGATCTCCGGGTCGACGGCACTGAGCTGCTGGAAGTCCGGCCCCCAGAAGGTATCCCTCGCGTTCTCCACAGCGAAGGAGTCTACGGAGCCGCACACTGGAGGCCGTGAGATGCCTCGTCACCGGTGCGACCGGCTACATCGGCGGACGCCTCGCGCCCCGTCTGCTGGCCGAGGGGCACACCGTACGCTGCCTGGCCCGTACCGCCCGGCGGCTGCGGGACGTGCCGTGGGCGGCCGACGCGGAGGTCGTCGAGGGCGACCTGCGCCGGCCGGAGACGCTGCCGGCCGTGTTCGAGGGCATCGAGGTGGCGTACTACCTGGTCCACTCGCTGGGCCAGCGCGGGTTCGAGGCGGCCGACCGGGAGGCGGCGACGAACTTCGCCGAGGCGGCGCGCGCCGCGGGCGTACGCCGGATCGTGTATCTCGGCGGGCCGGAGCCGGCGGAGCGCGACGGCCTGCCCTCGACGCACCTGCGCTCCCGGGCGGAGGTCGCGCGGATCCTGCTGGACAGCGGCGTGCCCACAGCGGTGCTGCGCGCCGCCGTGATCATCGGGTCCGGCTCGGCCTCGTTCGAGATGCTGCGCTACCTGACCGAGCGGCTCCCGGCGATGGTCACCCCGCGCTGGGTGCGCAACCGGATCCAGCCGATCGCGGTCCGGGACGTGCTGCGCTACCTGGTCGGCTGCGCGCACCTGCCGGCGGACGTGAACCGGGCCTTCGACATCGGCGGCCCGGACGTGCTGACCTTCACCGAGATGATGCAGCGCTACGCCCGGGTGGCCGGGCTGCGGCCCCGGGTCATCCTGCCGGTCCGCCCGCTCACCCCGTCGCTCTCCTCGCACTGGGTCGGCCTGATCACGCCGGTGCCGAACGCGATCGCCCGGCCGCTGGTGGAGAGCCTGGTGCACGAGGCGGTGGCGCACGAGCACGACATCGCCGCGCACGTGCCGGACCCGCCGGACGGGCTGACCGGCTTCGACCAGGCGGTCGCGCTGGCGCTGTCGAAGGTGCGCGACGCGCAGGTGGAGACGCGCTGGTCGAACGCGAGCGGGCCGGACGCGCCCGCCGAGCCGCTGCCGTCGGACCCGCGCTGGTCCGGCGGCACCGCGTACACGGATCTGCGGGAGCGGGCGGTGGACGCGCCACCGGCGGCGCTGTGGCGGGTCATCGAGGGCGTCGGCGGCGAGAACGGCTGGTACTCGTTCCCGCTCGCCTGGTCGGTGCGCGGCTGGATGGATCGCCTGATCGGCGGCGTCGGGCTACGGCGGGGCCGGCGCGACCCGCACCGGCTGCAGGTCGGTGAGGCGCTGGACTTCTGGCGGGTCGAGGAGATCATCCCGGGTGAGCTGCTGCGGCTGCGCGCGGAGATGCGGCTGCCCGGGCGGGCCTGGCTGGAGATGCGCGCCGAGCCGGACGGCGACGGGCGCAGCAGATACGTCCAGCGTGCCGTGTTCCTCCCGCGCGGCCTGCCCGGCCACCTCTACTGGGCCTCGGTGGCCCCGTTCCACGCTGTCGTCTTCGGCGGCATGGCCCGCAACATCGCCCGGGGCGCCGAACACCCGGCCGGTTAGGCCGGAGAGCCGCTGGGCAGTGCGGGGCCGAGGAGCAGCCCGCCGTCGATGACGTACTCGGCGCCGGTGATGAAGGCCGCCTCCGGCGACACGAGGAACATCAGCAGCGCGGTGATGTCGGCGGGCTGCCCGAGTCGCGGGACGGCGAACGGCTCGGGCGAGTAGAAGTCGGCGATCGGGGCGTCGCTGCCGGCCGCCGGCTCGGTGATGAACGGAGTCTCGACCACGCCGGGGTGGATCGCGTTGACGCGGATGTTGTCGCGGCCCAGTTCGAGGGCGGCGGTCCGGGTGAGCCCTCGAACGGCCCACTTGCCGGCGACGTAGGGCGCGTAGAAGGCGGTACCACCCAAGCCCATGGTGGAGCCGATGTTGACGATCGTTCCTCCCCCCGCGCGCCGCAGCGCCGGGGCGGCCGCCTTGATGCCGAGGAACGTGCCGGTGAGGTTGACGTCGAGGATGCGAGCCCACGTGGCCCGGTCGGTGGACTCGATCAGGGCCGGCGGGTTCTGCACCCCGGCGTTGTTGACCAGGGTCGTGAGCGCACCGAATGCCGTCTCGGTCTCCGCGACGGCGGCGGCCCACGACTCCTCCCGGGAGACGTCCAGGCGGACGAATCGTGCCCGGGGTCCCAGTTCGGCGGCGAGGTCGGCGCCACGTTCGGCGTCGATGGCACCGATGACGACGTTGGCGCCTTCGGCGTGCAGGGCGCGGACGTGGCTGGCCCCCTGCCCACCGGTGCCGCCGGTGACGAGAACGGTCTGCTGGGCGAAGCGGGACATCGGATCCTCCGGAAGGGTGGGACGGGTGGTGAGTCGATTGACTCACCATTCCGAAGTTACGCCGCCGCGAGTGGTGAGTCAACCCACTCACCTCGCTATGATTGCCGCATGACCCCAGCGCCGTCGGCCTATCACCAGCGCGTGGCGGAGGAGAAGCGCGCGCTGATCGTGCAGGCCGCCACCGAGCTCTTCCTGGAGTTGGGCTACGACCGGGCGTCACTGGCGCGTGTCGCCGCCGACGCCGGCGTGTCGAAGGCGACGCTGTTCAAGCAGTTCCCGACGAAGGCGGCACTGTTCGACGCCATCGTCATCAACTCGTGGGCCCGCCACGACGTCGCCGACGTGCCGCCCGCCGGTGACCTGACGGCCGGCTTGACGGTTCTCGGGCGGCACTACGCGACGCTGTTGAGCCGGCCGGAGATGACCGACCTGTTCCGCATCGTGATCGCCGAACTGCCCCGCTTTCCCGAACTGGCCAGAGCGCATTTCGCGCAGGGCAAACTGCCGTACTTCGAGTCCGTCCGGACCTACCTCGTGGCCGAGCACGAGGCGGGAGGCGCGGACATCGCCGACCCGGAGCTGGCCGCCACGCATTTCCTCGGGATGATCTCCAACTACCTGCTCTGGCCGCGCCTGGTCCTTCCGGACTGGACGGTCACCCCGGACCGCACGACAGCGGTCGTCGACGAAGCCGTCCGAACCATGGTCGCGCGGTACGGCAGGTCGACGAGCTGACGCTCAGTTGCCGGTGCGCGGGCTGGTGTGCTGGAAGGCCACCGCCTGGCCCGGGGGCACGAAGTCGCGTACCGGCTCGTCGCGCAGCGACCACGCCAGGATGCGGCCCACGGCGGCGATCTGCCGTTTCTGCACGCCGCCGCCGACCGCGTCCCGGGGGTCGTCCGGGTTCGCCGCGATCGTCGCCACCGACAGCTGCGGGGTGAACGCGACCACCGTCTCGGTGGCGTTCCGCTCCGAGCTGCCGGTCTTGCCCGCCACCGGCCGGCGCAGACCCGGGGCCAGCTCCTCGGCGGTGCCGCCGTCGCAGCGCCGGTACATCGACTGGTCGCCGACCGGGCAGCGGCTGGCGTCCGCCGCCGCGCGGGCGACCTCGGTGTCGAGCACCTGGCGGCAGTCGGTGTTGCCGGCGGCCACCGTCCGGCCGGCCGGGTCGGTGATCGAGGTGACCGGCGTGGGCCGGCACCAGGTGCCCTCGGCGGCCACCGCGGCGTACGCGCCGGCCAGGTCCAGCGGCGTGGTGGCGGAGACCCCGAGCGTGAACGGTCCCCAGCTCTTGGCGCCCTCCCGCGCCATCCGGGCGTCCGCCGGGGCCCGGAACACGATGCCCAGCCGCTGCGCCATCTCGACCACCCGGTCCGCGCCGACGCGCTCGGTCAGCCATGCGAAGTACGTGTTCACCGACCGGCCGAACGCGTCCCACATGTCCCGGTCGCCGTCCATCCAGTAGGTGTTGGCGTTCTCCGGGCACCACCGGCCGCCGCAGCTCGCCGGGCCGGCGCCGACCGGGTACTGCGTCACGTAGACGCGCGGCGCGTCGAACTCGGTGTCCAGTGGCAGCCCGGACTCCAGCGCGGCCAGCAGCGCGAACAGCTTGAACGTCGAGCCCGCCTGGTAGCCGGTGATGCCGCCACCGCCGGCCACCAGCTGGTTGACGGTGTTCGGGAAGTTCTGCTGCCCGGCCGGGTTGGCGGCCGTGCCGTAGGTGCGGTTCACCGCCATCGCCAGCACCCGGCCGGTGCCCGGCTGCACCACCGCCGTCGGCGCGGCCCGCGCGATCGTCTCCGGGTAGATGTCCCGCACCTGCTCGCTCGCCTTGGCCTGCACGTCCGGGTCGAGCGAGGACACGATCTTCCAGCCGCCCCGGCGCAGCGTCCGCTGCCGCTCGTCCACGTTCTCGCCGAACGCCGGCTGGGCGTTCCACCACTGGGTGAACCAGTCGCAGAAGAAACCCCAGTCGTTGTGGTCGGCGGGCACCGCCGCGCAGTCGTTCGGCGTGGTGTTGGGCTTGAGGGCCAGCTCCGTCGCCTTCGCCGCCTCGGCGTCGGCCGCGTTCACCCGGCCGGTCTCCACCATCCGGTCCAGCACGTACGCCCGGCGTTGCACCGCCGCGTCGGCGTCGCCGTTGATCGGGTCGTCGGCCGGGGACCGGACCAGCCCGGCGAGCAACGCGGCCTGGGCCAGCGTGAGCCGGTCCGGTGTGGTGGAGAAGTAGCGCTTGCTGGCGGCGGCGATGCCGTACGCCCCGGCGCCGAAGTACGCGATGTTCAGGTAGCGCCCGAGGATCTCGTCCTTGCCGACCTGCCGTTCCAGCGTCAGCGCGTACCGCATCTCACGGATCTTGCGCCCGACGGTGATCTCGGTGGCGGCGGCGCGCTGCTCCTCGGTCAGCCGGGGGTCACCGGCGAGCGCGTTGCGCACGTACTGCATGGTCAGCGTGGAGGCGCCCTGGCGGGTGCCCTCCCGGCGGTTGGCGGTGAACGCCCGCGCCACGCCGCGCACGTCGACGCCGTGGTGCTCGTAGAAGCGCACGTCCTCGGCGGCCACGATGGCGTCGCGCATCACCGGCGCCACCTCGGCGACCGGCACGTCCACCCGGTCCTCGACGTAGAACGAGGTGATCAGCGTCCGCCCGTCGTTGGCGTACAGGTTGGAGCGCTGCGCCGGCTGCGGCGTCTTGAGCGCCTCCGGCAGCGCGGTGTACGGCATCAGGTTCTTCACGCCCAGCCCGAAGACCAGCGCGGCCGGCAGCGCGGCGGCGGCCAGGGCCAGTCCGGCGAGCACGCCGGCGAGCACAACGGTGAACAGCTTGTCGAGATAGGCCCGGTTCATCAGCTCTCCCCGCAGGAGCCGGCCGTACGGACCCGTTCAGAATGACCGGATTGGCCGCTTTCGCCGCCATCTTCCGCGAAATGCGCAGGAAGTTCGCGAGGAAGGATGAACCGCGATCAGGGGAGCAGGACGGCAGCCAGCGGCTGCACCGTCTCCTCGATCTCGTCGGCGACCCGGCTGAAGCACTGGTCGCCCCGCCCCCACGGGTCGTCCAGATCGTCCGTGGGCAGCGCGGAGGCGTTCTGCCGGGCCGCGTCGGCGGCCGCCACCAGGGCGACGCCGCGCGCGTACACGGCGTCCGGCGTCGGCTCCGCCGGCGGCAGGGCGGACCGGTCCAGCCCGCCGAGCAGGCGGCCGAACTCACCCAGCACGAACGTGCGCGCGGCGGCGTCCGGCCGCAGCGCCACCACGTACTCCTGCTGGTCGGCGGTCGCGGTGAGCACCAGGTCGGCGGCGTCGATCAGGTCGGAGCGCAGCCGGCGGGCGGCGAACCCCTCGGTGTCACCGCCGCGCGAGATCACCTGCCGGGCGGCGGGCGGGTTCATCTCCTCCCCCGCGTGCCAGCCGCCGGTGCCGGCGCTGTGGCTGTGCACGAGCGCGTCCGACCCGGCCGGGTCGACGTCGAGGCGGGCCAGCCGCTCCCGGACCGCGAGCAGCAGCAGCCGCTCGGCCATCGGCGACCGGCAGATGTTGCCCATGCAGACGTGCAGAACGGTGAAGGGCGGCACTCAGACCCCCCGCTCGTCGAGGATGTCCGGCACGACCTCGCGCAGCTTCGCCAGCGTCACCGCGCCCTCGCGCAGCACCCGCGGCACCTCGCCGGTCAGGTCGACGATGGTGCTCGGCACCGGGTCCACCGCCGGCCCGGCCTCCAGGTAGGCCCGGACGCCGTAGCCGAGCTGGTCGCGCGCCTCCTCGGCGGTGAGCGCGGCGGGCTGACCGACCTTGTTGGCCGAGGCGACGGCCATCGGGCCGGTCTCCCGCAGCACCTCCAGCGCGACCGGGTGCAGCGGCATCCGCACCGCCACCGTGCCGCTGCTGTCGCCCAGGTCCCACGCCAGGCTCGGCGAGTGCTCCACCACGATGGTCAGCGCACCGGGCCAGAACGCCTCGACCAGGTCGCGAGCCGCGCCGGGCAGCGAGAAGACCAGGCCGTCGAGCGTGTGCCGGGAACCGATGAGCACCGGCGGCGCCTGCCGGGCGCCACCCTTGGTGTCCGCCAGGGCCTTCACCGCGTACGGGGTGAAGGCGTCCGCCCCGATGCCGTAGACCGTGTCGGTCGGCAGGACGACGAGTTCCCCGTTCTTGACCGCCTCGATGGCAGCGGCGATGCCGCGGTCCCGGTCGGCGGGCGACCGACAGTCGTAGAGCATCACGAGGAGTCAGTCTGCCACGCCGGGGCCGGGTCGGCGTGGGTGCCGTCCGCCCGCCGGGACGCGCTCGCCCAGCGGGGCCGCCCGGCGAGGTCCCGGTGCTCCTCGACCCGGTCGTAGCGGCCGTCGCCGCGCAGCAGCCCGGGCACCGCCGCCGCATGGGTGTCGTCGTGCTCGATGCCGATCGCACCACCCGGGCGCAGCAGCACGGCGGCCCGGCCGATCACCGGCCGGATCACGTCGAGTCCGTCCGCGCCGCCGAACACCGCCTCATCCGGGTCGTGCCCGGCCACCTCCGGCGGCACCGTCACCGACCTCGGCACGTACGGCGGGTTGCACAGCAGCACGTCGACCCGCCCGGCCAGGTCGGCCAGCAGCTCCGGATCGGTCACGTCGGCGGCCACCACCTCGACCGGCCGGTCCCCGGCGTCGGCCCGGCCGGCCGCGTTGCGCCGCAGCCACGCCAGCGCCGCCGGGGACCGCTCCACCGCGACCACCCGGGCCGCGGGCACCTCCTGCGCCACCGCCAGGGCGATCGCGCCCGACCCGCTGCACAGGTCGACCACGAGCGGCGCGGCGTGCTCCCTCGCCCGCTCGATCCCCCAGCCGGCCAGCAGCTCCGTCTCCGGCCGGGGCACGAACACGCCCGGCCCGACGGCCAGCTCCAGGTGCCGGAATCCGGCCGAGCCGATCAGGTGCTGCAACGGCTCCCGGGTCACCCGCCGGCCGACGAGCGCGTCCAGGCGGTCACGCTGCGCCGGGGTGAAGCCGTCGGCGAGCGCCAGGCGGCCCCGCGGCACCTGGAGGACGTACGCGGCGAGCTGCTCGGCCTCGGCGCGGGGCGCCTCGACGCCCGCCGCCGCGAGCGCGCGCGCCACCCGGTTGATCACCAGCGAGGGGCGTTCGCGTTCTGTCCCTTCGGACGGGTGTTGCGGGAGTGCGGTCACGCAATAATCATGAGGCGTCGCGGCTCACCTCACGAGCGGGTGCGTCCGGGCGCACACCGCAGGGAGGTCGCGAGTGGGCTGGCTCGACCAGGTCGAGGACCAGGTTGACGCTCTCCGCCGCGCTCGGTCCCTCCAGGAGGCCAGCCGGTCCGCGGAGGCGTGCGCCCTGCTCGACCGCGTCATCCGCACCACCGACGACCCGTACGCCCGCGCCGACGCGCTCGTGCAACGCCTGTCCGCGCTGATCAACCTCGGCCGGACCGCCGAGTTCACCAGGGCCGTCGAGGACGCCTCCGCCGCCGTCCGCGACCTGGCCGAGCCCTACCTGCACGGGCACCTCAACGCGCTGGCCGCGCTCGCCGCCCACCACCAGGGCGCGCTGGACCGCTGCGTGATGCACCTGGTCCGGGCCGCCCGCGCGCTCGGCGCCGACGACGACCCCGACCGGGACACCGCCTGGGGCTGGCACGACCTGGCGATGGCGTACTCGTACCTGAGCTTCCACGGTCACGCGCTGGGCGCGATCGAGCGCGCCCGCGAGGTCGGGCTCAGCGTCGGCATCCCCGAGGAGACGTTCGCCGCGCCCGGCATCCGGCTGCGCAACGCGGTGGCGCTCGACCACAACGGCGACAGCGACGGCTGCCTGCGGGTGCTGCGCGACGTCGCCGGTGACCTGGCCCGGTTCCTGCGCGGCGGGCGCGCCGGCAACCTGCGCCCGAGCAGCCTGGCCGCGTACGGCTACGCCGCCGCCCGCCGGGCCGCGCTCGGCGACCGGGTGGAGTCCGCCGGAGACGCCGACCCGAACCGGCTGCTCGGCCACGGCGGTGACAGCGCCCGTGCCCGCGACCTGCGCCAGCTCGGCCAGGTCTGCCTGGCGGTGGCCGCCGGGCGCCCGATCGAGGCGGTCACCCGGCTGGACTCGCTGCGCGTCTCCGACGAGACGCTCGGCGCCGCCGAGCCGCCCCGGCTGCGCAGCGTCGCGCTGGCCCGGGCCGGTGACCACGCGGGCGCGCACCGGGCCGACCGGCACGCGTTCCGGCTGGCGGCACGGCGCAGCGACCGGCTGCGGGACGTCTACATCGACGGCATCGCCGCCCGGATCGACCACGAGGAGATGCGCCGCGAGGCCGCCCGGTACGAGGGCGAGGCACTCACCGACCCGCTCACCGGCCTGCCGAACCGGCGCCGGCTGGAGCGCTACCTGGGCGCAGTGGTGTCCCGGGGCGAACGGGTCGTGATCGGCGTCTGCGACCTCGACGGGTTCAAGGCGGTGAACACCCGCCACGGCCACCACTCCGGCGACCTGGTGCTGCAACGGGTGGCCGGCGTGATCAACCGGGTGATGCGACGAGGTGACTTCGTGGCCCGCTACGGCGGCGACGAGTTCGTCGTGGTGCTGCCCGACACCGGCATGCCGGAGGCGGTCGAGGTGGCCCGCCGGATCGAGGCGGCCGTCCGCACCGAGGACTGGGAGTCCCTGGTCCCCGGCACGCCGGTCGGGGTGACGATCGGCTTCGCCGAGGTCGACGGCAGCACCACGGTGAGCGTCCGGGAGGCGCTCGGCACCGCGTTCGAGCTGGCCGACCGGGAGATGCTGCGGGCCAAGGCGCGGTTGCGGGCGAGCTGAGCGGTAAGGAAGGGCCCCCTGTTAACGCCTCCGGTAGAGGAAGGGCCCCCGCTTAACACCCCGGCGGTCAGCGGCGGGACAGCTCCGTCTCGCCGGCCAGCCGGGCCGCGCGGTCCGCCTCGGTCAGCGCGTCGAGCACCCCGTCCAGCTCGCCGGCCAGGGCCAGGTCCAGGTTGTACGCCGTGTAGCCGATGCGGTGGTCGGTGATTCGGTTCTGCGGGAAGTTGTAGGTGCGGATCCGCTCGGACCGGTCCACGGTGCGGACCTGCGCCTTGCGGGCGTCCGAGGCCGCCGCGTCCGCCTGCTCCTGGGCGGCGGCGAGCAGCCGGGCGCGCAGGATGCGCATGGCCTGCTCCCGGTTCTGCAGCTGCGACTTCTCGTTCTGGCAGGAGACCACGATGCCGGTCGGTACGTGGGTGATCCGGACCGCCGAGTCGGTGGTGTTCACCGACTGCCCACCGGGGCCGGACGAGCGGAACACGTCGATACGCAGCTCGTTCGGGTCGATGGTGACGTCGACGTCCTCCGCCTCGGGCAGCACCAGCACACCGGCGGCGCTGGTGTGGATGCGGCCCTGCGACTCGGTGACCGGGACGCGCTGCACCCGGTGCACGCCGCCCTCCCACTTGAGCCGGGACCAGACGCCGTTGCCGCCCTCCGGTACGCCCTTGCTCTTGATCGCCAGCGAGACGTCCTTGACGCCGCCCAGGTCGGAGTCCTGCGCGTCGATCACCTCGGTGGCCCAGCCGTGCCGCTCGGCGTACCTGGTGTACATCCGCAGCAGGTCACCGGCGAACAGTGCGGACTCCTCGCCGCCCTCGCCGGCCTTGATCTCGACGATCACGTCCTTGGCGTCGTGCGGATCGCGCGGGATGAGCAGTTCCGCGAGCCGCTCCTCCAGCGCCGGCAGCGAGGCCGCGATGGCGTCCGCCTCGGCGCCGAACGTCGGGTCCTCGGCAGCCAGCTCACGGGCCGCTGCCAGGTCGGCGCGGGCCTGCTCCAGCTCACCGGCGGCCTTGTGCAGCGGGACCAGCTCGGCGTACCGACGGCCGACCCGCCGGGCGGTGCCCTGGTCGGCGTGGATGGCCGGGTCGGCCAGCCGCCGCTCCAGCTCGGCGTACTCGTCGAGGAGGGCGGCCAGGCGCTCACTGCTCATGCTGCGGATGCTCCTTGGGGATGGAACCGGCACAAACGGACGAACGCCCGTGCCCGGCAGGAGCCGGACACGGGCGTCGTCGACGGAGCTACTTGGCCTTCTTGGCCTGAACCTTGGCGTACTTCTGCTGGAACTTCGCGACCCGGCCGGCGGTGTCCAGCACGCGCTGCTTACCGGTGTAGAACGGGTGGCAGGCGCTGCAGGTCTCGACGCTGATGGCGCCGCCCTTGGCGGTGCTGCGGGTCGTGAAGGTGTTGCCGCAGGAGCAGCGGACCTCGGTGGTCACGTACTCCGGGTGGATGTTGGGCTTCATGTCGCCTCGGTCCTTTCGTCGGTGGTCGCCGGGTCGCCGTCGGTGCGCCCCGTCGTCACGACGGGCTCGGGCGTGAACCGGAACCGGTGGCCGATTGACCAGTCTGCCACGGGTGTCTTCCACCCGGCACAGGAGGTCCGCCACCCCCAACGCCGGCCCGCTCCTCCGCATTCCCACAGCCACCCCACCCACTCCTCCCGCCCACCCCCGCCTTCGGCCCTCGCTCCCGGCCCCAGCCCCCACCTAGGCCCTGGGGCTGGCCCTGGCGACGCTGGGCTGGCCCTGGCGCTGGGGCTAGAGCTGGCTCGGCTCACGCTCGGCTCGGCCGGCCTCCGGGCCCGGGCCCGGGCCGCGGCTCCGGCTCCGGCTCCGGCTCCGGCTCCGGCTCCGGCTCCGGCTCCGGCTCTGGCTCCGGCTCCGGCTCCGGCGATCATGAGGTTGGCGGCACTTTCTGCCCGCTTTGTCCCGGGCTAACTTCATGGTCAATCAGACTGGGCGTAGGG
Source organism: Micromonospora sp. WMMA1947 (assembly GCF_027497355.1). Classification (NCBI taxonomy): domain Bacteria; kingdom Bacillati; phylum Actinomycetota; class Actinomycetes; order Micromonosporales; family Micromonosporaceae; genus Micromonospora; species Micromonospora sp. WMMA1947. The sequence goes on along the minus strand of NZ_CP114909.1, from coordinate 3,051,785 downwards.
CGCGCGCAGATTCGTGGGCGAGTGGAACGCAGTGGGTGCCATCGGGCCGTTTTGACACCCATGGCGCTCCACTCGGGCGGGGAGCCGGGCTGAGGCGGACGGGCCTGCTGACGCGAACGAGCCAGCTGAGGTGGGCCGGGGCTCCTCCCCCAGGATGAGGAGCCCCGGTCCCGGATCAGGCCGCCGGAGCGAGGACCGCCGCGGCCGTGGTCACCGTCGCCTCGGCCTTGACGCCGTTCACGGTCACCGTGAGCAGGATCTGCGCGCCGGGGCGCAACGCGGTGAGCTTGCCCGTGGCCGGGTCGAACCAGGCGGCGTGCCACGGACGTACCCCCGTGGCGCCCCCGACGTGCAGGTTTGGCGAACCGGCCCAGTCGGCGCTGACCGGCACGGCCACCGGCACCTGCCGGCCGCCGGGCTGCGTGAGGGTGGCCGTGACGTCCACCGGCGCTCCCCGGCGCACCTGCGCGGGCGCGGCCAGCGCGAGCCGGTCGGTGTGCGCGTGCATCTCCGCGCTCACCCACGTCGGCCCTTCGGCCAGCGGGTCGCGGCGGGCCCGCTCGGCCTCCCCCGGCGTCACCGGGTCCACCCCGAACTCGGTCCAGCCGGTGAACCCGCCGAGCGCCGCCGGGGTGGACGGGCCCTTGCCCGAGTTGCCGTTGATCACGTACGGCACGCCGTCCACCCGGTCGGCGTGGAACGTGCCGACGTGGCCGTTCACCATCAGGGCGCCCTTGCCGGTGCGGTGCTGGAAGTCGGCCAGCCACTGCTCGACCAGTGCCGCCTCCTTGCGATCGCCGAGCTGGCTGGCCTTGGCCGGGCTCGGGTCGCGCGGCGGGTGGTGGAAGAACACCGCCACCGAGCCGACCGAGCGGTCGGCGGCCGCCTGGTCGAGCGTCCGGCGCAGCAGCTCCACCTGGTCGAACCCGCCGCCGCGCAACGACCCGGTGGCGGTGCTGAGCGTGAGGAACCGGGTGCCCCGGTGGTCGAAGACGCGCGAGGTGTCCCCGAAGACGCTCCGGAAGTTGTCGATCGGGGCGCCCATGATCTCGTGGTTACCCGGCACGTAGTGGTACGGCACCTCGCCGCCCAGTTCCTCGTCCAGGAGGCGCTTGGCCAGCGCGAAGTCCGCCGGGTAGGCGGTGTCCACGAAGTCGCCGTTGATGATCAGGAAGTCCGGCCGGGCGGCGCGGACCTCGCGCAGCGTACGGCGGGCCTGGGCGACCAGGTCGCTGTCCGGGTCGGCGGCGACGAACTGGGCGTCGGAGAGCACCGCGAAGCGCCACGGCGCGCCGTCCACCGTGCCGTCGCGCAGCACCACCCGGTCGGTGCGGTTCGGCTCCGGCGGCGCCTGCACGTCCGGCGGTACCCGGGCCACCAGGTCGTCGATCACCACCTCGCTGCGGTACTGCTTCGCCGGGTCGGTCTCGGCCACGTAGAACCGGCGCACCCGCACCGGGTACTGCACCCCCGGCGGTACGGCGAACTCGACGTACTTCCAGCCGGTCCAGTCCAGGTACGGGCCGCGCAGCACGAACTGGGTGTCCTGCGCGTCGTGCAGGTGCAGGCTGGGCCACTCGCCGGTGCCGTTCGCCTTGATCCACATGCCGAACGCCTGCGGCTGGCCCGGTACGTCGATCCAGGCGGGCGGGTCGGCGTACGCGGCCCGGGTGCCGGTGGACTGGCTGAAGTCGTACGACATCCGCAGCCCGCCGCCGGTGTGCCCCTCGGCCGGTGCGACCGCCCCGGCGGCGCGGGCCTGGCTGAACTTCCAGGACGCGGCGTCGTCGAACCCGGCCACCGGCACGTCGGTGAGCCCGACGGTCACCGGCAGGACCGTGCTCCGGTTGCCGACCCGCGCGGTGATCAGCGCCGAGCCGGTCGCGGCGAGCGCCGTGACGGCCAGGTTGCCGTCGGCGGTGGGGGTGACCGAGAGCAGGTCGCTGTCGTACTCCAACGTCAGGTCGGCCGGCTCGATCGGCGCGGTGTTGCCCTCGGCGTCGTAGCCGATGACGCCGAACAGGCCGCTGTCACCGGCCCGGTCCAGGCCGACCCGGTCGACGGTGCCGTCGATGCGCTGCAGCGGGCCGAGCACCGTCAGCTCGATCGTGCCCCGGGCCCGGCCGCGCGCGGCGGTGACGGTGCTGCGACCGGGGACGGCGGCCCGGAACACGCCGTCGCCGTCCACCCGGCCGTGGGTGGCGTGCCAGCGCGGATCGCCCGCGGCCGGGCCGTACGTCTCGTCGTATCCGGCGGCGGTGAGCCGGCGGGTGAGGCCCGGGAAGACCCGGTCCGGCCGGCCGCCGCGCACGGGTGCGACACCGGGTGCGGCGGTCGGGTCGCTGGCGGTCTCGAGCCAGTAGCCGGTGAGCCGGCCGCTGCCCTTCGGGGCGTAGACGGCCAGCCCGTTCGGCACCGGCCGCTCGCTGCCGTCGGACGGGCTGTTCTCCACCTGGACCGTGGCCGCGCCCGGCTCCCGGGCGAGCAGCGTGGAGGAGCCGCCGCCGTCGAGGTTGAGCGCGTTCGCGGCGCCCAGCTCGGCCATCATGCGGCCCATCTCGGTCTGGGTGACGCCCCGGCTGTCCACCTGCCGCCCGTCCACCGTCAGCATGATCATCTTGCGGCCGTCGGCGGAGAAGCCGACGGCGGTACGCGGGGCCAGCGACGCGTCGGCGATGCTCTGCACCACGCCGTCGCGGACCAGCACGTTGCCGCCGCCCACGGCGGCGCGCAAGTCACCGCCGTCGGAGGCCCGCGGCCGCCAGGTCAGGTCCACCGCGTCGCCGGGACGCAGCGCGGCGAGCGCGTCGGCGCCGGTCTCGCGACCGAGCAGCACGGTGCTGCCGGCCGGGATCGGCCCCTCGCCCGCCGTGGTGGCGACGCTCGCCACCCGGCCGCCGGTCACCGTCACCTCGACCGTCCGGGCCGCGCCCTCCACCGCCCGCGTGCGGGTGTACGACCCCCAGAGCGGCGTGAACACGCCCACGCCGTCGCGCTGCACCAGGTTGTTGAACTGGGTGAGCGGCACCGGCCCGGCGGGCAGCGTCGCGGTGCCCTCGAAGCCGACCTCGACGACCCGCCCGATGCCCTGGGCGCTGATGCCGACCGCGTTGGGGTGCCCGGCGACGGGCGACTGCACCAGTTCGCCGGAGCGGATGCCGACGCCCTGGGCGGCACCGGAGTTGTTGATGTCGAAGAAGTCGCCGTTCACCGCCGCGACGGCACGGGAGCGGTCCACCGCGGCGCGCAGCGGCTCGTCCTTGGTGACCTCACCGGAGTTCACGTAGTCGACAGTGAGCCCGCCGGCCAGGTCGGCGGTGAGGGCGTCGGCGCGCAGCCAGCCGGCCGCGTCGTACCTGTCGAAGGAGGTCAGGTCGAGGCCGGGCGCGACCGGCCGGGTGGTCTTGGCGGTCTCCAGGCCGCCGGCCGGTTCCACACCGGCCAGCGCGACGGCCGAGTCGGGACGGGACGAGGCGCGTGGCGCGTCCTCGGCGGCGGTGGCGCCCGGCGGCGCGACGGCCGGTGGCGCGGCAGTGGCGGCGGACGGCGCCGGCGCGGTGAGTGTCAGCAACGGCGTCAGCAGCAGGACGCCGGCGAGGCGGGCGGGTCGACTGCGGGTTCGCATGGACGACAGTCAACCCGACGATGAACAGAAGTTTCAATACCTAGCGGCTGAACCGTAGAAAAACTTCACGATGGACGGTGCCACGGACGCGACGAGGGGCACGGCCGCGTTCGGCCGTGCCCCTCGCTCGTCGGATCCGTCAGGTCACTCGCCCGGCGTGGACTTCGCGATCTGCATCAGGAACTCGATGTTGGTGCGGGACTGCTTGAGCCGGTCCAGCAGGAGGTCGAGCGCCGCCTGCGAGTCCAGCGAATGCAGCACCTTGCGGAGCTTGTGGATGATCGCCAGCTCCTCCGGCGCGAGCAGGACCTCCTCCTTGCGGGTGCCGGAGGGGTTGATGTCGATCGCCGGGAAGACCCGCTTGTCGGCGATCTTCCGGTCCAGCTTCAGCTCGGCGTTACCCGTGCCCTTGAACTCCTCGAAGATGACCGTGTCCGCCATGGAACCGGTCTCCACCAGCGCGGTGGCGAGAATGGTCAGCGAGCCGCCGTTCTCGATGTTGCGCGCCGCGCCGAGGAAGCGCTTGGGCGGGTAGAGCGCGGTGGAGTCGATACCACCCGACATGATCCGGCCGCTGGCCGGCGCCGCCAGGTTGTACGACCGCCCGAGCCGGGTCACCGAGTCGAGCAGCACGACCACGTCGTGGCCCAGCTCGACCAGGCGCTTCGCCCGCTCGATCGCCAGCTCCGCGACAGTGGTGTGGTCCTGCGGCGGACGGTCGAACGTGGCCGCGATGACCTCGCCCTTCACCGATCGCTGCATGTCGGTGACCTCTTCGGGCCGCTCGTCGACCAGCACCACCATCAGGTGGCACTCCGGGTTGTTGCGGGTGATCGCGTTCGCGATCGCCTGCAGCACCATCGTCTTGCCGGCCTTCGGCGGCGACACGATGAGCGCCCGCTGGCCCTTGCCGATCGGCATGACCAGGTCGATCACCCGGGTGGTGAGGATGTGCGGCTCGGTCTCCAGCCGCAGGCGCTCCTGCGGGTAGAGCGGCGTGAGCTTGTAGAACTCCGGCCGGCGCTTCGCCTCGTCCGGCTCCATCCCGTTGATGGTGTCCAGCCGGACCAGCGGGTTGTACTTGTCGCGCCGCTGCTCGCCGTCCCGCGCGGCCCGCACGGCGCCGGTGATCGCGTCACCGCGGCGCAGGCCGTACTTCTTGATCTGGGACATCGAGACGTACACGTCGTTCGGACCGGCCAGGTAGCCGGTGGTCCGGACGAAGGCGTAGTTGTCGAGCACGTCGATGATGCCGGCGACCGGGACGAGCACGTCGTCCTCGCCGACCTGCGGCTCGCGGCCGCCACCGCTGTCGCCCTCGCCCCGCTCGCCACGGCCGCGACGGCGGTCCCGGAACCGGCTGCGCCGGCCCCGCCGGCCGCCGCCCTCGCCGTCGTCGTCGCCGTCGTTGTCCCGCTCGGCGCGCTGACCACGGTCGTTGCGGTCACCCCGGTCGTTGCGGTCACCTCGGTCGTTGCGGTCGCCGCTCCGGTCACCGCGCTCGTTGCGGTCGTTGCGCTCGGCGCGCTCGCCCCGCTCGTTGCGGTCGCCACGCTCGGCCCGCTCGCCACGCTCGGCACGGTCACCACGGTCGTTGCGCTCACCGCGCTCGGCCCGCTCGCCGCCACGGTCGGCCCGCTCGCCGCCGCGCTCGCCACGGTCGGCCCGCTCGGTCCGCTCACGGCCCCGGCCCTCGGTGCGCTCGCCGCGCTCGGCCCGGTCACCGCCACGCTCGGCCCGCTCGCCGGTCTCGGCGGGCGCCGCCTCGACGCGCGCCGACTCGGCCGGCCGCGCCTCGGCCGCCGGCGCCTCGGCCGGTCGCGCCTCGGTGGTCGCGGCGGCGGCCCGGGTGCGGCGACCACGGGTACGGCCCTCGGTCGCCTCCGCGGCCGGCGCCTGCTCGGCGGGGCGCGCCTCGGCCCGCTCCTCACGGACCTCCGCGTGCACCTCCTCACGGGCGGGAGCAGCAGCGGCCGCTACCTCGGCTCGCGGTCGAGGGGTTCCGGCCGCGGCGCCGCCCTGCTGCCGCTCGGTGATGGCACTGATCAGCTCGCCCTTGCGCATGCGAGCGGTACCAGAGATGCCGAGCGACGCGGCCAGGCTCTGGAGCTCCGGCAGCAGCATCGCCGACAGACCGGTGCCGCTCCGCCGGCGGCGCGTGGGGGCGGCGGTGGTGGCATCGCCAGCGACGTTGGAAACATCCGACGTCACGTCGGTGGTGTCGCTCAATGGATTCCTTCCCTCGATAGGCCGGGACTGCCCGGAGTCGTGGAACCAGGTGGCCGGGCGGCCTCGGTGCACCCGCCTCGCATGGACGCGTCGCGGGAGTCTGTGACACAGCAGCCGGTGGTTTCCCGACTCACCACCATCGGTGAGCAGGTCTCGCCGTCTGCGGCGACCTGTGGAAACTGCGGTGCGGCGTGGGCCTTGAGCAGGGGTGACGGGCTACCGCCGAGAGCTTCGGGGGTGCGCCGAACCGCAGGAAGATCGCATGCTTCGCGGCTGTGCTAGGTCTAGAGCGTAATCGCCTCGTCCGACCTGCGGCAACAGGGCCCCGCTCGGCGTGTCAAAGTCTACCCCGGATGACCCGGGCACCGCTGACATCTATCGGCAACTCCCACCGGCGCCAATCTGTTCCCACCTCGAATTCCGCCGGGACCTCGGAGAGCGCCAGCACCGTCGGACCCGCCCCACTTACCACAGCCGCCACACCCACCTCGCGCAGCGCACCGACCAGCCCCGCCGTGGCCGGCATCCCCGGGGCCCGCTGGTCCTGGTGCAGTCGGTCGACGGTGGCGGGCAGCAGCAGCGCGGGATCGGCGGTCAGCGCGTGCACCAGCAGGGCCGCCCGGCCCGCGTTGAGCGCCGCGTCGGCGTGCGGCACGGTGGCCGGCAGCGCCGCCCGGGCCACCGAGGTCAGGCCTCGCTCGGCGGGCACGAAGACGGTCGGGCGCACGGCCGGCGCCACCGGCAGCGAGACCGCCCGCGCGCCGCCCGGCTCCGTCCAGGCGATGGTGAAGCCGCCGAGCAGACAGGGCGCGACGTTGTCCGGATGCCCCTCCAGCTCGGCTGCCAGGCGCAGCGCGGCGTCGTCGTCCATCCGCCGGTCGCCGCCTGCAACCAGCGCGCGGGCCGCCAGCACCCCGGCCACGATCGCCGCCGACGACGAGCCGAGCCCGCGGGCCTGCGGGATGCGGTTGACGCACTCCAGCGCCAGGCCGGTCGGCTGCGCGCCGAGCGCGTCGAAGGTGGCCCGCATGGCGGTGACGATCAGGTGCCGCTCGTCCGACGGCAGCTCCCCGGCGCCCTCGCCGGTGACCGACACCCGTACGCCGCCGTCCGTCACCTCGGCCGTGACGTCGTCGTGGCGGCCCAGGGCCAGCCCGAGCGCGTCGAAGCCGGGACCCAGGTTGGCGCTGGTCGCGGGCACCCGGACCCGCACCGGGCCGGGGGTGAAAGTGGTCGGCACCGGCTCATGCTAGGACGTTGCACCGACAGCCCGGCCGGACCGCCCGGTGCGTGGGACCGGCGTGTCAGCCGGTGCGCTCCGGGGTCGGCGTGTCGACCGGGTCGGTGAGCGAGAGCCGGCGGGTGGCGAACCGCCAGCCGATCGCGTACACGACGGTGACCAGGCCGCAGCCGGCCAGCACGGTGCGCTCGTCCACCCGGTCCACCACGAGCGCCACCACCAGCTGGCTCACCGCGATGGCGAGCGTCGCCAGCATCATGTCGGTGGCGAAGACCCGGCCGCGGAGGCGGTCCGGCACCTCGCCCTGCAGGGCGTAGTTGGACAGCACCCAGTTGCTGCCGCCGCCCAGGTGGGCCAGGAACACCAGGACCAGCACCAGCGGGAACCAGGTCACCATCGAGGCGCCCAGGTAGGCCAGGCCGTACGTCGACATGGACAGCGCCAGGCCGGTGAGCAGCCAGGCCCGGTTGCTGAGCACCCGGCGCATCATGATCGGGCCGACCAGGGCCCCGGCGCCGCGGGCGGCGAAGAGCAGTCCGGCGCCGACCGCGCCGACCCCGTACACGCCGGCCAGGAGCGGGAAGACGGTCAGCACACCGTTGCCCAGGCCGACCGCCGACTTGACCGTCACCAGCGCCAGCACGCGCGGGCGGTGGGCGATGTAGCGCAACGCCTCCCGGATCGCCGCCCAGGTGCGGGGCACCGGCGCCGCCGGGTCGCGCGGCGCCTGCAACGGGCGGCGGATCAGCGCGGCCAGGCCCGCGGCGGCGACCAGGCCGACGGCGGCCACCCAGAAGCTGGCGTACGGGCCGGCGACGGCGCTCAGGATGCCGCCGAGCGAGGCGCCGACCACGGTCATCGTGCCCCAGGCCGAGCCGGCGACCGCGTTGCCGGCGGCCAGGTCCTCCGGGTCCACCACGTTGGGCAGCGCGGCCTGGGCGGCCGGCGAGTAGAACGCCTTCGCCACCGCCACCACCGCGATCGCCGCCAGCGCCAGCCAGGCCGTACCGGCGCTGCGCACGCCAAGCAGCAGCAGTACCCCCGCGAGCGCGCCCACGTTGGCCACCATCATCACCGTGCGGCGGTCGAACCGGTCGGCGATCGTTCCGGCGTACGGCAGCAGCAACGCGGTCGTCCCGGTGTCCACCGCCAGCACCAGCGCGCCCCACACGCCGCTGCCGGTCAGGTCGGGCAGCAGCACCAGCAGCGGCACCATGACGAACCAGTCCGCGCCGAAGACCACCAGCTCGGCGAGGAACAGATGACGGAAGTCGCGGTTGCGGACCAGGACCGAGAGGGTGGGTGACACGCGGGCACCTTATCCGGCCGCTCCGGTGGCGGCAGCGCGGCGCAGCAGGTCGGAGACCGTCACGAAGGTGTAGCCCCGGGCCCGCAGCCCATTGATCATGTCGGGCAGGCCGCGGAGCGCGACGAGCCGGCGGCCGGTGCCGACGTCGTGGCCGAGCACTATCGTTCCGGGGCGCACGTCGGCGACGATCCGCCGGGCGTGCCCGGCCGGGTCGTGCGGGAACTCGCCCTCGACCATCTGGAGCGTCCAGAGCACCAGGCGGTAGCCGAGCCGGGCCGACGCGTACAGCACCGAGCCGCCGAGGTGCCCCCAGGGCGGGCGGAGCAGCCGGGGCGCCGAACCGGTGGCCGCGGTGATCGCGTCGTGGCTGCGGCGCAGGTCGTCGTAGACCGTCGCGGCGTCCATCCGGGCCAGGTCGCGGTGCGCCCAGCTGTGGTTGCCGACCTCGTGGGCGGCCATCCGGCCCCGGACCAGCGCGGCGTGTTCGCGGGCCCGCTCACCGACCAGGAAGAAGGTGGCCGGCACCCGGTGCTCGGCGAGCGTGTCGAGCACCATCGGGGTCCACTGTGGGCGGGGGCCGTCGTCGAAGGTGAGCGCCACCAGGGGTTCCTCGGTGCGTACGCCCCAGACGACCTGCACCCCGCCGGTGCCGACGTCCTGGTGGCGGCTGCCGAGCGTCGCGCTGGCCGGCCCGCCGGAGATGGGGAGTCTGCGGTCGGCCACCCAGGTGCTCTCGACTGTCGCGACGGAGCCCGCCACGGCCCCGCCGAGCAGCAGCGCGGAGCGGCGCAGCACGGTACGCCGATCCCACCGGCCCGCACCCCCCGCCATCACGCCTCCGAACCGAAAGTAGGCAGCAGCTCACTGAGCGTACCGTTCGGTGCGGTTCTGGTGTGTCCCGCGTGCCGAGGTGCCGGGAGGGGCCCGGGCGGGCCCCTCCCGGCACCATCACTCGGCGGGCGGAATCGGCGACTGGCGGCTCTTGGGCAGGCGCAGCACCTCGAACTGGTCGGTGCCGTCGACGAGCGCGCCCGACGGGCGGGCCGGCGGCGGCGCGACCTCGGCCCGCTCCTCGGCGCGGTCCCCGCCGCCGACCGGCACCGGCACCGGGTCCGGCTCCGGCTGCGGCTCGACCGGCTCCGCAGCGCCCCGGCGCCGGTTCCGGAACGAGCCCTTGGTGTGCTCGACCATGGTGTAGAGCGTCGGCACCAGCACCAGCGTCAGCAGCGTCGAGCTGAGCAGGCCGCCGATCACCACGATCGCCAGCGGCTTGGAGATGAAGCCGCCCTCGCCGGTCAGGCCGAGCGCCATCGGCAGCAACGCGAAGATGGTCGCCACGGCGGTCATCAGGATCGGCCGCAGCCGGCGCCGGCCGCCCTCGACCACCGCCTCGGTCACGTCCATGCCCTGGGCCCGGTACTGGTTGATCAGGTCCATCAGCACGATCGCGTTCGTCACCACGATGCCGACGAGCATGAGCACACCGATCAGCGCCGGCACGCCCAGCGGCGTGCCGGTGACCAGCAGCAACCCGATCGCGCCGGTCGCGGCGAACGGCACCGAGATCAGCAGGATCAGCGCCTGGGTCAGACTGCGGAACGTGGCCACCATGATCAGGAAGACGATCGCGATGGCGGCCAGCACCGCGAGACCGAGGTCCGCGAACGCGTCCGCCTGGTCGGCGCTCACGCCGCCGATCACGTACGTGGCACCCGGCACGTCCAGCGCGTCCAGCCGCTCCTGCAGCTCCTGCGTGGTGGCGCCGAGGTTCGAGCCGGTCGCCGTGCCGGTCACCGAGACGCTGCGCTCCCCGTCGATCCGGGTCACCTGCTGCGGGCCGTCCACCTGCTCGACCTCGGCGATCGCGTCCAGCGGCACCGCGCCCACGCGCAGCGCCCGCAGCTCCGCCACGGTCAGCGGCGGCTGGGCGCCGCTGCTCAGCACCACGTTCTGCGCCGTGCCGTCGAGCGTCACCTGCCCGAGCGGCGCTCCCCGGTACGTCTGCGCGACGAGCTGCCCGACGGCCGCCTCGGTGAGACCCGCACGGGCCGCGGCCAGCCGGTCCACAGTCACCTCGACGCGCGGCACCTGCGTGGCCAGGCTGCTGGTGACGTCCTCCACGCCCGGCGTGCCCGCCATCGCGCCGCGTACCGCCTCGGCCGCCCGGACCAGCGTCTCCTGGTCGGTGGCCTGCACGACCACCTCGACCTCGTTGGCCGAGGTGTTCTGCCCGCCGCCGAACGTCAGCTCGCCCACCTCCGGGCCGAGCGCGTCGAACTCCTTGCGCAGGCCCTGCCGTACCGTCGCGGCGTCGGTGTCGTCGGAGAGCGACAGCGACCAGGTGGCCCGGTCGCTTCCGCCGCCGGCGAACGGGTTGTCCCCGCCACCGGCGCTGACCTGGTAGGTCTCCACCCCCGGCGTACGCCGCAGCACCTCCTCGACCCGGGCGGCGGCCCGGTCGGTGCCGGCGAGCGAGGTGCCGGCCGGCATCTCCTGCCGGATGGCGAGCGTGTCCTGGCCGGAGTCGTCCAGGAAGTTCGTCTCCAGCTTCTGCGCCAGGCCGAACGTGCCGAGCAGCACGAGCAGGCCGAGACCCACGGTGGCCCAGCGGGTCTTCCGCGAGCGGGTGGCGAAGTCGATCACCGGCAGGTACGCCCGCTGCAGCGGGTTGCGCAGCTCCTTCTCCTCGGCGGCGCGCCGGGCGGCGGCGTCGCCGGCGGCGCCGCGCGGCCGCAGGAACCAGTACGCCAGCACCGGGATGACTGTGAGCGACACCAGCAGCGAGGCGAGCAGCGCCACCGTCACGGTGATCGCGAACGGGGCGAACAGCTGCCCGACGAAGCCGCCCACCAGGGCGATCGGGGCGAACACGGCGACTGTGGTGAGCGTGGACGCGGTCACCGCGCCGGCCACCTCGCGGACCGCGGTGAGGATCGCGTCACGCTTCGGTTCGCCGTACTCCAGATGGCGTTTGATGTTCTCCAGCACCACGATGGAGTCGTCCACCACCCGCCCGACCGCGATGGTCAGCGCGCCGAGGGTGAGCAGGTTCAGCGAGTAGTCGCCGGACCAGAGCACGATCAGCGCGACCAGCACGGACAGCGGGATGGACACCGCGGTGACCACCGTGGAGCGCACCGACAGCAGGAACACCAGGATCACCACGACCGCCATGACCAGGCCCAGCAGGCCCTCGGTGGTCAGGCTCTCGATGGACTTCTCGACGAACGGGGCCTGGTCGAACACCACAGTCAGCTCGGCGCCCGCGGCGTCGCCCAGCTCGTCCAGCCGGTCCCGGATCTCGTGCGAGATCTCCACCGCGTTGCCGTCCGGGGCGGCCGTCACCGCGATGCCCAGGCTGGGCTTGCCGTTGGTACGGGTCAGCGAGGTCGCCGGGGCGAGCTGCTGCTCCACCGCTGCCACGTCGCCCAGGCGTACCGGGGCGGCGGGAGCCGTGGTGAGCACGATGCCGCGCAGGTCGTCGAGCGTCCGGATCGGCGTGCCCACCTGAACCGGCAGCGACCGGTCTCCCTCGGCGAGCGCACCGGCCGGCACCGCCACGCCGTTGCTCTTGAGCGCCGACGCGATGGCGGTGGGCGCCACCTTGGCGGCGGCCAGCTTCACCGGGTCCGGTGTGACGGTCACGATCTGGTTCCGGGCGCCGGTGACGTCCACCGAGCGGACGCCGTCCAGCGCCTCCAGCTCCGGTACGACGGCGCTGCGCAGCTTCTCCGCCAGCGCCCGCTCGTCGCCGTCACCGGTCGCGGCGACCACCACGGCGGGCAGGTCGTCGGTGCTACCGGCGATCACCTGCGGGTCGACGCCCTCGGGGAGCTGGGAGTCGATCCGGTTGAGCGCGGTCTCCATCTCGTTGACGACGTCGTCCAGGTCGGTACCGAACTCGTACTGCACCTGGATCGTGGCGGCGCCCTCGCGCGAGGTCGAGGTGACCTCGTCGAGGCCCGGGATGCCCTTGAGGCTGTTCTCGATCGGTTCGGTGACCTGGGATTCCACGATCTCCGGCGCGGCGCCCGGGTACGTCGCCACGATGAACGCGGCGGGAAACTCCAGCGACGGCAGGAGCTGCTGCTTCAGCGACGGCACGGCGAACAGGCCGAAGGCCGTCGTCACCAACGCGACGAGGGCGATCAGCCCACGGTTGGCGAGGCTGAATCTGGCGAGCAGCGACATCGGCGTTACTCACTCCTGGGAGAGGTGTCCGGCGGGGGGTGTCTGAGTCTGCCCCACGCCCCGACACTCCCGGCATCCGCCCCAGCCGATGACACTGCCGACGAAGCGGGAACCCTCAGACGAGGTCGAGGGAGCGGGCGGCGGCCAGCGCGTCGTTGGCGATGGTCACCGGCGCCGGCGCGGTCGAGATGGCCCACTCCGGGTCCTTCAGGCCGTGCCCCGTGACCGTGCACACCACCCGCGACCCGGCCGGCACCTTGCCGGCGGCGGCCTGCTGGAGCAGACCGGCGACGCTCGCCGCGCTGCCCAGCTCGACGAAGACGCCCACCTCGCGGGCCAGCAGCCGGTACGCCGACAGGATCTCCCGGTCGGTGACCGCCGAGATCAGGCCGCCGGAGGCGTCCCGCGCGTCAAGGGCCTTCGTCCAGCTCGCCGGGTTGCCGATCCGGATGGCGGTGGCGATCGTCGACGGCTCCGGCACCACCTGACCGGTGACGATCGGGGCCGCGCCGGCCGCCTGGAAGCCGTACATCCGGGGGGCCTTCGTGGCGTTGCCGTCGCGCAGGTCCTCGGAGTAGCCCATCCAGTACGCGGTGATGTTGCCGGCGTTGCCGACCGGCAGGCAGTGGATGTCGGGCGCGTCGCCGAGCGCCTCGACGATCTCGAAGGCGGCGGTCTTCTGCCCGTGCAGCCGGTCGATGTTGACGGAGTTGACCAGCGCGACCGGGTAGTCCTGGGCGAGCTTGCCGGCCAGCCCGAGGCAGTCGTCGAAGTTGCCCTGCACCTGGAGCAGCTTCGCGCCGTGCACGAGCGCCTGGGCCAGCTTGCCCAGCGCGATCTTGCCCTGCGGCACCAGCACCGCGCAGGTGATCCCGGCGCGGGCCGCGTACGCGGCGGCGGAGGCGCTGGTGTTGCCCGTGGAGGCGCAGATGATCGCCTTGTCGCCGGCCTCGACGGCCTTGGAGACGGCGACCGTCATGCCCCGGTCCTTGAACGAGCCGGTCGGGTTGGCGCCCTCGACCTTGAGCCACACGTCCGCGCCGACCCGGGCGGAGAGCACCGGCGCCGGCAGCAGCGGCGTGTTGCCCTCGTGCAGGGTGACGACGGGAGTCGCCTCGGTGACCGGCAGCCGATCCCGGTACGCCTCGATCAGTCCCCGCCACATGTCGTGCTCCTCGCCTCTGTCGCCCCGCTCCGGGGCCTGCCAACAGCGTGGACCAGCCTGCCCGGCCGGCCACCGGCACACCCTGTCCTAACCATCAGGCGGGACGCGTGGGTTACGCGCCGCCCTCCACCCGCAGCACACTCGTCACCGACCTGACGATGTCGAGTCCGCGCAGCTCACGAACGGTGGCCGCGAGCGCGGCGTCGGGCGCGACGTGGGTGACGATGACGAGTTCCGCGTCACCGCCGGCCGGGCCCTGACGGACGGTGGCGATGGACACCTCGTGCCGGGCGAAGACGCCCGCCACCCCGGCCAGCACACCCGGCCGGTCGGCCACGTCGAGGCTGATGTGGTAGCGGGTGAGCGCCTCGCCCATCGGCCGCACCGACAGGTCCGCGTACGCCGACTCGCTCGCCGCGCGCACCCCGGCGAGACGGTTGCGGGCCACCGCCACCACGTCGCCGAGCACCGCGCTCGCGGTCGGCGCGCCACCGGCGCCCCGGCCGTAGAACATGAGCTGCCCGGCCGCGTCGGCCTCGACGAACACCGCGTTGAACGCGTCGCCGACGCTCGCGAGCGGGTGCGTCAGCGGGATCATCGCCGGGTGCACCCGGACGTTCACCGTCTCCCGGCCGTCCGGGTCGGCGCCCCGGGCCGCGATGCAGAGCAGTTTGATCGTGCAGCCCATGGCCTTGGCGCTGGCCACGTCGGCGGCGGTCACCTCGGTGATGCCCTCCCGGTGCACGTCGGCGGCGGTCACCCGGGTGTGGAACGCCAGCGAGGCGAGGATGGCGGCCTTGGCCGCCGCGTCGAAGCCCTCCACGTCGGCCGTCGGGTCGGCCTCGGCGTACCCCAGCTCGGTGGCCTCCTCCAGCGCCTCGGCGAACCCGGCGCCGGTGGCGTCCATCGCGGAGAGGATGAAGTTCGTGGTGCCGTTCACGATGCCGGTGACCCGGGTGATCCGGTCGCCGTGCAGCGACTCGCGCAGCGGGCGCAGCAGCGGGATGGCCCCGGCGACGCTCGCCTCGTAGTAGAGGTCGGCGCCACCCTCGGCGGCGGCGTCGTGCAGTGTGGCGCCGTCCTCGGCGAGCAGCGCCTTGTTGGCGGTCACCACGCTCTTGCCCGCGCGCAGCGCCTCGACCAGCCAGCCCCGGGCCGGCTCGATGCCGCCGACCACCTCGACCACCACGTCCACGTCGTCGCGCTTGATCAGCCCGAGCGCGTCGGTGGTGAACAGCGCCGGGTCGACGGGCAGGTCGCCGCGGTCACGGCCGATCCGGCGTACGGCGATCCCGGCGATCTCCAGCGGGGCGCCGATCCGGGCGGCGAGGTCGGCCGACTGCTCGTGCAGCAGCCGGACCACGTCGCTGCCGACAGTGCCGCAGCCGAGCAGCGCCAAGCGAACCGGTGAGGTCATCCCACATCCAATGCCAGCAGGTCGTCTTCGGTCTCCCGGCGGACGATCAGCCGCGCCCGACCTTCGCGGACGGCGACGACCGGGGGCCGCGGGACATGGTTGTAGTTGCTCGCCATGCTCCGGCAGTAGGCCCCCGTGCCGGGCACCGCGACAAGATCTCCGGGCTGCACGTCAGCGGGCAGGAATTCATCCTTCACCACGATGTCCCCCGACTCACAATGCTTTCCCACCACGCGGGCGAGCATCGGCTGTGCGGTTGACGTGCGGTTCGCCAGCGTGGCCGAGTAAGACGCGTCGTAGAGCGCGGTACGGATGTTGTCGCTCATCCCCCCGTCCACGCTCACGTACGTCCGCAAGCCGTCCACGTCTTTCACGGTCCCGACGCCGTAGAGCGTGAACACGGCCGGGCCGACGATCGCGCGGCCCGGCTCGACCGACAGGTGCGGCACGGCGAGGTTCTCCGCCGCGCACTCCCCGTCGACGATCTTGCGCAGGCGCTTCGCCAGGTCGTGCGGCGACGCCGGGTCGTCCTGCGTGGTGTACGCGATGCCGAAACCGCCGCCCAGGTCCAGCTCGGGCAGCTCCACGCCCCGCGCGTCGCGGATCTGCGACTGCAGGGCGAGCACCCGGCGGGCGGACACCTCGAAGCCGCTGGCGTCGAAGATCTGCGAGCCGATGTGCGAGTGCAGGCCGCGCAGCTCCAGCACGTCCTCGTCGAGGATCTTGAACGCGGCCGCCGCGGCGGCGCCGCCCGCGAGCGAGAAGCCGAACTTCTGGTCCTCGTGGGCGGTGGCGATGAACTCGTGGGTGTGCGCCTCCACGCCGACGGTGACCCGGACCAGCACCTTCGGGCGTACCCCGCGCTCGCGGGCCAGCTCCGAGAGCCGGTCGATCTCGGTGAACGAGTCGACGATGATCCGGCCCACGCCGGCGTCGACCGCCCGGGTCAGCTCCGCCACCGACTTGTTGTTGCCGTGGAAGCCGATCCGCTCCGGCGGCATCCCCGCCGACAGCGCGGTGGCCAGCTCACCGCCGGTGCAGACGTCGAGGAACATGCCCTCCTCGGCGATCATCCGGACCACGGCGCGGCACAGGAACGCCTTGCCGGCGTAGTAGACGTCCGCGTCCGGGAAGGCCGCCCGGAACTCCCGGCAGCGCTCGCGCAGGTCGTCCTCGTCCAGCACGTACGCCGGGGTGCCGTACTCGGCGGCCAGGTCGCGGACGTCCAGGCCCGCGACGGTGAGCGCGCCGCCGGGGCCGCGCGCCACGTTGCGCGGCCACAGTTGCGGCACCAGGGCGTTGACGTCGACCGGGGTACGGAGCCACGCGGGCCCCCGGGTGCCGATCTCGCCGTGCAGTGCGCCTGCCTCGTGAGCCCGCATCTCTACTCGTCTCCGCTTCGCGACTGCGGGGCTCGCAAGCTCACTCCTCGCGCTCGCACGCTACATCCGCTCCGGCGCGGACACCCCGAGCAGGTGCAGGCCGTTGGCGATGACCACCCGGGTGGCGTCGTTGAGCCAGAGCCGGGCCCGGTGGGTGTCGGTGATCTTCTCGTCGCCCTGCGGGGCGATCCGGCAGTTGTCGTAGAACCGGTGGTACGCCTGCGCGACGCTCTCCTCCAGGTAGCGCGCCACCCGGTGCGGCTCGCGCAGCTCGGCGGCCGTGGCCACCACCGCGGGGAACTCCGCGAGCGCCTTGAGCAGCTCGTTCTCCTTCTCGTGGCCGAGCAGTTCCGGCTGGAACGCGGCGGCGTCGCCACGGGTCAGCCCGATCTCGGCCGCGTTGCGGGCCACCCCGGCGGTACGGGCCGCGACGTACTGCACGTAGTAGACCGGGTTGTCGTTCTTGGCCCGGGTCCACAGCTCCACGTCGATGTCGATGGGCGAGTCGGCCGAGTAGCGGGCCAGCGCGTACCGGGCGGCGTCGACGCCGATCGCGTCGACCAGGTCCTCCAGCGTGACCACGGTGCCGGCCCGCTTGCTCATCCGCACCGGGGCGCCGTCGCGGACCAGGTTGACCAGCTGGCCGATGAGGATCTCCAGGTTGCGCGCCGGGTCGTCGCCGAAGCACGCGGACATCGCCTTCATCCGGCCGATGTAGCCGTGGTGGTCCGCGCCGAGCATGATCACGACCCGGTCGAAGCCGCGCTCCCGCTTGTTCAGGTAGTAGGCGCAGTCGGCGGCGAAGTACGTCCACTCGCCGTTGGACTTGCGCAGCACCCGGTCCTTGTCGTCGCCGAACTCGGTGGTGCGCAGCCAGGTCGCGCCCTCGGACTCGAAGACGTGCCCCTGCTCCCGCAGCCGGTCCAGCGCCGCCTCCAGCGCGCCCTGGTCGTGCAGGTCCTTCTCGTTGAAGTAGGTGTCGAACTCCACACCGAAGTCGCGCAGCGAGGACTTGATCTCGGCGAACATCAGCTGGACGCCCTCGGTCCGGAACACCTCCTCGGCGGCGTCCTCGGTGAGGTCCAGCACATCCGGCCGCAGGCGGACCACCTCGGCGGCGATCTCCGCGATGTACGCGCCGCCGTAGCCGTCCTCCGGCGCGGGCTCGCCCTTCGCGGCGGCCAGCAGCGAGCGGGCGAACCGGTCGATCTGGGAGCCGGCGTCGTTGAAGTAGTACTCCGTGCCCACCTCGGCGCCCGTGGCGCGGAGCAGACGGCTCAGCGCGTCGCCGACGGCCGCCCAGCGGACCCCGCCGATGTGCACCGGGCCGGTCGGGTTCGCCGAGACGAACTCCAGGTTGATCCGCTGGCCGGCGAGGGTGTCGCTGCGCCCGTACGCCGGACCGGCCTCGACGATGACCTTGGCGAGCTGACCGGCGGCGGCCGCGTCCAGGCGGACGTTCAGGAAGCCGGGACCGGCGATCTCCACCGACTTGATCCCGGGCGCCTTGGCCAGTTCGTCGGCCAGCGCTGTCGCGAGCTCCCGTGGGGGTACGCCGACCTTCTTGCTGAGCTGGAGCGCCAGCGTCGAGGCGTAGTCACCGTGATCGGGATTACGGGGTCGCTCGACGGTGGTCTGCGCGGGCAGCGCGGCGCGGTCCAGTCCCCGCTCGTCGAAGACGGCGTGGGCTGCGGCGAGGACGACCTCGGCGAGTTCTGCGGGAGTCACTGATCCATGTTATCGGGGGTAGACTCGGGCACCGCGGAGGCGACCCAGCATGTGAACCGGCCCCGCGCCCCCTGACCGACCGACCTGACGAGGCACGATGAGCATCAGCACCCCGGGCGGCCCGGAACGCCGTCCCACCGTGGTCAGCACCGGCAAGAAGCCGGCCGCCGGCCGGCCCGCGGCTGCCGACAAGCCCGCCGCGAAGGCCGGCTCCGGCAAGGCCGGGGGCGGCAAGGGCACGCCACGGCAGGGCGCCGGGGGCAAGGGCCGCAAGCCGGTCGCCCCGGTGAAGGTGAGCCAGGGCCGTTCGTGGGGCCCGATCGCCCTCTTCGTCGCCGTCGGCGTCCTGGCCGTGGGCATCATCGGCGTCGGCGCCTGGGCGGTCTACCAGGGCGGCCAGCCGTGGCAGAAGCGGGCCGAGGCGATCGACGGCATCGTCGACTACCGTGCGAAGGACAAGGACCTGGTCAAGGGCGGCAACCACCAGCCCGGCGCGATCAAGTACGACGTCCTCCCGCCGGTCGGTGGCCCGCACAACCAGGCCTGGCAGAACTGCATGGGTGACGTCTACGACGCCCCGATCGCCAACGAGCACGCGGTGCACAGCCTGGAGCACGGCACGGTGTGGATCACCTACCGCCCGGACCTGCCCGCCGACCAGGTGGAGAAGCTCAAGAGCAAGGTGCAGGGCAAGGAGAAGCTCATGCTCAGCCCGTTCGAGGGGCTGGACAAGCCGATCTCGCTCCAGGCCTGGGGCTACCAGCTCAAGGTCGACAACGCCGACGACGGCCGGATCGACGACTTCATCAAGACCCTGCGGGTGAACGCCTCGATCGAGGGCCCGAACGCGCTCTGCGACCAGGGCGTCACCGCCACCGGCACCGCCCCGCGCGACAACCTGCAGAACAACATGCCCCAGCAGCCCACTCAGTGAGGACGCCGCGATGACCGCTCCGGTGACCACCGACAGCGAACTGGACGAGGCTCCGGCCGCCGACCAGGGCGGCCGGGGCGCGCTGCGCCGCTACGGCCTGCTGGCGGTGGCCGCCGCGCTCGTGGTCGGGCTGGTCCTCGGGTACGCGGGCGGCCTGCTCACCCCGACGCTCACCCGTCCGGGTGAGAACTCGGCGGAGGCCGGGTTCGCCCGGGACATGACCGCCCACCACAACCAGGCCGTGGCGATGGGCCTGCTGGCGTTCAACCAGGGCCAGGACTCTGAGGTACGCCAGGTCGGCGTGGACATCGCCACCGGCCAGCAGGGCGAGATCGGCACCATGCAGACCTGGCTGCGGTCCTGGAAGCTGGACCCGACCGGCGAGCAGGCGCCGATGGCGTGGATGAAGGACGGCGGCGGGCTGATCAAGGACGGCCTGATGCCGGGCATGGCGACGCCGGAGGAGATGGCGAAGCTGCGCGCGGCGAGCGGTCGCGAGTTCGACGTGCTGTTCCTTCAGATGATGATCCGCCACCACATCGGCGGGGTGCACATGATCGACGGCATCCTCGACGAGGGGCGCGACGACGACGTGCTGGCGGTCGCACAGATCATGAAGAACACCCAGCAGAACGACCTGACCAACCTGAGCGCGGCGCTGAAGCGCCTGGGCGGCACCCCGTAACACCCCCCGCCCCCGCTCACCCCCGAGGCCCGGTCCCCCTCCCAGGGGCACCGGGCCTCACCGTCTCTCCCCCCGGCCCCGCCCCGCCCCGGCCCGGCCCGGCGATCTTGCACTTGCGGCCCCCCGGATGCCGGATTCGCCCCGTTACGGGAGGGCTGAAAGTGCAAGATCGCGGGTGCGAGATCGTGCGCTCGGGGATCTTGGTACGGAAGGGCCCTCGGGAGGGCGGTTTCGTACCAAGATCTCGGGCGGGGAAGCTTCGGGCTGTCCGTAATGTTCGGTATGGGCGTTTGTAACGGTTTGGGGTTAACGGGTCATTGTGGGGGTTGGAGAGTTTTCTACCCACATATCGTGACCAGTTGCGATTCGGGCTCGTTGCCCAAGACGTGGGGGTTGCACTCAGAGACGCAGGGCGGTCGGTGACCAGCTGGTGCCGACGCCACACCATCGGCGGTGACGGAGCGGTGGCAGCCGTCCGTCGCGGACTGCGGCAGGGCGAGCCGGGAACGCTCAGCCGCGAACAGGAACTCGAACTCATCGACGTGCTCCGCGGGGTCCACCCCGACGAGTTCGGCCTCGACGAGGAGCTCTGGACACGGCAGAGCCTGACCGCCCTCATCGAGCGCCGGTTCGGCCTGGCGATGGAGGCCGGCACCGTCGGGGCGTACCTCCGGGCCTGGGGTCTGGGGCCGCGCGAGCCGCGCGAGCGGGCCTGCGGCCTGTGCGTCGGCGCGGTCGAGCGCTGGGTACGCAGCGAGTATCCGGCGATCACGCGGGCGGCCCAGGAGCACGCCGCGGAGGTCTACTGGATCGGCCGGGTACGCCTGCGCGGCACGATGCCCGCCGCGGACGTGGTCTCGGCGGTCTCCTCCCGGGGACGGGTGCGGTTCATGGTGACCACGCCGTCGGTGGACCCGCCGCTGCCCCGGGACTTCGTGTTGCGGCTCAGCGGCGCCGAGGAACGCACCGTGCACCTGATCGTGGACGGCTCGTGGCCGCGCAACGAATGGCCCCGCCGGCTGCCCCGCCGGGTCGTGCTGCACCCGCTGCCGAGCTGCGGTCGCGCCGTCGTCGCGGCCTGATCCGACGAAGATCGACTCGCGGGGGTACCGATTCGGTGATCCGGGAGGGGGTTTGCTACTCTTCTCGGGTCGCTGAGCCCCCGTAGCTCAGGGGATAGAGCACCGCCCTCCGGAGGCGGGAGCGCAGGTTCGAATCCTGCCGGGGGCACCTCACAGAAGACCTTCACGAGCCCGACAGCCGCCTTGGCTGCCGGGCTCGTTCCGTTTCCGGGCGAGCCGGCGTCCTTGACCACCGACCCACTGCTTTACTACGTTACTAGTAAAGCAGTGAGGAGCACCGTGTTCGTCTTCCGGCTCGACACCCACTCCGGCGTGCCGCCGTACCTACAGCTCGTCCAGCAGGTCCGCCAAGCGGTGCTGCTGGGCTTCCTCCAGCCCGGTGACCGCCTCCCGCTCATCCGCGAGGTGGTCGAGGACCTGGCGATCAACCCGAACACCGTCGCCAAGGCGTACCGGCAGATGGAGCAGGAGAACCTGGTCACCGGCCGGCCCGGCCAGGGCACGTTCGTCACCGCGCAGCAGTCGGCCGTGATGTCGGCGTCGACGTACACGTCGCTGCGCCGCGGCCTGGAGAGCTGGTTGCGCCGCGCCTACGCGGCCGGCCTCGACGAGCAGGCGGTCGACGCGCTCTTCACCTCCGTCCGCCGGCAGACGAGAAACGAGGACGTGGCGTGACAGCTACCGGGTTCGCGCTGCGCACCGACGGTGTGGGCAAGCGGTACCGGAAGGGCTGGGCGCTGCGCGACTGCACCCTGGCCCTGCCGACGGGCGGGGTGATCGCCCTGGTCGGACCGAACGGCGCGGGCAAGACCACGCTGCTGCGCCTGGCCGTCGGGTTGCTGGCACCCAGCACCGGCACGGTGGAGGTCCTCGGCCAGGACGTCACCGCGAGCACCCCGCAGACGCTGTCCCGGGTCGGGTTCCTGGCCCAGGACCACCCGCTGTACAAGCGCTTCACCGTCGCCGAGATGCTCCGCTTCGGCCGGGCCTGCAACAGGCGGTTCGACCAGCGGCTGGCCGAACGCCGGTTGGCCAAGCTGGGCATCCCGCTCGACCGCAGGGCCGGCACGCTCTCCGGCGGCCAGCAGGCCCAGGTCGCGTTGGCCCTGGCCCTGGCGAAGCGGCCGGACCTGCTCGTCCTCGACGAGCCGGTGGCCAGCCTCGACCCGTTGGCCCGGCACGAGTTCCTGCAGGTCCTCATGGGGGCGGTGGCCGAGGGCGGGGTGACAGTCCTGTTCTCCTCCCACGTCGTGCACGAGCTGGAGCGCGTCTGCGACCACCTCGTCGTGCTCAACCAGGGCCGGGTCACGCTCACCGGTGACATCGACACCCTCCTCGCCGAGCACCGGCTGCTCGTTGGCCCGCGAACGACGAACGACCTCGACCGGGCCGGCGCGGTCGTGGAGGCCGTCCACAGCGACCGGCACACGACCCTGCTGGTACGCGACGGCGGGCTCCCGGCCGCGCCCGGGTGGCAGGCCCAGCCGGTGGCGCTGGAGGACCTGGTGCTGGCGTACCTGCGGCGGCCGTCCGAACCCGGCGCCGCGGTCACGTCGGAGGTGGCGGCATGACGTGGGTGATCTGGCGCCAGCACCGGGCCGAGGTCTGCGTCCTGGCTCTGCTCGTCGGACTGTTCGGCGCCGCCCTGCTCGTACTCGGGACGCAGGCCCACGACCTGTTCCCCGGCGGTCCCGCCCGGTGTGCCGGAGGAGCCGGTGTCGACGAGGCCTGCGCCGCCTCCTTCCGCCGGCTCGACGAGGAGTACGGGTACGTCGAGAACCTCCTGGCGGCCTTCTACCTGGTTCCCGTCGTCATCGGCGCGTTCCTCGGCGCGCCGCTGCTGGCGCGCGAACTGGAGGACGGCACCTGGCAGCTCGCGTGGACGCAGGCCGTACCGCGGATGCGCTGGCTGGCGGCCAAGCTCGCGGCACTGGCCGGCGTCACCGTCGCGCTCACCGGGATGTTCACCGCGGTGCTCACCTGGTTCCGTCAGCCGTTCGACGCGTGGGAAGGGCGGTTCCAGTACGACGCCTTCGACCTGGAAGGGCTCGTTCCGGTGGCGTACGCGTTGTTCGCGTTCGGCGTCGCCACCGCCGCGGGGGCGATCCTGCGGCGCAGCCTGCCCGCGTTCGGCGTCGCGTTCGGGGCGTTCCTCGCCGCCCGGATGACTGTGGCGCTGCTGGCCCGGCCCGCGTACGCCACGCCGCTCACCACCATGGGGCCGGTGCCCGTCGGCGGCTCGACGGACCGGGCGGGGCACGGGCCCGCGCCCGGCGTCGCCGACTGGGTCATCGAACGCGGCTACGCCGACGCCGCCGGCCGCAGGCTGAGCGGCACCGAGTTCTCCGAGCTGGAGATCGCCGCCGACCGGGCCGGCACCAACCTCAACCAGTTCCTGCACGCACGGGGCATCCAGCAGTTCGGCGTCTACCACCCGGCCGACCGGTTCTGGACGTTCCAGATCGTCGAGGCGGCCCTGTTCCTCGCCGTCGCGGCGATCCTGATCGGTGTGGTGGTGTGGCGGGTCCGACGCCGGATGATCTAGGTACCGGGCGGCTTTCACCTTTGTCCCCCGATTCGGGGATGGGCAGGTCGTGACCTGGCTAACCTCGCGGTGAACGGGTCGAACCTCAGCACCTGCGAAGGTGAGCCAGTTGCCCGAGACGCCGTTGACCAACCGCCCCAAGATGCACACGGGCGTACCCTCCTCGCTGACCACCGCGCAGCGGTGGGTCCTGCGCGGCGTCGCCGTCGCGGACGCCCCCTGCGGTCTGTGGTTCCTCGAAGCGGTGGCCACCCGCACCGGCACCACGCCGGACGAGCCGGCCGGCGCGACGGTGGAGGAGCTGATCTCCCGCGGGTTCCTCGTCGACACCGCCGCCGGCCTGCGGCTGGCCTCGATCGCGCTGCGCGACGAGGTCCTGCGGGACACGCCGCCCTCGGTGCGCCAGGGCCTGCGCGAAGCGGCAGCCGAGGTGCTCGCCGACGCCGGGCGTCCCGCCCAGGCCGCCCGGCAGCTCCTCCTGGTGCTCCCGGCGGTGAGCCGGTCCGCCCGGGCGCTGGCCGCCCGGCTGGCGGCCGACGCGGCGGTCGGTCCGAGCCTCGCCGCGGATCTGCTGCTCGCCACACCCCCGCCCGGCCCGGCCGACGAGCGCCTGGCCTGGCTGGTCGACGTCGCCGACAACCTCTACCTGGCCGGCCGGGTGGACGAGACGCTGCGCATGCTGCACCGGGAGGTCGCGGTCGACAGGTACGGGCCACGCCAGCGGGCGATGCTGCTCGGGCGGCTCGGCGCCTACTACGCGACGCAGCGTCCCTCGCTGTCCCTGACGTACCTCGGGCAGGCGCTCAACCAGGAGCTGGACGCCGCCGGGCGGAGCTGGACGCTCACCATGCTGGCGTCGCAGGCGACCCGGTTCGGGCACCCCGACGCCGCCGAGCTGGTGGCGGCGGCGGAGCGGGCCCACGAGCGCAGCCCCTCCCCCGGCGGCGGTATCCGGCTGGCCCTGGCGCATGCGTCCCGGGCCACCGCCACCGGCGACCTGCCCCGCGCCGCGCGGATCCTGCGGGAGGTGGACGCGGGCGAGCCCGTCGCCCGCGCCCAGGCGATCTTCCTGCGCGTCGACCGGGTGGTGAACCAGATCGCGCTCGGCCGGTACGTCGACGCGGCGACCGCGCTCGACAGCGTGGCCACGGAGATCGACACGCTCGGTGCGGTGGCGCAGCCGCTGGTGACCGCGCTGGACTGCGTCCTGCGGCTGACCACAGGTGAGCTGGCCGAGGCCGAGGTCCGGGCCCGTCTCGCGCTTACCGAACGCGGTGGCGCCCTGCCGGCGCAGGCCCGGGTGGACCTGCTCGCCACGGTCGTGGAGGTGCTGCTGCGCCGGGGTGAGGTGGCCGCGGCCCGGGAGCTGCTCGCCGGGGAACGCCCCGCCGTGGGCTGGCCGGACGAGATGCAGTGGTTTCGGCTCGGCTGCGCCGCCGCCAGCGACCCGGAACCGGGCCGGCACGCCGCGCTGCTGGGCGCCGCCTTCGCCGTGCCGGACCGCTCGGTGGCTCCCCTGCTGCTGGTGCCGCACCACGGCCCGCGACTGGTGCGCGCGGCCCTGGCGCTCGGTGACCGGCAGCGGGCCGAGACCCTCGCCGACCACCTGAAGCGGGCCGCCGGGACGACGAACAACGCGCTCTGGCGCGGGGTGGCGCACCAGGTCGACGGGCTGCTGACCGGCGATCCGGCGGCGCTGCGCGCGGCGGTACGGCTGCTGCGCACCACCTCCGCCCGGCCGGCCCTGGCCGACGCGCTGTACGACCTGGCGCGCTCGCCCGGGCTGCCGCCGGCCGAGACGTTCGACCTGCTGGCCGAGGCCGACGCGATGTACACCCGGATGGGTGCCGGCGGGACACGGGAGCACGACGGCCCGGCGGGCGACGAGGCCCGCCGTCCGGCCGTGGCCGCGCTGACGCCCGCCGAGGTACGGGTGGCCGAACTGCTCGCGGTCGGCATGACGAAGCAGGAGGCGGCCCGGGACCTGTTCGTCTCGTTCCACACCGTCGACACCCACCTGCGCTCGATCTACGCGAAGCTCGGTGTCCGCAACCGGGTGGAGCTGGCGCTGGTATGGGAGTCCCGGGAGGACGGCTGAGCGCGGACGACCCTGTGGCGTCCGCGCTCAGCCGTCGTTCTCAGTGCCGTTGCAGCGGGCTCTTCGTCTTCGGAAGCGCCTCGACCAGCTCGCGTGGCACGTTGATCGTGTCGGCGACCACCTCCGGCGGGATGTTCGCCAGCCACTGCGCGAGCGACACGTCCTCGAACTTCGCGGTCCGGAACAGCTCCAGGTAGACGAAGGGCTTGTCGCCGATGTTCTCGATGTAGTGGCCCATCGAGATCGGTACGTAGCCGACGTCGCCGGTCTCCATGTTGAAGGTGCGCGCGGTGGCGTGGTTGGCGAAGACGCCCATGCGTCCCTTGCCCGAGATCACGTACTGCATCTCCGCGCCGTTCGGGTGCCAGTGCAGCTCCCGCATCGCGCCGGGCTCGATCTCCACCAGCGCGGCGGTGGTGGTGATCGCCGCGGCGAAGTTGCTCGAGTCGGCGATTCGTACGCTGCCGCCCTCGAACTTCTCCGGCGTCTGCGCGAGGAGGCTGTGCTTGAACGTCCGGGGCACGTCGCCGGTGGGGCTGAACACCCGGTCCTCGGCCAGCGGTGGCGGGCTCTGACCCGGGAAGATGTAGCGTTCCGACTCGGGCGGGAAGTTGGCCATCTGCTGCATCGTCCAGCCGAAGTTCTTGGCGATGACCTCCCTCGGCACATGCGCGAAGAAGTCCGTGACCTGGAACGTTCCGTCCTCGGAGTAGCAGCCGTCGTCGAAGACGAGCAGGAACTCCACGCCCTCGTCGTGGGCCTGGATGTGGTGCGGGATGCCGGCCGGAAAATACCAGAGGTCCCCGGCCTTGACGTCCTCCAGGAAGTTGCGCCCCTCCTGGTCCACAGCGGCGATCCGGCAACTGCCGGACAGGATGAAGGCCCATTCGGACTGGATGTGCCAGTGCAGTTCCCGGTAGGCGCCGGGGTCGAGCTTCATGTTCACGATCGCCAGGTCGTGGGCGATCGGCAGCAGGCGGTTCGTGACCTCCCGGGTCCAGCCGCCGCTCTCCCGGCGGGTGTGGGCCAGCGAGAACGGGAACACCAGGTTCGGCATGAGGCCGTGGTCGGTCGACGGCGGGTTCACCAGGTCCGGGTGGGTGTCGTCGATCGCCGGGTTGCGCGGAACGGTGCCGACCATCGAGTGGTCCTTCGCCGATCCCTTGCCGACGGAGTCAGTGGATCTGGGCATGACGGATGTCCTTCCGGGTGAGGGCCGCCGGCTCGGTGGCCCGGGACGGGACGAACAACGCCCGCAGGTGCTCCGGGCTCTGAACGGCCACCGCGAGCGGAATCGCGACACAGAGGAACAGCGACGCCGCGATGCTCCAGAACGGAGCATCAGTGGCGACTCCGGCGACGGCCAGGGCCGCGATCGAATAGAACGTGACGCGGATTCTGGCGACGGGGAGCACGAACATGCGCTCGGCCTCCTTCGGCTTCGAGTCTCGCCGTCGAGACGCAATTGCGATGCTGCCGAACCGGATGCCGATGGTGAATAACGCGATCGCGCCATTCACCGGAAACGACAGGAAACACTTTTCCCGGCACTTTCCCGCATCGCGTGCCCCCACGGTTTCACGGGCGCAGCCGGGGGTAGGGAGGGCGATGCCCAACGACGCTGAGGATCGCTGGCGGGTAGGGGAATACGACTTCCACGTACCGCTTCTGGCACTTGCGCTCGCCACCGGCCTCGCCGGCGTTGTCGACGCTTTCTCGTTCCTCAGGTACAAGGTGTTCGTGGGTATTCAGACCGGCAACGTGGCGTTCGTCGGAATGGGGGCCGCCGATCACTTTCCGCCCTGGCCGGCCGCGGTGGCGTCGCTTGGCGCGTTCGGTCTCGGCGGTCTGCTCGGCGCCGGTATCCGCCGCCTCCGTCCGGCCGGTCCGCTCACCCCGCCGGGCATGGAACTGCTCGCCATGCTGGCGCTGCTCGTGCTCTGGGGGCTGGTGGACCGGTCGCTCGACTCGGGGCGCGACTCGATGACCGAGCGCACGATCCTGACCGCGCTGCTGGCGTTCCCGGTCGGCATCCTCGGCGGGTTGATCGTCCGCACGTTCGGCGTGCAGACCGCCACGTCGTACCAGACCGGAACCGTGCTGCGGACGACGAAGGGCATCGCCGACTGGGTGTTCGAGCCGGAGGGCCGGGCCGCGGCCGGGCGGCTCGCCGCGACCGGCCTGCTCTGCCTGGTCAGCTACGCGATCGGCGGGTTCGTGGGCGCGGCCACCGAGACCCGCCCGATCTGGACGATGATCGTCACCTGGGCCCTGGCCGTGGTGCTCGTCGCGTCCACCTGGGGCAAGCACCCGCCGGCGGTGGTGACCCGGCGGCGCTGACGGGGACCGACCTCAGCCGGCTTCGCGGCGGGCCTTGGCGCGGCGCTTTCCCTCGTGCATCGCCTGCACCCGGGCCACCGGGATGGTCCGCCCCTGCTCGACCAGGTCCGCCGGCAGGCGCTGCGGCGCGGGCAGCGCCTCCGCCCAGGGATCCCGGTCGCCCAGCAGAGCGGGCACGGTCCGCACGGTGAAGTCGCCCGGGCTCGCCGACTCCAGGTCGGTCCAGCCCACCGGGTACGACACCGGGGCGCCGGGCCGGATCCGAGGGCTGTAGGCAGCCACCACAGTCGCCCCGTACGCCCGGGTGGAGTCGACGAAGACGCGGCCGCCGCGGTCGGCGACGATGAACGCGGTGGTCGCGGCCGCCGGATCGAGCCGTTCGGTACGGGCGGCGAGCGCCCGGGTCGCGGCGGCGGCCTCCTCCGCCGTGGTGGCCGGGTCCACGGGCACGATCACGTGCAGCCCCTTGGCGCCGCTCGTCTTCACCGCGCCGGCCAGCCCGGCGTCGGCGAGCGCCTGCCGCACCAGCAGCGCGACCCGCACCACGGCGCCGAACGCGTCCCCCTCCGGGGGATCGAGGTCGAGCACCAGGTGGGTCGGGTGCTCGGCCTGCCCGGCGGGGGCGAGCGTCGGGTGGTACTCCACGGCGCGCTGGTTGGCGAACCAGAGCAGCGTGCGGCGGTCGTCGCAGAGGGCGTACGAGATCCGCCGGTGCGACGCCTCCGCCCACACCTCGGTGCGGCGTACCCAGTCGGGCGTGTACTTCGGCAGGTTCTTCTGCATGAACGGGTCCTGGCCGGGCCGCACCCGCAGCACCGACAGCGGCCGGTCCCGCAGTTCCGGCAGGATCCGGTCAGCCATCGCGTCGAGGTAGTCGACCAGGTCGCGTTTCGTCGCCCCGGCGCCGTCGAACAGCGGCTGGTCGAGGTTGGTCAGCGACACTCCGGCCCGGGTCTCGTCGGCGGCACCCATCGGACCACCTTCCCGGGCCGGGCCCGGCTCGGCAACCCCGACACGGTGCCCGGCGCGCTCCGGTGGCCGGCACCTGCGACGATCGAGGCGTGGGCGAGCAGGAGGCGAACCGGTGCGGGTCCGGCCCGGCGGAGCAGGCGAACGCCTGCACCGTGCGGGAGGCGCTGGACCGGGTGGGCGGTAAGTGGGCCATCGGCATCCTGATCGCCGCCTCGGCCGGCCCGGTCCGCTTCACCGAGCTGGAGCGCCGGGTGGAGGGGATCAGCCGCCGGATGCTCACACTGACGCTGCGCAACCTGGAGCGGGACGGGCTGCTGAACCGGCACGTCCACCCCTGCGTGCCGCCGAAGGTCGAGTACACGGCCACCCCGATGGCCCGGGAGCTGTACGACTCGCTGGTGGCGCTGACCAGTTGGGCCGAACGGCACCGGGAGGCGATCAGCGCGGCCCGGGCCGCGTACGACCGCAGGCACGGCCACCCGCCGGTCTGACTCAGCCCTCCACCCGCTGCGCCCAGTCGATGTGGTGGTCGAACAGCCAGGCCTGGGCGGCGCCGCCGTTACGCGCCAGGTAGCGGGCGGCGAGCGGCATGCCCAGGTCCCGGACCAACCGCCCGACCGGGCCGGCGACCTTCGTGGTGCTGGTCCGCCGCCCCTGCGCGACCACCCGCTCCACCCGGTCGCGGCGCAGCCGCTCGTAGGCCCGGAACGCGGCCGGCACGTCCGGCAGGTCGCGCAGGCAGCGGGCGAGCTGGACGGCGTCCTCGAAGGCCATCGCCGCGCCCTGCCCGGAGGAGGGGGCGGCGGTGTGCGCCGCGTCGCCGATCACGATCATGCGGTCGCGGTGCCAGACCGGCACCGAGGGCAGGTCGTACGTGGGCCAGCCGTACTCGATCCGCGCGGTGTGGTCGAGGATCGTCGTCGCCGGTCCCGGATCGCCGGCGAGCAACGCGCGCAGCCGGGACCGGGCCTCGTCCGGGCCGATCGCGGCGAGGTGTTCCCGGCTCGGCTCGTCCGGCTGCGGCGGGTTGGCGAACCACCAGACCTCGTCCTCCCCCACCACGATCCAGCAGAAGAAGCAGCGCCGGCCGAACATCATCTGCATCACGCCGCGCTCGTCGGGCAGGCGCAGCCCGTGGGCGAAGCCGCCGGCGTTCAGCAGCGGCACGTAGCGGGGCGCGGGGGCGGCCGGGTCGATCAGCGCGCGGACCCGGGAGCGCAGCCCGTCGGCGCCGACGAGCAGGTCGCCGTGGGCGGTGCGGCCGTCGGCGAACCGGGCGGTCACACCGCCGCCGGTCGAGTCGGCGCCGGTCAGGCGCGCGCCGTGGACGAACTCGAGGCCCCGGCGCAGCGCCTCGTCGCGCAGCGCGCGGTAGAGGTCAGACCGGCCGACGGTACGGCTGCCCGGGGCGCCGAACTCGGCGAGCCGGCGCCCGCGATGGTTGTGCATGAGCATCCGGGGTGTCGGGTGTCCGAGCCCGGCCACCAGGTCGTCGAGGTCGATCGCGCGCAGCGCGTCGAGCCCGTTTGCCGAGAGCGTCAGGAAGGCGCCCACTCCGACCGCGTCCCGCGGGTACGCCTCGTACACCGAGGCGTCGATGCCTGCGCGCCGCAGCGCCATGGCGGCGACCGGGCCGGCCAGTCCGGCACCGACGACGACAGCTTTAGTCATGCAATGACTATACATAAAATGACTATGGCGCGACAGGGGGCACCTAGGGTGGGGCCATGACGGTTCGTCGCTCGCCGCTGGCGATGATGGTGCTGGCCCTCCTGGTCGAGGAGCCGATGCACGCGTACCGGATGCAGCAGCTCATCCGGGAGCGGGAGAAGCACGACGTGGTGAACGTCGCGCAGCGCAACAGCATCTACCAGACCATCGAGCGGCTGCGCCGCGACGAGCTGATCCGGGTGGCCGAGACCAGGCGCGAGGAGGGGCGGCCGGAGCGCATCGTGTACGCGCTCACACCGGCCGGCCGGAGCACGCTCGACGGGTGGCTCGCCGACGCGCTCGCCACCCCCGCCCGGGAGTTCCCGGAGTTCCCCGCCGCGCTGTCGTTCCTGCCGATCCTGCCGCCCGAGGAGGCGGCCCGGCGGCTCGACCAGCGGGCCGGCGCCATCGAGGCACGGTTGCGTGAGCGTGAGGCGGCGCTGGCCGGGGTACAGCTCCCCCGGCTCTTCCTGGTCGAGGACGAATACCAACTGACGCTGCTCCGCGCCGAACTGGACTGGGTACGCGCGCTCGTCGCCGACCTGCGCTCCGGCGCGCTCACCTGGTCCGGGGAATGGCTCGCCGACTGGACCGGGACACCGGCCTGACCTGCGGGAACGTGCCGTTGTGGCGAACGCCACGCGGCGGATCTGACCGATCGGTCAGCACCTGACCGATCGGTCAGGCATGCTGGAGGACATGGCGCGACCCACCCCCGCCACCCACGACGAGCTGCTGGCCGCTGCCGCTCGCCGGTTCGCCGTCACCGGATACAAGGGCACCTCACTGCAGGACATCGCCCGCGACGTCGGCTGCTCCAAGGCGACGGTGCTCTACCACTTCGCCAGCAAGGAAGCCCTGCTCTGCGAGCTGATGGCCCCGGCCATCACCATGCTGGAGGAGCTGGACGCCCGGATCGCCGCACACACCGGCGCCGAGGCCCAGCGCGTCGCCGCCGACGGCTTCGTCGACCTGGCGGTCCGCTTCCGCCGGGAGATCGCGCTGCTGCGGGGAGAGTTCCCCGACCTGCTCCAGCAGCCCGCGTTCGCCCACATCCAGCAGATCTCCGAACAACTGGTCGCCGCGTTCGCCGGCTTCTCCGATCGCCCGGAGGCACGCGTCGCGGCGCTCGTCGTGCTCGCCGGGATCGCCGAGACCTGCGGCGAGTTCCTGGACATCCCCGACGACCAGCTGCGACCCGCGCTGCTCGCCGTGGCGTACCGCGCGCTCGAAGTCACCACCTGATCCGTTTCTGCGAGGACAAGGAAGGTCCATGGCGACCCTGCTGTACCGGCTCGGCCGGGCATCCCTGCGCCGGCGGCGACTCGTCGCCGTCGTCTGGCTCGTCGTACTCGTCGGCCTCGGCCTGGCCGCGGCCACGCTGCGAGGCCCGACGGCGAGCAACTTCACCATGCCGGGCACCGAGTCGCAGAAGGCGATCGACCTGCTCGCCGACCGCTTCCCGGCGGCCAGCGGCGCCACCGGCACCATCGCGATCAAGGCGCCACAGGACGGCGCGCTGACCACGCCCGCCGGACAGGCCGTGGTCAAGCAGGTCACGGAGGAGGCGGCCACGCTCCCGGGCGTGGTCGGCGCGGTCGACCCGTACCAGGCCCAGGCCCTCACCCCGGACGGCCGGTACGCGCTGATCCAGGTGCAGTTCGCCGGCGGCGCGGACGAGGTCACCGACGAGCAGCGCGAGGCGTACGAGAAGGTCGGCGCCCAGGCCGAGACGCAGGGCTGGCAGATCGCGCCCGGCGGCGAGGTGCTCAACGGTGAGCCGGAGGTCGGCTCGACCGAGGCGATCGGCGTGCTGGTCGCGGCGATCGTCCTGGTGATCACGTTCGGCTCGCTCGTGGCGGCCGGGATGACCATGCTGAACGCGCTGATCGGTGTCGGCGTCGGCATGGCCGGTCTGTTCGCGCTCAGCGGCGCGGTCGAACTGACCAGCACCGCGCCGATTCTGGCGCTGATGCTCGGCCTCGCGGTCGGCATCGACTACTCGCTGTTCATCACCTCCCGGCACCGGCAGAACCTCCTCGACGGACTCTCCCCGGAGGAGGCGGTCGGCCGCGCGGTCGGCACCGCCGGTTCCGCTGTGGTCTTCGCCGGCGCGACCGTCGTGGTGGCGCTCGCCGGCCTGGCCGTGGTGGGCATCCCGTTCCTCACCGTGATGGGCCTGGCCGCCGCCGGCACCGTCACCGTGGCCGTGCTGGTGGCGATCACGCTGGCTCCGGCGCTGCTCGGCTTCGCCGGCCACAAGGTGCTGCCGCGCAAGCTGCGTGACCGCAAGGCGGTCGAGGACCCGGCCACCGGCTCGGAGGACCGCTCCGGCTTCGGCTTCCGCTGGGCGCGGTGGGTGACCCGGTTCCGCATCCCGGTGATCCTGGTCGGCCTGCTCGGCCTCGGCCTGCTCGCGATCCCGGCGCAGGACATGCGCCTGGCGCTGCCGGACGCGTCCGCCGCCGCCGAGGGCACCCCGGCCCGGGTCAGCAGCGACCTGATCCGCGAGGGCTTCGGCCCCGGCTTCACCGGCCGGCTCGCGGTCGTGGTGACCGCCGACTCGCCGCAGGACACCCAGGCCGCCATCCCGCAGGTGACCGCGCTGGTCCAGAAGACCGACGGGGTGCTGGCGGTGGCCCCGCCGCAGGTCGACCCGTCGGGGCGTACCGCGCTGATCGGGGTGATCCCGAAGTCCGGCCCGACCGACGAGGCCACCGAGACGGTGGTGCACGACATCCGTAAGCAGGTCTCCGGCATCCAGAACGCCGACGTGCTGCTCACCGGCGTCACCGCGGTCGGCATCGACGTGTCGGAGAAGCTCTCCGACGCGCTGCCGGTCTACCTGCTGCTGGTGGTGGGCCTGTCGATCCTGCTGCTGATGCTGGTGTTCCGGTCGATCCTGGTGCCGGTCAAGGCGGCGCTGGGCTTTCTGCTCACCGTGGCGGCCACATTCGGCATCACCGTGGCGGTGTTCCAGCAGGGCCACCTGGCCGACCTGGTCGGCCTGGACACCCCGGCCCCGCTGGTCAGCTTCCTGCCTATCCTGCTCATCGGCATCCTGTTCGGCCTGGCCATGGACTACGAGGTCTTCCTGGTCTCCCGGATGCGCGAGGACTTCGTGCACGGCGACACGGCTCAGCAGGCCACCATCAACGGCATGGGGCACGGCGCCCGGGTGGTCACCGCCGCCGCGCTCATCATGATCTCGGTGTTCGGCGGCTTCGTCTTCCTGGAGGACCCGATCATCAAGTCGATGGGCTTCGCGCTCGCGATCGGTGTCGCCATCGACGCGTTCGTGGTCCGGATGACGATCGTGCCGGCGGTGATGTCGTTGCTGAACAACGCCGCCTGGTGGCTGCCGCGCTGGCTGAACAAGATCCTGCCCAACGTGGACGTCGAGGGCGAGGGCCTGCGGGCCCACCTCGCCGAGAAGCAGCACGCGAACGTGTGAGCCGCACGGGTGGGGCCCCGCGGGGCCCCACCCGGTCACACCCCCGCCGGGTACGTCTCCATCTCGCCCGGCGTCACGCGCGCCGGCAGCGGGTGCAGCGCCGTCGTCTCGTCGCACCAGATGAACGCGTCGTAGCGCTCACCCAGCCGGGTCGGCACGTAGTTGCCCCAGGACTCGAAGCTCGGGTCGTACACCACCCCGATCGCCCGGTGGTCCGCCTCGCCGGTCACCCATTCCGGCTGGTCGTCGCCGCCGAACACGAGCACCGCCCGGTCCGGCATC
This sequence comes from Micromonospora sp. WMMA1947, assembly GCF_027497355.1. Taxonomy (NCBI): domain Bacteria; kingdom Bacillati; phylum Actinomycetota; class Actinomycetes; order Micromonosporales; family Micromonosporaceae; genus Micromonospora; species Micromonospora sp. WMMA1947. Next base: position 3,017,397 of record NZ_CP114909.1, on the reverse strand, counting down.
AGCTCGTGCAGCCGGTGCTCCACCGAACCCTCCCGGGCCGGCGGCACCACCATCGTCTCGGCCGGTGAGCCCCAGCGCGGCGCGGCGACCACGCTGCCGTGCCAGCTGCCGAAGCCGATCAGTGCCACCGCGTCCCGGCCGTGCCGTTCCCGGCCGAGCTGCCCGATGTTGACCATGCCGTCCGCCGCCATGTCGGTGGCCCGGGCGTCGCCGACGTGCGTGTTGTGCGCCCACACGATCCCCCGCGAGCCCGGCCCGTACCGGTCCAGCAGCCGGTCGAGCGTGTCGGCCATGTGGACGTCGCGGACGTTCCACGACTCGGGGCCGCCGCCGACCATGGACCGGTAGTACCGTTCCGCGCCGGCCACCACCTCCGCGTTCTGCCAGGCCGAGAAGCGGTCCGGGCCGTCCGCGGCGGCCTGTTCCCGGGTACGCGCCAGCAGCCGTACCACCTCCTCCTCGCACCGTGCGGAGACGAACCGGCTGGCCATCCCGTACTCCTCGACCCGTTTGCCGTACGGCTCGAAGCAGCGGTACGCCTCCTGGGCCGCCTCCAGCGAGGCCGGGTCCTCCTCACCGAGGTAGTCGAAGATGGCCTGCATCGACTCCCAGAGGGAATACACGTCCAGGCCGTGGAAACCGGCCCGCTCCCCCTCGGGGCATTCCAGGTTCCACGCCCGCAGCCAGCGGCAGAAGCGGGCCACCTCGGCGTTCGCCCACATCCAGGTCGGCCAGCGTTCGAACCGTTCCAGCGCGACGAGCGGATCGGCCAGACCGCCGGGCGCTCCCACCACCGATCGGTGCACCCGGTCGCAGTCCGGCCAGTCCCCCTCCACCGCCACGAAGTCGAAGCCCTGCTCGGCGATGAGCCGCCGGGTCAGCTGTTCCCGCAGCCGGTAGTAGTCGTAGCTGCCGTGCGTCGCCTCGCCGATCATCACCACCCGGGCGTCCCGTACGCGGTCCAGCAAGGGGTCGAAGTCGCTCGGCGCGCCGAGCCGCTGTACCAGCATGTCCGCGGCTACCCGGGGCCCGCCGGGGCAAACCGCCGGGGCCGGGAGCGGCATTCCCGCCGCCGGCTCCGGGCCGGCGGCGGGAATGCCGCCGGGCTCAGCGGGTAGCCGGGCGGCATGACCGTCACCGGCGCGCAGTTGCAGGAGTTCCTGGCCGGGCTGGACTACCCGGTCTCCCGGGAGGACCTGGTCCGCTGGGGCCAGGAGAACGGCGCGAGCACCGAGGCGCTCCAGGCGTTGCGATCCCTACCGGCCGAGGAGTTCCAGTCCCCCACCGAACTGGGCGAGGCGATCGTCACGCTGGCCGGCGCCTGATCTGCGCCTGACCTGCGGGTGTTAAGAGGGGCCCCTTCCTCTACCGGAGGCGTTAATAAGGGGCCCTTCCTTACAGTTCGACGGTGCGGGCCTGGGCGCGGGCGGTCTGCGCGGCGTCCAGCACGGCCACCACCTCGCGCCCGAACCGCACGTCGCAGCGGTGGTCGCGGGTGCCGGCGTCGACCTCCTCCAGCAACTGGTCGAGCGCGGCGCCGAACGCCTGGAGCGCGCTGCCGTCGCCGGGCGGGACGGTCTCGGTGCCGTTCTCGCCGAAGAAGACGAAGTCCCGGGTGACCGCCTCGGACGGCGCGTCCAGGGTCAGCGACAGCGAACTGGTCGCGCCGCCGTCGTGGGTGAGCAGCAGGTGCACCAGGCCGCTCGGGCCGTCCATGGCGGCGACCCGGGTGACCCGGCCGAGCACCGGCAGGATCAGCGACAACGCGTGCGGGCCGATGTCCCAGAGCGCGCCGCGCTCCCGCCGCCAGGTCGAGTCGCCGTACGGGTTACCCGGCTGGAAGATCGACGCGAACATGGTGGCGCGGGCGTGCTGCCAGCCGCCGGCCGCCGCGGTCGAGGCGAGGAAGCCGATCACGTTCGGGTGGAAACGCTGGGTGAAGAAGACCACCGAGGCCACCCCGGACGCCTGCGCCGCGTCGACCACCCGGTCGGCGTCGGCGAGGTCGAGCGCCAGCGGCTTGTCCAGCAGCAGGTGCCGCCCGGCGGTGGCGGCCCGGAGGGCGATGTCGGCCTGCACGTCCGGCGGGAGCGCCACCGCGACCGCGTCGGCGGCGTCGATCAGCGCGTCCACGTCGGTGAAGGCCGGTACGCCGTGCCGGGTGGCCAGTTCCTCCGCCTTCGCCGGGTTCCGCCCCCAGACACCGGCGAGCCGGGCCCGCGGGTGTGCCTCGATGGCCGCGGCGTGCGTCTCCGCCGCCCAGTAACCAGTGCCGAACAACCCGAACCGCACCCCGACCCCCTGCCGTCCACGTCCGCCACCGGCGTACGCCGGGACCGTGATCCACGCTAGTCGCCGGACCCGTCCGGCGCGCCCCGACCCGGCGGGCGAGCCGCTACTACACGGATTAGTAGGCTGTGCCGGTGAACGACACCGTGTCGACGACCAGCGCGGCAGCCGCCTCTCCGGTGGACGGGCCGCTCGCCACGGTCGCGATCGTGATCTCGCTGGCGGTCGCCGTCTGGGCCCTGGTGGCGGCGGTACGCCACCGGCCGCCGGACCGGATCCAGTTCGTCGGCCTGGCCGTGCTGGAGGTGGCGCTGCTCGCGCTCACCGTGGCGGCCCTCGTGGCGCTCGGCGGCGGGGATCGGCCGGGCGAGCCGGGCGCGTTCTTCGGTTACCTGGCGACGCTCGTCTGCCTGCCGCCGCTGGCCTGGGTGCTGGCCCGGATGGAGCCGACCCGCTGGGGCTCGGGCATCGTCTGCGCGATCTGCCTGGTCACGCCGGTCGTGGCGGTACGGCTGCAGCAGACCTGGGAGGTCCTCGGTGGCTGAGTCCACGACCGAGCAGCGCGCCACCAACCGCGGGCCGGGCCGGCTGCTGATCGCCGTCTACATCGTCTTCGCCATCGCCGCGACCTCGCGGGCGAGCTTGCAGATCGCCACGAAGTTCGACGAGGCGCCGGTGGCGTACCTGCTCTCCGCGGTGGCGGCGCTGATCTACATCGTGGCGGCGGTCGGGCTGGCCCGGGCCGGGCACGCCGGCCGCCGGGTCGCGCTGGCCTGCTGCACAGTCGAACTGGTCGGGGTGCTCGGGGTGGGTGTGCTGAGCATCGCCGACAAGGAGCTGTTCCCGGACGAGACGGTCTGGTCCGACTTCGGCAGCGGCTACGGCTACGTGCCGCTGGTGCTGCCGGTGCTCGGCCTGTTCTGGCTGTGGCGCACCCGGCGCGACCCCGCCTGAGCGGGCCCGCGCCGGGTCGGGCCGGTCAGTCCTTCGGACCGCCGGCGACGTAGATGACCTGGCCGGAGACGAAGGACGCGCCCTCGCTGGCCAGGAACGAGATGGTGTGCGCCACGTCCTCCGGGCGGCCGGGACGGCGGACCGGGATCTCGGCGGCGGCGTGCTTCTGCAGGTCGTCGAAGTCGACCTTCATCCGGGCCGCGGTGGCAGCGGTCATGTCGGTGACGATGAAGCCTGGCGCGACCGCGTTGACTGTCACCCCGAACGGGCCCAGCTCGATCGCCAGCGTCTTGGTGAAGCCCTGGAGGCCGGCCTTGGCGGCCGAGTAGTTGGCCTGGCCCCGGTTGCCGAGCGCGGACGTGCTGGACAGGTTGACGATCCGGCCCCACTTCGCCTCGACCATGTGCTTCTGCGCGGCCTGGCTGAACAGGAACGCCCCGCGCAGGTGCACGCCCATGACCGTGTCCCAGTCGCCCTCGGTCATCTTGAACAGCAGGTTGTCACGCAGCACGCCCGCGTTGTTGACGAGCACTGTCGGTGCGCCCAGTTCGGCGGCGATCCGTTCCACGGCGGCCTCGACCTGGGCCCGGTCGGACACGTCGGCGCCGACACCCAGCGCCCGGCCGCCGGCCGAGCCGATGGCGTCCACCGTCTCCTTGGTGGCGGACTCGTCGATGTCGACCACGGCGACGGCCATGCCGTCGGCCGCCAGCCGGCGGGCGGTCGCGGCCCCGATGCCGCGCGCGGCTCCGGTGACGATGGCGACGCGGGGCTCCTCCGACATGCTTACCTCCCGGTAACTTGTGGCTCGATCGAAGGAGCTTAACCCGCCGGTACGCCGCCCCCTACCGCTCGTGTCCCCGGCAGAGCCGGATCCACCGGTAGCCGTACCCGCCGAGCTTGAGCCGGTCGAGCTTGCCCACGTCCTCGTAGTTGCGGTCGCTGAGCACGTCGATCGGCAGGTCCGCCTCCGGCGCCAGCGTGCTCAGGTCCACCTCCACGTCCTCGGTGCCGAGATTGTGCAGGAAGACCATGGTCCCGGTACGCCCGTCGGCCCGGTGCGCGAGCACGCCCGACGGCATCGGCACATCGATGTACGTGGTGCTGCCCGAGCCGGTCTCCGGTGCCTCCCGCAGCGTCCGGATCATCCGCTCGAACCAGCCGAGCAGCGAGCGCGGGTCCTTGCGCTGGGCGGTGACGTTGACCTTCTGATAGCCGTACTCGCCCTTGTCGATCACCGGGCGGACCAGCTTCTCCGGCTCCGCGGTGGAGAAGCCGGCGTTGTCGGCGTACGACCACTGCATCGGGGTACGGATCGCGTCGCGCCCGTCCAGCGACAGGTCCTCCCCCATGCCGATCTCCTCGCCGTAGCGCAGCACGGGGGTGCCACGCAGCGAGAACTGCAGCGAGTACGCCAGCTCGATGTGCCGGCGGTCGTTGCCGAGCATGGGCGCCAGCCGGCGGCGGATGCCCCGGCCGTAGAGCTGCATGTTCTCGTCCGGGCCGAACTTCGCCAGCACGTCGTTGCGCTGGTCGGCGGTGAGCCGGGACAGGTCGATCTCGTCGTGGTTGCGCAGGAACGTGGCCCACTGGCCGCCGGTGGGCAGCTTCGGGGTGTCGCGCAACGCCTCGATGATCACCTCCGGGTCCTCCCGGGCCAGGGCGAGCATCAGCCGGCCGTTGAGCATGAAGTCGAACAGCATGTGGATCCGGTTGCCCGAGCCGCTGCCGTCACCGAAGTAGACGGGCAGCTCGTCCGGCTCGACGTTCGCCTCGGCGAGCAGGACCGCGTCGCCGCGCCGCCACTGCACGTGCTGGCGCAGGTCGGTGAGGAAGTCGAAGTCCTTGGGTGAGTTCGGGTTGCCCGGCTCGGTGCGCTCGATGATGAACGGCACGGCGTCCATCCGGAAGCCGGAGACGCCGAGCTGGAGCCAGAACGAGGTGATCTTCTTGATCTCCGCGCGGACCTTGGGGTTCTCGATGTTCAGGTCCGGCTGGAACTTGTAGAAGCGGTGGTAGTACCACGCCTTGGCGGTCCGGTCGTACGTCCACGTCTCGTGCTGCTCGCCCGGGAACACCATGCCCTGGTGGCGGTCGGCCGGCTCGTGGTCGGCCCAGACGTACCAGTCCCGGTACGGCGAATCCGGCGAGGAGCGGGCGGACTGGAACCACGGGTGCTGGTCGGAGGTGTGGTTGACCACCAGGTCGATGATCACCCGGATGCCCCTGTTGCTCGCCTGGTGCAGCAGTTCGGCGAAGTCGCCGAGGGTGCCCAGTCGCGGGTCGACGTTGTAGAAGTCGGTCGCGTCGTACCCGTCGTCCTCGTTCGGCGAGGGATGGATGGGGTTCAGCCAGAGGCACGTCACCCCGAGCCGGGCCAGGTAGTCCAGGCGCCCGATCACGCCCTGGAAGTCACCCACCCCGTCGCCGTCGGAGTCCGCGAAAGTGTCCACGTCGAGGCAGTAGACGACCGCCTCCTGATACCACCTGTCACCCATGCGAGGACTACTTCTCCGAACGCGCGCGGCGGCAAACCCGGTACGGTGCTCCGATGAGCGAGGAGGCGTACGACTGGTCCGCCGGCACCTGGCTGAACCCGCCGGAGCGGGCCGAGCCGGACGGTCGCGGCCTGCTGGTCGAGCCGCGCGGCGGCAGCGACTTCTGGCGGCGCACCAGCTACGGCTTCGTGCACGACGACGGCTCGGCGCTGCTCGCGCCGTTCGGCGTGGACAGCGCCGTGGAGGTGTCGTTCCTGCTCGACTACGCGGCCCAGTTCGACCAGGCCGGCGTGCTGGTCCGGGTGGACGAGCGGCGGTGGACCAAGGCCGGGGTCGAGGTGAGCGACGGCGTCCCGCAGGTCGGAGCAGTGGTCACCGACGAGTTCTCCGACTGGTCGGTCGCGCCGGTGCCGCAGTGGTCGGGCCGTGAGGTCACGGTCCGGGTGAGCCGGGCCGGCGACGCGCTGACGGTACGGGCCCGGTGTGACGACGAGCCGTGGCGGCTGGTCCGCGTCGCCCCGCTCGATCCGGCGGCGCAGGCGTCGGCCGGGCCGTACTGCTGTTCGCCCAGCCGGGGCGGCCTGGTGGTCCGCTTCACCGGCTGGCGGCGGGGTCCGGCGGACGCGGCGCTGCACCCGGAGGGCTGAGTCACAGGTGTGGCGGCAGCCGGTCCGGGTAACACTTCCGGATCTCCGGCTCTCGCGTGGAAGGACCGCCATGGCCCTGGCCCAGGACGTCGACCCGAACCAGTTCACCGGGCTGACCGGGTGGGTGGCGAGCGTGATCGACTCGTTCGGCGCGGTCGGTGTGGCGCTGCTGGTGGCGCTGGAGAGCATCATCCCGCCGATCCCGAGCGAGATCGTGCTGGCGATGGCCGGCTACCTGTCCGCCGAGGGCCGGTTCAACGTGGTGCTGATCGTGGTCGCCGCGACAGTCGGCTCGCTGCTCGGCGCGCTGGTGCTCTACTGGCTCGGCGCGGCGCTCGGCGAGGACCGGCTCAAGCGCTGGCTGGACCACATTCCGCTGGTCGACCTGGAGGATCTGGAGAAGGCCGACCGCTGGTTCGAGCGGCACGGCCGGTGGGCGGTGCTGATCGGCCGGGTGGTGCCTGTGGTGCGCAGCCTGGTCTCGATCCCGGCCGGCGCCAACCGGATGCCGCTGGGCGAGTTCATCCTGCTCACCACGCTCGGCAGCGGCGTGTGGAACGCCCTGATCGTCGGCGCCGGGTTCGCTCTCGGGTCGCGGTGGGAGGACGTCGACAGGTACAGCTCGTGGTTCAACTACGCGATCTTCGCCGTCTTCGGTTTCATGATCGTCAGCTGGGCGGTGAAGAAGGTGCGCCGGCGGCGCGCCCGGCAGTCGGTGACCACCGGGCGCTGACCGCCGCGCGGGCTCAGAATCCGGCGGTGATGCCGGTGAACTCCCAGGTGTTCTGCGCGATGCCGGAGCAGTTGGCGACCACGCCCCCGCCCGGGCAGGGCCGGTCCCGGTTGACCGACCAGAACGTGAACCGGGCCAGGCCGCGCGCCTTGGCCCAGTCGCGGATCTGCGTCCAGGTGGCCGGCGAGGTCAGCTCCTGCTGGTCGGAGAGGCCGTTCATGCCGGACAGGCCCATGTGCGCGTACGCGGTGGCGTCGGACCAGCCGAACGCGTTGCGCAGCGCGGTCTTCAGGCCCTCGGCCGCGTTCACCGTGTTCTGGTACATGTTCGCGCCGCCGCCGAAGTCGAACGGCATGATGGTGAACACGTCGATCCCGGCGCCCTTGGCCGCCGCCTGGTTGATCAGCCGGGTGCCGTAGTACGACGGCCCGGTGGTCGAGGTGCCGAACGTGATGATGGTCTTGATCCCCGGGTTGTTCTGCTTGACGATCTTCAGGGCGTCCAGGATGCGGTCCTGCACCACCTCGTTCTCGAACTCGTCGCTGTTCTCGATGTCGATGTCGATCGCCTTCAGCCCGTACGCGTTGATGACCTGCTGGTAGGCGCCGGCCAGCGCGGCGGCGGTCGAGCAGTTCGGGCCGAGCTTGTTGCCGCTCCACCCGCCGAAGGACGGGATGACGTCGCCGCCGGCCGCCTTGATCGCCGCGATGGTGGCGGCGTGCGTGCCGCCGGTCAGCGGGCCGGTGCCGTCCCAGGCCGGGGTGCAGCCGCCGCCGGAGAGCACGAACGCGATGGTGAACCACTTGATCCCGGTCGCGCCCATCACGGTGGACGGCGCGGGCGGGTCGCCCCAGCCCGGGTAGAGGTAGGGCGCGGCGGCCATGGCACCGCCGCCTCCGGTGCAGCCGCTGGTGGTGGCCGCGACCGCCGCCGACTTCGCCGACTCGCCGCTGCCGTTGTACGCGGTCACTGTGTAGCTGTGCCCGCTGCACGCGGCCAGCCCGGAGACGGTGGCCGAGGTGCCGGTGACGGTGGCCTTGACGGTGCTGCCCTCGTACACCCGGTAGCCGGTGACGGTGCCGGAGACCGCGTTCCAGGCGAGCGACACCGAGGACGCGGTGGTGCCGGTGACCCGCAGTCCGCCGGGGGTGGTGGGCGCGCCCGGGTTGCCGGGGTTGCCGCCGCCGGTGCAGGAGGCGCCGTTGACGGTGCAGTTCACCGGGTCGCCGGTGCCGCTGACGACGAAGCCGAAGCTGGTGCTGGCACCCGGGGCGAGCGCGCCGTTCCAGGACTGGTTGACGGCGGTGACGTGCTGGCCGGAGGTGGTGAGGCGGGCGTCCCAGAACGAGCCGAGCGTGCTGCCGGCGGGCAGGTCGAACTGGACGTTCCACGAGGAGATGGCGGCGGAGCTGTCGTTGGTGACGGTGAACCGGGCCTCGTACCCGCTGCTCCAGCTGGAGGTGCGGACGAAGGCCGCGGTGGCGGCCGAGGCGGGCGGGGCGGCGAGCAGGGCACCGGCGACCACGGCGGTGGTCAGCGCGGCGGCGAGCGTCGCCAGGCGGGGGCGGAGTCTCACGGCGTCCTCCAGGGGACGGGCGGGGGTGGAGAGGAATTCACAACCGTCGACGCGCGCCTATTATTAGGAGTGTTAACTGTTTCTGTCCAGCACCGGTTCGACGCGACCCGGACCGGGGGTCCGGGCCGCGTTCCGACCGGCCTCAGCGGCGGAAGGTGAACCAGTTGACGTTGACGAAGTCGGACGGCTGACCGCTGCTGAACGTCAGGTAGACGGTGCGCCGCCCGGTCACCGCGCTGACGTTGCCGGGCACCGAGCGCCAGGTCTGCCAGCCGCCGGTGTTGCCGACCGCGAAACTGCCGATCGGCGGCGCGGTCGGGCTGTCCACCCGGACCTCCACCAGCCCGCTCACCCCGGACGCCGCGCCGGAGGCGACCCGGGCCACGAAGTCGCGCGGCGGCGTGGAGCCGAAGTCGACGTTGTCGTAGCGGGCCCAGTCGCCGTTGGCGAGCCACCCGATGTCCTGGCCACCCTCGGCGCACGTCTCCACCTGCACGCCGTTCTGCGCGTTGAACGACTCGGCCTGGATCGTCGAGTAGGCGTCACGCACTCCGCCCGGCGGCGGCGTGGTCGGCGTCGGCGACGGGTTACTCCCGCCACCGCGGGTGTAGACGGCCACGTAGTCGACAAGCATCGACCGGCCGGGCACGGTCGACGCGGTCGGCGTCGCCGAGCCGGCCACGCCGTCCGGGAAGCCGCCGCCCATCGCCACGTTGAGCAGCAGGAAGTAGCCGGCGTGGTTGGTCATCTGACTCCAGTACGGCTCACCGATCTGGTTCTGCCCGACGGTGTGGAAGAGCTGACCGTCGACGTACCAGCGCAGTTGCTGCGGGCTGATCGAAGCGTCCCACTCGAACCGGTAGGTGTGGAACGCCGACTGGCAGGTGCTGCCCGGACAGGCCCGGGACGCGCCGATGCCGTTGAACTCCCCGCACGGGCCGCCCGGCGCGACGCCGCAGTGCAGCACGCCCCAGACCGAGTTGATCCCGTTGACGTTCTCCATCACGTCGAACTCGCCGATGCCCGGCCAGTTCTGGTAGTTGCCCCGGTACGGCGAGCCGAGCGCCCAGAACGCCGGCCAGTACCCGGACGCCGCCGCCCCCGTCACGTTCGGCATCTGGATCCGGCCCTCCAAGGCCAGCACGCCGCCGGTCGGCGGCTTGAAGTTCGAACGCACCGTCTCGATCCGGGCCGAGGTCCAGCGGCCGGCGGAGTCCCGCAGCGGCGTGATGCGCAGGTTGCCCGAGCCGTCGTGGGCCAGGTTGGCGGTGCTGGAGGTGTAGGTCTGGATCTCGCCGGTGCCCCAGTTGGCCGGGCCGCCCGGGTAGCTGGTGCCGGTGTCGATGATCCAGTTGGCGGACGAGGGCAGCGTGCCGGCGGAGCCGGTGAAGTCGTCGCTCCACACCAGGTTCCACCCGGACGGCGTCGGGGGCACCGCAGCCTGGGCGGTCATCGAGACGCCCGCGAGCGCGGTGGTGAGCGCGAGGACGCCGGCGGCCAGGGCGAGCCGGCGGCGTGGTCGGGGCACGGTGGCGGAGGCGGCCGCAGCCGCCGGGATCGGGTTCATCGGGGTGCCTCTCTGCGGGGACGGGTCCGGGAGAGCGCTCTCTGAGAGCGATTTCTACGCGCCCGCCCCCGCATTTGTCAACGCTTGTCGATGGCCGCCGCCGGCTGCGGCCGGCGCAGCACCACCTGCTCCAGCGCGGTCCACGCCGTGGTGGTGACCAGATAGAGCACCGCCGCCAGCGGCACCACGAGCGCCACCAGCACCGTGGCGTACGGCAGCAGCGGCAACAGCCGCCCGAGCACCGCCGCGCCCGGGCCCTCGGTGGGCGTACCGGCCACCGTGCCGGTGGCGGCCGCCGCCCGGCGCATCCGCCGCGACGACCACCAGGCCAGCGCGAGCAGCGCGGCCAGCAGCACCCCGAACACGAGCAGCACCGGACCGGACAGCCCGTCGCCGAGGTGCCACCCCAGCGGTACGCCGGCCAGCCGCTCCCCCAGCAGCTGCGGCGCGCCGTCACCGGTGGCGAACAGGCGGTACATGACAAGGAAGAACGGCGCCTGCAACAGCGCCGGCAGGCAGCCCGCGACCGGGCTGGCCCCGGCGTTGCGGTAGAGCGCGAACACCTCGCTCTGCAGGCGGGACGGGTCGTCGGCGTACCGGCGCTGGAGTTCCCGTACCTCGGGGGCGAGCGCGGTGCGACGCCGCTCCCCGCGGACCTGTGCCACCGTCAGCGGCGAGATCAGCAGCCGGACGGCGACGGTGAACAGGACGATGGCGGCCGCCGTGGCGGCGCCGCCGGTGAGCGGGGCGAGCACGTCGGCGAGCCAGGTGACGACGGTGGCGGCGGCCGAGGCCGCCGAGTGCAACGGTGCGAAGGCGAGCATGGGTGGACCCCTCGATGGCGATTCCGGGTGTCCCGGGCGGCGACGTGCGCGCGGCGGGACGGATGACGACGGAATCGGCCGCGAAGCCGGGGAGAGAGCGGCGGCCCGCCGGCGCGGGCCGGAAGGAGGTGGCTACGCGGCCGAGGGGCGCAGGCCGGGTGCGCGGGGGCGCGGACGCCCCGGCGCGTCCGGGTCGACCTGCCGGGGCACCCCACGACGGCGGGCGCGGGCCCGTAGTGCGGCGGCGAACCGGGTGCCGGGCGGCGTGGGCAGCGCGCGGACGCGCAGCGCGAGCAGGGTCGCGAGCAGCAGCGCGGCGACGACCGCCGCACCGGCGAGCAGCCCGGCCGGCCGGTCGGCGAACAGGGTGAGGGCGTACGCCCACGCCCCCGTCAGCACCGCCAGCATCCCCGCCACGAGCCCACCCTAGCCCGCCGTGTCACGCACCGGGGCCCCTGCGCGCACGCCGATCCGACGCTCGGCCGGCCCCGCACGCGACCCCGAACGGGCGAACCGGCACCGACACGCCCACCGGCACGTTTCCCGAAACGGACACGGTGGGTAACAGGCTCTCGACCCCGCGGCACGGTGCCGTGAGCGGTCCGGAGGAGACGGTGGTGACGATGAGTGGCTCAGTGGCGGAGCGGGAGCGGAGCGCCGCACCGGGCGGAACCGACCTGCTGACGGTCGGCGTCGAGGAGGAGTTCCTGCTCGCCGACCCGCACACCGGGACCGCCGTACCCGCCGTCGACCTGGTGATGGAGCAGGTGCCGGCCGAGCTGCGCGGTCAGGTGGAACGGGAGTTCCAGACCAGCCAGATCGAGATCGGCAGCCCGCCCGGACTGGACCTGTCCTCGATCCGGCACTCGCTGTCGATGCTGCGCGCCGAGCTGGCCGACGCGGCCGAGCGGGCCGGCGTACGGCTGCTCGCGATCGGCACCGGGCCGGTCGACGGGCCGGTGCCGCCGGTGGTGGACAAGCCGCGCTTCGACCGGATGATCGAGCGGTTCCGGCTGCTGGTGCCCGGCCCCGGGAACAACGGCATGCACGTGCACGTCGGCATTCCCGACCCGGACACCGGTGTGCAGGTGCTCAACCACGTCCGGCCCTGGCTGCCGATCCTGCACGCGGCCACCGCCAACTCCCCGTTCTCCCGGGGGGCGGACACCGGGTACGCGAGCTGGCGCTCGGTGGAGTGGGAACGCTGGCCGTCCGTCGCGCCCACCCCGTACCTGGAGTCGCACGAGCACTACGAGCGGCTGATCCGGCAGCTCATCGCCAGCGGCGTGATGCTGGACGAGGGGATGCTCTACTGGTACGCCCGGCTCTCCGCGAAGTACCCCACGGTGGAGATCCGCATCGGCGACGTCTGCCCCTCCGTGGACGACGCGGTGCTGGTGGCGGCGCTGGTCCGCGCGCTCGTCGCGACAGCGCTCACCGACATCGACGCCGGCCGTCCGGCCGTCAACACCGACCACCACCTGCTCGTGGCGGCGCACTGGCGGGCCGCCCACGACGGGCTGGAGGGCGAGGGCGTCGACCTCACCGACGGTGAGCTGCGCCCGGCGTGGGAGCTGCTGGACCGGCTGGTCGACCGGCTGCGCCCGGAACTGGAACGGCACGGCGACCTGGACCGGGTGACCGATCTGCTGGGCGGGCTGCGCCGGCACGGCAGCGGCGCGGCGCGGCAGCGGGCGGTGTTCGAACGTACCGGCAACCTCGTCGACGTGGTCGCGGACGTGGCGCGGCAGACCCGTGGCTGAGCGGCCACGCGGCCGTGGCCCGGCGTGACAGGATGGGCGACGTGGCCGAGCGCATGATCGTCATCGGCGGCGACGCCGCCGGCATGTCGGCGGCGTCGCAGGCGCGGCGCCGCCGCGACCGGTCCGACCTGGAGATCGTCGCATTCGAACGAGGGCACTTCACCTCCTACTCGGCCTGCGGCATCCCCTACTGGGTGAGCGGCCTGGTGGAGGATCGGGACGAGTTGGTCGCGCGCGACCCGGCGACCTTCCGCGACGAGTTCGGCATCGAGGTCCGTACCCGGCACGAGGTCACTGCCATCGACCTGGACCGCCGCGAGGTGATCGCACGCGACCTGGACGGCGGCGGCGAGGTCCGCGCCGGTTTCGACACCCTGGTGTACGCCACCGGCGCGTCCCCGGTGCAGCCGGACTGGGCACGCGACGACGTGGCCGGGGTGTTCGGCGTGCAGACGCTGGACGACGGGGCGGCGCTGATCGACTGGCTCGAACGCGAGCCCCGGCCCCGGCACGCGGTGGTGGTCGGCGGCGGCTACGTCGGCGTCGAGATGGCCGAGGCGCTCGTGCAACGCGGGCTCTCGGTGCAGCTGGTGGAGCAGGCCGACCAGCCGATGTCCACAGTCGACCCCGACATGGGCGAGCTGGTGGCCGAGGCGATGCGCGGCACCGGCATCGGCGTCCGCACCGGCCTCACCGTCACCGGCCTCGACGAGCGGGACGGCCGGATCTCCGCGGTGGTCACCGACGAGGGGCCGATGCCGGCCGACGTCGTGGTGCTGGGCCTCGGGGTACGCCCCAACATCGGGCTCGCCGAGGCCGCCGGCCTGCCGATCGGTCCGTCCGGCGCGGTCCGGACCGACCGCCGGATGCGGGTGCCGGGCGTACCGGGCGTCTGGGCGGCGGGCGACTGCGTGGAGTCCCTGCACCGGGTCAGCGGCATGCCCGTGCACATCCCGCTCGGCACGCACGCCAACAAGCAGGGCCGGGTAGCGGGCATCAACATCGGCGGCGGGTACGCCACCTTCCCCGGCGTCATCGGCACCGCCGTCACCAAGGTCTGCGAGCTGGAGGTGGGCCGCACCGGGCTGCGCGAGCGGGACGCGCGGGAGGCGGGCTTCGAGTTCGTCACCGTGCTGGCCCAGTCGACGAACCGGGCCGGCTACTACCCGGGCTCGCGGCCGATGACGGTCAAGCTGCTCGCCGAGCGGCCCAGCGGGCGGTTGCTCGGGGCGCAGATCGTCGGGTGGTCCGAGGCGGCCAAGCGGATCGACGCGCTCGCGGTCGCGCTGTGGAACGGCATGACAGTGGACGAGATGACGGCGCTCGACCTGGGTTACGCGCCGCCGTACGCCCCGGTGTGGGACCCGGTGCTGATCGCGGCCCGAAAGGCCGTCGACGCCCTCGCCGCCGTGTAAGGAAGGGCCCCCTATTAACGCCTCCGGTAGAGGAAGGGCCCCTTCTTAACACCGGCACCCGGGTTTGTCGGTGCCCGGCGTTAGCGTGTGCGCGTTGCCGGTCCGGCACTTCCCCTCGGAGGTAAACCCCCATGTCCCAGGAGACGACCTACCTCGAACTGTCCGAAGTGGACGGTGGAGCGCACAAGTTCTACGAGGTGGTGGTCGACGACACCGCGATGACAGTGCGCTACGGCCGGATCGGCGACCAGGGCCAGGTGAAGACGAGCACCTACCCGGACAACGCCCGCGCCCGCGCCGCCGCCGCGAAGAAGATCGGCGAGAAGATCCGCAAGGGGTACGCCCCGGCGGTGCGCGGCGTACGCCAGAAGCGCACCGTGTCGCGCCGGCAGATCGTCAGCACCCGTTCGACCGCCCGCACCGCCCCGGTCCTCTGGCGGTACGCCTCGGGCGCGCCCGCCTTCGGCATCTTCGTCGACGACCGGCACTGCATGGTCGGCAACGAACACGGCGTGATCACCACGCTCGACCACGACGCCCGGCTGGTCAACCAGGTCCGGCTGCCCGACGGGGTGAAGTGCATCGTTGCCGACGACGCCTGGGTCTACGCGGGCTGCGACGACGGAAACGTCTACGACCTGTCCGGCAAGGTGCCCCGGGCGGCGTACGCGATCGCGCCCGAGATCGACATCTACTGGCTGGACATCCACGACGGCGTGCTGGGCGTGTCCGACCGCGACGGTGGCATCTCGGCGATCGACCACGAGGACGAGTTCCTCTGGCGCCGGCCGGGACGCGGCCGGTCGGCGTGGATGGTGCGCTGCGACGCCGACGCGCTCTACCACGGCCACTCGCAGGGGGTCACCGGCTACGACTGGCGCACCGGGCGCGAGCTGTGGCACACCGGCACCGGGGCGGTGCTGTTCGGCTGGCAGGAGCGGGACGCCGTGTTCGCCGGTACGGGCACCCGCGAGGTGGTGCGCCTGCGCAAGGACGGCCGGGCCGAGCAGGTCTACCGCTGCGACTCCGCGGTCTTCTCCTGCGCCACCGCCGAGGGCGGCCGGTACGTGTTCGCGGGCGACAGCGCGTCCTCGATCTACTGCTTCGACCAGTCCGGCAACCGGCTGTGGAAGCTCGGCACCGGCTGCGGCTCGGCGTACTCGATGCAGTACCACGACAACCGGCTCTACGTGGTCACCACGAGCGGCCACCTGGCCTGCATCGACGCGAGTGAGGCAGCGATCCGGGCGGCCGAGGCGGGCAGCGTGCCCGACGTGGTCGACGTCAAGGCGCCGGCCCGGATGCCCGAGACTGCCGCCTGGACGTCGGTCGAGGTGACCACCGACGACCGCGACGGCGTGCTGGTGCAGTGCGTCGAGCAGGGCGGCCGGCTGCGGGTGCACGTTCTCGCCGACGGCTACCGGCGGGACTGGTCGGTGCAGTTCCCCAAGGGCATCCGGGAGCCGGGCGCGCGCTACCTGGTCACCGAGGTCCGCGAGTCCGGCCGGGGCGGCTTCTACCGGGCGTACGGGGACATCCGCCGACTGCGGTGACAGGCCCTCGGCGGGCCCGCCGCAGGCGAGGCGGCGCCGGCCTGGTTGGGACGAGGGGGCCCGGCGAGGCCGGAGGGCCGCGTCGGGGACAGCGGAGACTCGCCGCACCGGTCAGGATGTGCCGATGCGGTGCGACATTCCCGAAGGGCTGCGCTGGGTCGAGCGGACCGAGACCGGCCGGGCGTGGCTCGCGGAGCTGCCCGGCCGGCTGGCCGACTGCGTCGCGCGGTGGGAGTTGACGGTCGGTCCGCCGTTCGCGTACGCGTTCGCGTCGCTGGCGCTGCCCGCGACGCTGCCCGACGGCACCAGGGCCGTGTTGAAGCTCCAGTATCCGGACGACGACAGCGTGCACGAGGCCACCGCGCTGGCGCACTGGGACGGGCGCGGCGCGATCCGGCTGCTCGGGCACGACCCCGGCCGGCGCGCGCTGCTCGTCGAGCGCTGCGATCCCGGCACGCCGCTGCACTCGCTGGCGGCCGACGCGGCGCTGGACGTCGCGGTCGGGCTGCTGCCAAAGCTCGCGGTGCCGGCCGGTGCGCCGTTCACGCCGCTGGCCGAGGAGGCGGCCGGCTGGGCGGAGCGGATGCCTGGCAACTGGCGGCGGGCCGGCCGCCCGTACGAGCGGCGCCTGCTCGACGCCGCGCTCGGGCTGCTCGCCGAGCTGACGCCGAGCCAGGGCGAGCAGGTGCTGGTCAACCAGGATCTGCACGCCGGCAACATCCTGGCGGCCGGGCGCGAGCCGTGGCTGGTGATCGACCCGAAGCCCCTCGTCGGCGAGCGGGAGTTCGCCGTGGTGCCGCTGGTACGCGGCGCGGAGCTGGGCCACTCCCCCGCGGCGGTCCGGCACCGGCTCGACCGGCTCAGCGCCGAGCTGGGTCTGGACCGGGAGCGGGTACGCGGCTGGGCCATCGGCCAGACGGTGGCCTGGAGCATCGGCGGCGACCAGGTCTTCCCCGGCAACGTCGAGGCGGCCCGCTGGCTGCTCGACGAGATGTGAGTCAGCCCGCCTGGCAGGCGGGGCACCAGTAGAGGTTGCGCCCGGCCAGCGCGCCCCGGCTGACCGGGGTGCCGCAGACGTGGCAGGGCGCGCCGGGGCGGCGGTAGACGTACACCTCACCGCCGTGCCTGTCGACGCGCGGCGCGCGGCCGGTCGCCTCCGGCAGGTGCGCGTCGCGCACCGTGTCGATCCGGCCCCGCTCGACCGCGAGGGTCATCAGCGTCACCAGGTCCGCCCAGAGGTCGGCCCAGCCGGCCGGCGTCAGCTCCCGCCCGGGCAGCAGCGGCGGCAGACCGGCCCGGAACAGCGCCTCGGTCACGAAGATCAGGCCGGTGCCGGCCACGACCGACTGGTCGAGCAGCAGCGCGGCCAGCGGGGTGGGGCTGCGGCGGATCCGCGCGTACGCCCGGTCCGGGTCGGCGTCGGCGCGCAGCGGGTCCGGCCCGAGCCGGTCGCGCAGCGCCGCCACCTCGGGCGGGGTCAGCAGCTCGCAGGCGGTCGGGCCGCGCAGCTCCAGCCAGTGCCGGTCGCTGTGCAGACGCAGCCGCAGCTGCCCGACCGGGGCCGGCGGCTCCCCCGGC